>NZ_JACYGY010000001.1:1935000-2257500 GCF_015221875.1 Dyadobacter subterraneus
GTTGATCCGTCGTCTACAACCAATACTTCAAAACGCTCGTATGGAAAACTTTGCTTTTCAAGATCGTTAAGCAGGTTTTCAATATTGTCCTGCTCGTTACGGACGGGAATGATGACAGATAAGAAATTAGAAGTATTGCTTTGTTTTTTGTTTTCAGAAGGGAGGAATTTCCAGAGTACATATAATAGGATTGTAAAAAATCCATAGCTCGAAATCAAAATCCATAAAAGGGGCACCATCCACGAAGCGATGTATTGCTCAAACATTTTTATTTTTGTTAAAAAGCGGGGAAAATGAAAATTTCAAAGCTCATTTCAGGCCTTTCCATTTATACTTCCATATTAAGAAAATTCCAACGAGTATCGGGCCAAGAACGTTGATTATCCATACCAGAAATGTGGCGGCAATGATTTGCTCGGCGGGTAAATTGTATTGTTTAAAAACGAATAGCGCTGTGAATTCTCTCAAACCGAGATCGCCCAAAACATTGACCGCAGGAATAAGTGTTTTGGCAAGAAAAATGAGCGCAGCGCAGGCTGAAAGATTTGCATAACTCAGTCCAAAATCGAAAAGCGATAAAACCAGAACAAATTGAGACAGAAAAACCAGATAACGCAGCGTACCAAACACAGTGGCCACAGCAAGATCCGTAGCACTATATCTTCCTATTATTTCAAAATAAGACAAAAGCTTTTTTAGAAATACTCTTTCAGTTTTCCATTCCGACAACTTTCTTCGTCTCGAAACGATCAGCACCGCCAGTATAATTAATACAATAAGTAAGGTATTGAGAACTGATTTTGCAAGAGGGGAAAGTCCGAGTTTTTCGCCAACCCAGAGAAGGCCGGTTCCACCGCCGATGATAGAAACGTAGAATTGAATACCGTTGGAAACCAGCGCAGCACCGATTGCTTTCAACCTGTCGTGGGAGCGGAGGGAAGCTACTCTTCCTATGGTATCGCCGAGTTGGGCAGGTGCTGCAACGCCAATGGCGAGTCCGGTCAAAGTGCCCCGAAACGCTTCCCAGAAATTGACTGGAACTGCTTTTCTTGCCAATCGCTGCCATTTCAAACTTTCCAATGCCCAGTTTACGGGTACCAGAATTAATATAAGGCAGATAATTAAAATATGATTTTCGGCAAAAATGGTTTTATACACCAGTCCAATATCCTGAATCCCTTTTTGTTCATTTTCGAAAGTGTGATAAATGTAGCTGACGATCAATAAGGTCACTACAAGTTTGACCACCCAAAAAAGCTTTCGCCAGGTTGTTTTTTCTTTTGGAGAAGAGAGTTGCTTATCTTGCACCATGATAAAAATGCAGCAGGCCGACGCTACCGAAAAGGTGATTATTGGAGTTGATCCCGGAACACAGGTAATGGGTTATGGGGTGATATCGGTAAAAGGACAACAGATTACGTTGGTTCAGTATGGTGTGATTCATCTCAGCAAATATACTACCCATGAATTGAAGTTGAAGAAAATCTTTGAACGTATCTCTCAATTGATCGACGATTACCTGCCCGATGAGATGGCCATTGAAGATCCTTTTTATGGAAAAAACCCTCAATCCATGCTGAAACTGGGTAGGGCACAAGGTGTTGCAATGGCCGCTGCCTTGGCAAGAGATATTCCAATTGTTGAATATTCTCCTAAAAAAGTAAAGCAGTCTGTGACAGGGAGCGGAGCGGCTTCAAAAGAACAGGTTGCCTACATGCTGGAAAAAATCCTGAAAATGGAACTTAGCAAGGAATTTATGGATGCAACAGATGGCATAGCGATTGCCATTTGTCATCATTATCATGCAAATACTCCGGCTGCGGCCGCTTCGTCTGCTGGCAGCAAAAAATCGAAAAAAGGAGGATGGGGCGCTTTTGTCAGTGAAAATCCTAACCGGGTTAAATAATAGCAAATATTATAAAAGATATTTGTAAATTTAGTCAACCCGCATCAAACGATAGGCTATGCTGATTAATGAGGCGGTTTCTAAGACAAAACCCTCCTCATGCATAGTAATAAGAGAATTTACCCGTTTGTTGATTTTATACGTTTTTTTTCGATGGCAGGAATTGTATGGGCCCATACAGATGTTTTTCCTGGAAATATTGCTTTTACTTCTCTTTTTTTTAGGCCAGAATATTTGGCGGTTTACATTGGTTTCAAACAGATCTTTAAGTTCTCTGTCATATCATTTTTTATGATTTCAGGGATCTTATTGGCTGACCAATTAAAGGTCGTGAAGCCGATTACATTTCTTATCCGGAGGCTTCAGGTGATTATTATACCTTACCTGATCTCCTTTTCAATCTATCTAATCTTTTTGTCAATTTATGGAGATGTGGCAAAGTTGATGAAGCATTCTAACATAAGTTCTTTTAAAATTGCTGTTTATATACTTTTTTACTCGCCATACTGGTATATACCCGTCTATTTGATCGCTCTTATTGTCATACTTGTATTTCACAAATTTGTGAACAAAATCTGGTTTGGTTCCTTACTTCTGTTAATCACGATTTTTTATACATTTTCACCGAGTAGTCAGACAAAGGATCATACTACTGCCTTTTTTGCCTTTGCGTTTTATGTCTGGCTTGGTATATTAATCAATGAGAAAAAACTGATTGATAAAATAAAAAAATGGCGGATAGATGTCCTAATTGGTCTAATTGTTGCTGCCTTTGTCTTGGCTTCTAAACAATCCTACGCATTGTTAATTAACCACAATACCTTCTACTTTAATAATCTGCGTTTTTTTAATCAGATTTATGGTGTCTTAGTTTTTTGCCTTCTGATACGGATTTGTCCGGAAAAGCCATCTTTTTTTATCCTTAAACCCAGGCAGGAAACATATGGTATTTATTTGTATCACATATTTTTTGTCATGTTTTTGGTGCGTCCTATAATTGAATGGATGAATTATAAAGGTTGGTACCCGATTGACAGTTTCTGGCTGGTACTATTAATTTTCATAATTCAGTTCATACTGTGCTACATTTTGACCACGGCATTTATAAAAATTTTACATTTTTATCGAATTCCCGTATTAGGAATAAAAGCCGAAACTTCCACAACTAAATCTTCCAGATCGATTAATAGCCGATCTCTCAATTGAGCCTAAGCAGATACTTGTATACATTATTGTTGAGATGTGAATTAAAAGGTAAACTGGCACAGAAATTTGAGGAGCCGGGTAAACCCAGTTAAATTTCATATCCTAGTTGATTTATACTTTAATATAATTTTAATGGTACTTATCCTATGAATGCTTGAATAAATCAAACGTTTGTTTAGATAAATCAAACAAACGTTTGATTTATAATTTTTCTCATATTACATTTGTACATCATTCAGCACAGAATTGAAATTTAATCACTAATATGCTGAGGATCAGATGAAATGGAATACAACGCAAAACAATTACAGATTATTCAGGTAGCGGAGAGGCTTTTTGCGGGTAAAGGCTTTTCAGGGACGTCGATCCGCGATATCGCGCATGAAGCTGATATCAATGTTTCGATGATTTCATATTATTTCGGTTCAAAGGAGAAGTTGATCGAGGCGCTTTTTGAAGTACGGTTTGTAGAATCGGCAGAAAGAATGGAAAACATTGTTTCTAACGAGGATCTTTCGCCGCTTCAAAAAATTTATATTTTGATTGACGGAGTTATCGATCGCCTGTTGGGAAACCAGTGCTTTCATAATATTATGTTGCGCGAGCAGCTTTCAGGTGAAGAACGTACGCAGGTGATATCGGATCTGATATATCAATTAAAACTTAAAAACTGGGAGGGAATCAACAGTATTCTTCGTGAAGGTCAGATTAAAGGACATTTTAGAGAAGGTATAGATGTTTCCTTACTTTCAGCAACACTTTACGGAACTGTTAACCACGTACTTACCACACAATCTTTTTATCGAAAAATAAATAATCTTGAATCGTTAGGGCAGGAAGAATTTGACAAAACCCTGAAAAAACAATTGAGCAAACACTTAAAAAGTATCTTTAAAGCAACAGTAGCATATGAGACCATCGAGTAGTAGAAGAATGGCTTTTGTGGCAGTCGGTTTAATTCTGATCGCTTCCGCCTCCCATTCCTTCGGGCAGACAATCCGGAATATTACCCTGGAAGAAGCCGTAGAGCTTAGTCTGAAAAATAGTAAACAATTGAAATTAAGTCAGTCTAATGTTGATTTGGCCGGACTTAATATCCGCCAGATTAAAGACAACCAGTTGCCAAGTTTTAGTGTTTCGGCTTCTTATTTGAGATTAAATACACCGAATATTAATTTGAAATCGTCGTCAAGCGATACAAGCAGTACAGGAATGAGTTCACTGCATGTTAACTCCGTAGCTTATGGAATGGCTAGTGCTTCGGTACCTCTTTTTTCAGGTTTTCGATATAAATATAGCCTTGAATCTGCAAAATATTTGCAGGAAGCATCAAGACTGGATGCAGAAACGGATCGTCAGGCCGTGATCCAGAACGCAATTATGGCTTATAGTAATTTGTATAAAGCAAAGAGATCGGTTGATCTTGTTGCGGAAAACCTGGTTCGTGAACATGAACGTGTGACGGAATTCACAAACCGAGAAAAAAACGGAATTATCGCCCGTAACGATTTATTGAAAGCGACGTTGCAGGAATCTAACGTTCAATTAACATTAATGGATGCTGAAAATGATTTGAAAATCACAACCATTAACATGAACCTGATTTTAGGCTTGCCGGAAGATACCCCGATCGCGGCAGATTCAGCAAGTTTTGAAGTACTGAAAGATGCGGGAAATGCAATGGACTGGGAACAAACCGCAATCACACACAGAAAAGATATGGCCGCCATCGCAGTTCGTCAGAAAGCTGCAGGCTCAGATATTCACGTTGCAAAATCTGATCTTTATCCAAGCGTAGCCCTTACTGGTGGTTATGTTGCGCTAAGTATTCCGGGTTTTGTTACGGTTCCAAATGCATTTAATGCAGGAATCGGGGTTAGCTACAATCTGGCTTCGCTTTGGAAAACGGGTTCGAAAATTGAGGAAGCCAAAACAAGACTTTACCAGCTAAAAACCAATGAAGAAATTTTACTTGACCGTGTGCATCTGGACATTAACACTGCCTATTACAATTATGTGTTAAGTAAAAAGAAAATTGAGGTTTACGAAAAAGCGGTAGAGCAGGCGACTGAAAATTACCGGATCACAAAAAATAAATATGACAACAGCCTGGTAACTACCACTGAATTACTTGATGCCGATGTGGCGCAGGTTCAGTCTAAAATTAACTATGCTGCTGCAAAAGCTGATGCGATCGTGGCTTACAAAAAGCTTGAACAAACAGCCGGAGTTATTAACTAACCAAATTTTAACAGCGGCGGATCTTGCCAGCTCCTTCGCACTTTCTAACATTATATTATTCCAAAGATTATGGAGACCAATCAAACAGCAGGCGTTGCAAACGAACCAGCACCTAAAAAGAAAAGTTACACTTTCCCAATCATCCTGGCAGTTCTTGTTATTGTGGGAGGAACCTGGGGTTATACAAAATACAACCACGGATTGCACCATGAAGAAACTGATGATGCACAGGTTGATGCTGACATCAGCCCGGTAATCCCACGTATTTCAGGATATATTACAGAAATCAGAGTAAAAGATAACCAGCTGGTTCACAAAGGCGATACGCTTATTGTACTTGACAATCGTGATCAGCAAATTAAGCTTGAACAGGCAGAAGCTAATTTGTATGCTTCTCAGGGAAATTTAGTTGTAGCAAATGCTACAACAACGGCATCGGCAGCAACCGGAAGCACTTATGTTGCTAACGTTGAAGTTGCAGAAGCACAAATTGAGCAGGCAAAAGTAAGTGTATGGAGAGCGAACCAGGATTTTGCGAGATATGAAAATCTGATCAAAGATCACTCGATCACACAACAGGAATACGAACAGGCTTTGGCAACAAAACAAACGGCTGAACGTCAGTTGCAGGTTTTAATTTCTCAGAAAAACGCAGCACAACGTCAGGCAAAAGCAGCAACTTCTCAAACAGCTGCCACTTCACGCCAGACAGGTGTTGTTAATGCAAATATTAAGGCACGTCAGGCTGATATTGACAATGCAAAACTAAATTTGTCATACACAATTATCACTGCACCAACAGACGGACACGTTTCAAAAGTGAACGCGCAATTGGGACAATATTTACAGGCCGGACAATCTCTTTTCAGTATCATCGCAAGTTCTCAGCCATGGGTTGTGGCAAACTTTAAAGAAACTCAGCTTACAAAAATGAAACTTGGTCAGAACGTTAAAGTGCATATTGACGCATATCCTGACCACGTTTTTGAAGCAAAAGTAGCATCGTTCTCTCCTGCAACAGGAGCACGTTTTGCACTATTGCCTCCTGATAACGCAAGTGGTAACTTTGTAAAAGTTGTTCAGCGTCTGCCGATTCGTATAGAATTTAAAGAAAGCAGAGATGAATTTATTCAACGTCTGCGCCCTGGAATGAATGTGTTTGTAGATGTTGAGCTGGATTAAGATGCAGGAATTAAATGGTGAGTTTGCCCGGCAAACTCACCTGATTATCTTCTCATCAATAAAATAATTAGCATATGGAATTACAACCATCCCTGGTAGAGTACGGCTTTCGACGGGTAATCATTACAATCACAGCCGTAATGTGTGCGCTTCTGGAAATTGTCGATACGACGATTGTGAACGTGGCCTTGAATGATATGCGGGGGAATTTGGGTGGAACTCTTTCTGAAGTGAGCTGGGTAATTACAGCTTATGCCATTGGTAACGTAATCATAGTACCAATGACAAGCTGGCTTTCACAACAATTTGGCCGTCGGAATTATTTCGCCGCTTCGATCATCATTTTTACAGTAGCATCTTTTTGCTGCGGCAATTCGGATAATATCTGGGAACTTGTATTTTTCCGTTTAATCCAGGGTTTTGGTGGTGGTGCATTACTTGTTACTGCCCAAACTTTAATTACGGAAAGTTATCCTCCCGAAAAACGCGGAATGGCGCAGGCTATCTATGGTTTAGGTGTTATTGTTGGTCCTACGTTAGGTCCTCCGCTGGGTGGATACATTGTAGATAATTACAGCTGGCCTTACATTTTTTACATCAATATCCCATTAGGGATTATCGCTGCACTTTTAACATTGCAGTTTATCCGCAGCCCAAAATATTCAGAGAAAAAATCAGCCAATGAAATTGACTGGTGGGGAATTGGTCTGTTGGCACTTGCAGTTGGATCTTTACAATACGTTTTGGAAAAAGGTCAGGAAGATGACTGGTTTAATGACGAGATCATTGTAATCTGTTCAATCCTTGCAGTGCTCGGCTTCTTCTTTTTTATCTGGCGTGAGCTTAGTTACAAAAATCCGATTGTGGCGTTAAGAGTACTAAAAAATAGTAATCTTATGGTCGGGACCGTTCTATCATTTGTATTAGGGTTTGGTCTTTACGGTTCAACATTTATCATTCCGCTTTACACACAGGCAACACTGGGCTGGACAGCGACACAGTCGGGTATGTTGATGGTCCCCGCCGCGCTTGTGACAGCATTTTGTATGCCCATTGTCGGGCAACTTATCCAGCGCGGTGTTAAGCAGCAATATCTGGTAGCAGGCGGAATGGTCGTGTTTTTTATATATAGTTTCTGGGGTTACAATATACTTACTCCTGACACCAGTAAAGATGCATTTTTCTGGATGCTGATCGTCAGGGGAGCAGGTTTGGGATTCCTTTTTGTACCTATTTCAACTTTGGCTTTGTCAACTTTGAAAGGTCGGGAAATTGGAGAAGGTGCTGCATTTACAGGTATGATGCGTCAGCTTGGGGGATCGTTCGGTGTGGCGGTAATTACTACTTACATAGCCAGGCAAAATATGCAGCACCGCAGCGATCTTGTAAGTCGTCTGGATATCAATAATCCAGCTGTGCAGCAACGTGTTGAAGGTTTACAGAGAAACTTTATGGGCAAAGGAATGTCCCCTGACGTAGCTTTGAAAAGTGGATATCAAATGCTAGAATACAGTGTTTACAAGCAAGCCACAGTGCTGTCTTATATGGACGTATTTCTTTTCCTGGGATGTCTGTTTTTATTCTGTGTCCCGTTCGTTTTAATAACAAGACCAGGAAAAACGAAGATAGATCCCTCATCAGTACATTAAAAAGAAGTGTTTGTTAAATTTGGTATAGTAGTAGTTTCAAAGAAGCTTTCCCATTATAGGGAAGCTTCTTTTTTTTTAAAATCATTGAATTTTTTATCATACTATCCCTCCCTTGCTTCTTTTGTAAACTAATTCCTGATTTGTATGTAAGTTTATGATAATCATTTTTTCCTCAATTGAATCCTGATCGATCCATGTTACCAACTTTGGGAATTGATAATATAATTCAGGTTCCGGCCGCCACAGAAGGTTTTAGAATTATGCATCATCAGCCCATCAATATGCCGTTGATAAGGGAAGCGCATAAACATGATTTTTTCATGCTTTTGATTGTTGAAAAGGGCAGCGGAACACACACCATTGATTTTGAAAATTATGAGGTTAGTGATTATACTATTTTCTTTCTTGCGCCCGGACAAGCGCATCACTGGGATCTTTCACCAGAAACTACCGGATACCAAATTCTTTTCCCGGCTGATTTTCTTAAAAATTATAAAATTGAAAACCCGTTTTTTAAAACAAAATCAATTCCATTTCTGCCTGTCAATCAGGAATATTATGATCAGCTAACCTCCGAAATCAGGCAAATGGAAAAGGAGTTGAAAATTTCTTTACCTTATACGGATGCTATTATTCAAAACAGACTTCTTATCATTTTGTCTCTTTTAAGGCGCTGGTATGATGAAAGTTATCAGGATTCTTATGTCGTGAAACCGAACAGATTGCTTCAAAATTTTGCATCACTTCTGGATGAAAATTATCAACAGCATAACGAAGTTGCATTTTACGCTAACAAACTTCACGTCACAGCAAATTATCTGAATACAGTTTGTAAAAAAGAGTCGGGACAAACGGCTGGTGAACATATCCGGGACAGGATTTTGCTGGAAATCAAGCGTATGCTGATCCTGACAAATGTTGATATCAAGGAAATCGCTTTTGGACTGGGTTTTAATGATACTTCCTACTTTGGACGGTTTTTTAAAAAATTCACAGGACAAACGCCGTTGTCTTTCCGGAGAAATCAGTAATCTGTACTATGAAAGTGCTAACCTGTGCCATAACACTAATTTTGGTACAAGTAATTTTGTGACTTAACAATTCATTCCTGACTTTTTACTGATAATTTAAATTCACTCCGATAGTTTATTATGAAAAAGATATGCATTTGCCTCCTCATCAATCTGATTGCATTTTCATCATTTTCCCAAAAAATAAAAGCGGATCTGATCATTTCTGATGTCAATATTATTGATGTAAAAACCGGAAAAATTATTCCTCATCAATATATTACTGTTGATAAAGATGTCATTACCGGCGTTTATAATCAAAAAACTGCCGCAAATGTTACGGCTGAAAGGAGTGTTTCTGGTCAGGGAAAATATGCCATTCCGGGACTTTGGGATATGCATATGCACTTTGGCGGCGGCGAAGCTTTGATCCAGGAAAACAAAAACCTGCTACCATTATTTCTGGCTCATGGCATCACGACGGTTCGTGATGCTTCCGCGGATATCAGCAATAGTGTTTTGCAATGGCGTGAAGAAATCAAAGCGGGAACACTTTCTGGTCCAACGATTTTCACATCAGGCCCGAAGCTTGAAGGTTACAAATCTGTCTGGCTGGGAGATATTGAAATTGACACGGCCGAAGAAATTCCGAAAGCGCTGGATTCACTGGATGGTTTAAAAGTTGATTTTGTAAAAATCACCGACAATACGATGAAACCGGAATTGTTTTTGGAAGCAGTTCGTCAGGCAAGAAAAAGAGGATACAAAGTTTCAGGACATATTCCATCGTCCCTTACGATGCAGGACGTTATGGCAGCCGGATTGAGCTCTATCGAGCATATGTCTTACGTATTGCGGGCAGGTACAAAGAATGAAAAGGAAATTGCTGTATTATCGTCCACAGGAAAACTGAAAGGCAGAGAACTTAGCGAAAGAATCATGGCTGGTTTTGATGAAAAAACGGCCATGAAAGTATATCAGGAAATGGCAAAAAACGATATTTATGTTACACCAACACTTTCACTTCCGCACCTTTTAGCCAGATTTGATGAAGATAATCACCAGAACGACGCTTACCTGCAATACATCGGAAAAGGCCTTCAAAAAACATATCAAATGCGAATTGATCGTGTAATCAAAGATGATGACGAAGCCATAAAGTTCAGAAAAGCGATGAACGTAAAATCCGAATCTCCGATTCCTTTGCTCCAAAAAGCTGGTGTAAAAATCATGGCAGGAACTGATGCAGGTTATTTGAATTCATTCACTTACCCGGGAATCGGCCTTCATAAGGAACTTGAACTGATGGTTGCAGCAGGTTTAACACCGCTTCAGGCTTTGCAGGCGTCTGTCATTAATCCGGCACTTTTCTTAAACAAAAGTCAGTATGGAAGTTTGACAAAAGGTAAAAAAGCGGATATTCTTTTATTAGATGAAAACCCGCTTTTAAACATTTCTTCAACTCAAAAAATTTACACCGTTGTAGTAAAAGGTCAGCCAATGACTCAATCAGATGTCAAAGCAACTTTGGAAGATGTAAAAAAGAAAACAGCTGCCGGTCTTTAAAAGAAATATTATAGATTTTTAAGTTCAGTTAAGCCAGCTTCTGCTTCGAGTGAAAGTTGTCTTAATTGTTCTTTTAAATCCACCGGACGTATATTATTTTTCAAATCTCCTTCAATTTTTTTGAATTTATCCGCCGTAGAAAGTAGGCCGACGGAAAATAGTGAAGATCTGAATTTGTGTATTACCTGACGTAATTTTTCATTATCACCAGATTCCTCTGCCTTGACAATTAATTCTGATTGTGACCCCAAATCACTTTCGAAAAGAGAGATAAGTTCATCTCTCAGCTCGGCATCACCTCCGGTAATTTCATTCAGATAAGTCATGTTCAATATTCCCGAATCCTGGGAATTTTCACCATTAAGATTGGCTGGATTCATTTCTTTGTAGTTTAGGTTTTGTTTGCCGGTCAGATTTGAAATAGCATGTAACAATTCGTTTTCCCGGAAAGGTTTTGAAATATAACTGTTTGCGCCTATGCTCAGGCATTCTTCCTTTTCTCCAACCATGGCATGAGCCGTCATTGTAATAATCGGCACGGTTTGAGAAATATCGCTTCTTATTTTTCTGATCGCGGTATAACCATCCATAATCGGCATTTGAATATCCATCAACACGAGGTCATAATCTCTTCTTTCGAGTTCATGAATTGCCTCCTGGCCGTTATGTACAATTGTCAATGGTATCGACATGCGTTCAAAAATTGCTTCCAGTAATTTTTGGTTTAGAAGATTATCCTCAGCCGCTAGAACCCGTATATCACCGATTGGAGTAATAACCGACGAAGAATCATCAGTGACTTCCATTTCTGTCAGATCTGTTACAACTTCAAAGGGAAATTCAAGAATAAATGTCGTTCCTTTTCCAAGAACACTTTCAACCCGTATTGTCCCTCCAAGTAAATGAACGAGCGATTTTACAATACTCAGCCCAAGCCCGGTGCCACCAAATAATCGTGTTGTACTTTCTGATGCCTGGACGAAACGTTCAAAAATCTGGTTTATTTTATCTTCCGGAATCCCAATTCCACTATCAATGATTGAAAACCGAATGGTTTGCGTATCGTCTTTCAATTCTGAAATCGGATCAACAATTAATTTCACGGATCCTTTTTCTGTAAATTTTATCGCATTTCCACAAACATTAAGTAAGATTTGAGTCAACCGTAGTTTGTCTGAAACGATCATATGAGGCAATCCCGGCGAAAGAATTTTTTCATACCCAATTCCTTTTTCGCTGGCCCGCTGGCTTATAATGACAGAAACTGAATCAGCCAGTTCTAGTATCGAAGTATTGGTTTTGTCCAAAATTACTTGTCCAGCTTCGATCTTGGAGAAATCAAGAATATCGTTGATCAGGTCCAGAAGATTTTTACTGGCGATTTTTATGTAACTGACGTAATCACCACTTTTTAGATCCTTCACCTGCTCTTCCAGCAGATTGGTAAAACCTACAATGGCATTGAGAGGCGTGCGTATTTCGTGACTGACGTTTGAAAGGAAAATATCTTTTACCCGAACGGATTTTTCAGCGATAGAACGTGCTTTTTCCAACGCCGTTTCATAATTGGCGCGTTGCGTAATGTCCCTGAAAACAGTAATGGCATTTGTAATTTCTCCATCCAGACCGAGGATTGGCCGGGCACTGGTTTCAAGGTGATACAGCGTATTATCTTTGAGAAGATCAATTTTATTCCCCGTAGATTTTACACCATCCAGCGCCTCACTGACGGGCAATGTATCGGATGTAAACCGGATATTATACCGCGAAGGGTCAAGGAGCATGATTTCATTCATCTGCTCTGTCAGCGGTTTGTCTTTGTTCAGACCCAGAATCTCCTTTCCCGACTGGTTTAAAAGTACAATTTCTTTATTAGTATCCAGTACCAAGACACCGTCTGGAATTGCTTCAATGTATTGATACAATAACCGCTCTTTTTGTCTGATTTCAAGTTGCAGCTGACGTTGTTTTTTCTGGTTCCATATCAAAGAAACGATTGAGAGAACGGTAAGGAAAAAGCCGAAGATGCTGGTTCCCATAATAAAAAGAGTGGTCTTCTTCTGGGTTTTCTGAATGAGCATTCTTTGTGTCTCCAGGTGCCTGTTCTCCGCTTGTTCAATAGATTCAATTTTATTCATCAGGATTTGATTTAAATTTAATCCTTCTCCTTTTTGAATCATATCAAAAGCTTTTTGTGTGCCTTCTTTGCGGTAAACCGTCATTACCGCATGTGTATGCTCAACAATTTTACCGGAAATGTCTAATAATTCTTTAACCCTTTCAGTCTGGATTTTATCATTTTTTACCAAATTGAAAAGCGTGTCACTCATGCCCAAAAGTTTAACCTTTTTGGCATAAGTATCATCCAGTAGCTTTTCATTTCCCGTGATTACGAACTCGTGCATATTCGATTGAATATCTTTAGTCGATAATCCGAAATTTGCAGTTTGATTTAGTATGCCAATGGTAACATTTACTCCCTGGTTGTGCAGCGACAAATCCTGTACATTTTTATATGCAAAATATTGGGATGCGAAGATCAAGATCAAGCCGATGAAGATACTAACGTAAGACCACCGAAGAGCTTTGTCTTTTATTGATGACTGCATGTGAAGAAAATAATTTCCGTTGAGCTTTACCAAATGTAATATTGTTACCGGGAAAGTAAAAATATTTTGGACTTGGGCAAAGTTAAATCCTGTTGGTTCGGAAATTAATTAAAAGCCGGAAGAGAATTAGCCGTCTTAGTTGGCATAACGATTGGGAGCTATTCATTTTTTCCAGTAGTCCACGATGGTTTTAATCATTTGCTGTAATTCATCAAAACCCGAAGGTTTCTAGAAAATTCGTTATACAGGTAATGGATAAGCATCCACAATCAACTTTTTGTAGTATCTATATGAAAGAAAGGAATGCATGTAATATAAAGACCATCATTGGTGTTTATATTAGGTCTTAGCTAAAAACCATTAATCGAGGCACTTTAAAGTCAGAAGCAATCAAAACCTGAATAACTTCTTTACTGTTAAAGAAATTTAAAGGAGCTACACAGTTATCAAAATGAAAGATTTCATTTTGATAAATATTCTTGGCAAAATACTATTGCAAATAAATGCTAATAAGCTATATCGTATTCTGTAACAATTATTTCACACTATCGGAAGGATATTTCTATTTTCCAAAAAGCGGATGTTACCAGATCCTTACAAAATCGGGTAACATTATTCACAACGAAGTATTATTACAGGAATGAAGCCATTCCATCAAATTTTGCAATCACATTTTCTCGAAATGAAACCGGCGCGGCACTTTCCAAACTCATGACCAAAAGTACGAGACCTTCCCTTGTAATAAGAATAGATGGATCTGCTTTACCTGATGGCCAAAGACTTGGTGAAGGAAAGAAATTCGATTTTTTGAATTCCTTGCTGCACTCCAGTTTCTCAATTGATCTTAAAATGTCGTTATGAGACTTCCCGAACTGATCAGCTACTGCGGAAGAGGAGGTTGTAGGTTTCCCATTATTGTATGATACGAAATACATGCCTATCTGTGATTTGTTAATAACCTCATTTATGACAAATATCATACCATGTTAAAATGGGATTAGAATGGAGAATTATTTTCTCAACTGTAACGGTCATTTCTCCATGGATAAGCTGTGTTGGAATAGCCTCTTACCTCCCAAAAACCAGGCTTGTTTTTATTTAGGAACTCTATCCTGTTAATCCACTTGGTACCTTTCCACGCATACAATTGCGGTGTAATCATGCGTACCGGTCCGCCATGATCACGTTCCAAAGGTTTGTTATCGGCAGAATGCACAAGCAAAACATCATCTTTTAATGCCTCTTCGATTGAAATATTTGTCGTGTATTTATCGTATCCGTAACAAAGGATATGAGTTGCCGTAGACTTCGGCATCACCAGTGCAGCCAAATCCGCAAGTTTCACCCCAACCCAGGGAACATCCATGCGCGACCATGTTGTCACACAGTGAAAATCGCTTACATCAGTTGTTTGGGGCAGGTTCATGAAATCCTGCCAGCTCAATTCCAGTGGGGAATCCACTTCTCCGTTTATGGTTAACTTCCACTGCTGATGTGAAATGTCAGGTTTAAATCCCAGGTCTAATACCGGCCATTTCACTGTTTTTATTTGTCCGATCGGCAGTTTGGGCATACCATGTCTGTTGATTTCACCAGTTCCCATTGGCTTGCTATCCGATACTGAGGGCGTTTGCAGCATTTTTTCCTCAAACCGCGCCTTAAGTTTCATTCTTGCATCTATGATTTTATCGAGCTTATTTTCTTCGGACATGGGTGTAGCAGTGAAAGTTGGAGAATATTTAAAGATAATTTTTTAATGTTAAATAAATTTTAAATTATTTCAATTCGTTTAGTAATCCGTTGATATCAAGTGTCCGCGTATACATTTCCAAAGATCCATCCTCTAATTTTGGCCAGAGCTCCATTGGTCTGTCCCAGTATAACTCCACGCCATTGTTGTCAGGATCATTGAGGTATAAGGCTTCTGAAACACCGTGATCGCTTGCTCCGCTTAATGGATAATGCACATTGCTCAATCTTTGATAAATGGCAGCAAGATCTTTGCGTGTGGGATATAAAATTGCAGTGTGAAATAAACCAACGCCTTGCTGACTGGCAGGAGGAAATCCTCTGCTATACCAGGTGTTTAGTCCAATGTGATGATGATAGCCGCCGGCAGAAATAAATGCTGCCTGGTCACCATAGCGCGCCATGATTTCAAAACCCAGAAGTCCGCAGTAAAAATCCAGTGATTTTTCAAGATTTGAAACTTTCAGATGCACGTGACCGATACGCGTTTGGGCAGGCAATGTATATTCTTCGGACGACATAAGTATTTGAAAATATTGAGCAACAAGAAATGTAAACCCTAATTTAACAATCAAATTTGAACTTTCACCGGTAAAAATCTGCCCGAATATTCTTTGTTAAAAAATCAATTAGATAAAAACACTTTCCTGATGAATCGCAGAGAAGCCCTTACTTCCGTTTTGGCAGTATCAACAGCCACCGTAATACCAGTGGAAATAAAAAAAGAAAAACAAGGTTCCTTTATATACTCGCTCAACATGAGCACGTTGCGTGGTCATAAACTTGGTTTTAAAAAAGAGCTGGAAGTAGCTGCGAAAGCGGGCTATAAATCCGTAGAAATATGGATCAGTACTTTGCAGGATTATCTTAAAACCGGCGGAACACTTGCAGAAGCAAAACGTGTTATTGACGATCTTGGATTGAAAGTGGAAGATGCCATCGGTTTTGCTACCTGGATTGTCGACGATCAGGCTGCGCGTTCCAAAGCTTTAGATCAATTGAAGATGGAAATGGATCAGCTTGCCCAAATTGGTTGTCCAAGAGTTGCTGCACCTCCTATGGGCGCAACTACCGGTGAAATTCTTGAACTACCTAAAATGGCAGAACGCTATCGCAAAATACTTGAACTGGGGGATCAGACAGGTGTAGTTCCCCATCTCGAACTTTGGGGTTTTTCCAAAAATCTCAGCCGGGTTGGAGAGTTGCTTTATGTGGCGGTAGAATCAAACCATCCGTCGGCCAAAGTTTTGATGGATGTATATCATTTGCATAAAGGAGGTTCGGGAATGGATAGTGTAAAAGATGTGGGAAAACCTTTGATCGAGATTTTTCACATCAATGACTATCCGGCAACTCCGCCAAGAGAAACCATTGTGGATGCTGACAGAGTATATCCGGGAGATGGAACGGCTCCATTAAAAAAACTACTTCAAACACTTAAAAATCCTGAAAAACCAGTTATTCTTTCCTTTGAAGTTTTTAACAAAGATTACTATGCGCAGGATGCTTTGCTGGTAGCGAAAACTGGTTTGGAGAAGATGAAGAAAGTTACTGAGGGAATTTGAGGGGAAATTAAGCAAGCCAGATAAAAGAAAATTGATAAATGGACATTTTATCCGTATATTTGGGTAAAATGTCCATTTATGCAATCATCAATCAAAATTAACAGTAAATCATCCAAACTTGGTGAAGACCTGGCCGTAGTCCTTCGAAGGAAAGCGCCGGCAAATGAAATTACGTGGATGATTTTAGGCGGCAAGCAGTTTATGCTAAACGAACCCGTATCAGGTTTGGATTTTTTAATTGCAAGTGGTAAAGGAGTGCCAAAGCTATCCATTGAAAATCTGGCGAATGTTATGGACGTTCCCATGAAAGACATGGCAGTATTGTTGAGCCTTTCGTATAAAACCTTGGCGCGCAAAAAAAAGACTGATGTCTTTGGAGATCTTGTTTCATCTTTGTCAATTGAGATAGCCAATACAATCGCCAAAGGATTGTCAGTTTTTGAAGATTCGGAAAAACTAAATCGCTGGCTTCACAAAGAGAATAAGGCACTTAATATGCAAAGGCCATTTGATCTTTTAAACACCCCAACTGGTATCAAGCTAGTAAATCAGATATTGGGTCGTATTGAAGATGGTGTTTATTCTTGATATATGATTGTATACAGGATTGCAAAAAAGCGGGAACGTGCTAACGATTTGAGTGGTCAGGGTGCGGCTAACGAAGGAGGAAGATGGAATAGTGAGGGCATTTTTTGTTTATATACAAGTGAGAGTCGTGCACTGGCTATGTTGGAATTGCTGGTACACGTGGACGAAACAGAATTACCTCCTAACTTATTTGTAATGACTATTGAAGTTGATAGCTCAGCTCCATTCTGCGAAATAGAGGATAAAGACCTGCCACAAGACTGGCGAATTACAGAAAATCTTGCTTTAAAAGAAAAGGGAGATGAAATTTTTAAAACAAGAAAATACATAGGGATTAAGGCTAGAAGTGCCGTAATGCCACAGGAATATAATTTTATTCTTAATCCATTATTTCCAGGATATTACGATTTGGTTAAAGTAATAGCCGTTGAAGATTATCTTAGGGATACCAGATTGTAGAAATTAAAATTTAATCCCAAATCCCATTTACCGCAGTCAAAATTACAGGCTTCCCATCTGTTACAATAATGCTATGTTCATGTTGCGCAACATATCCGCCTTTGTTTCCCAATAATGTCCAGCCATCTTTTCCTTTTTCAGCAATTGTTGAGGCTGTGGAAATAAAGGTTTCTATTGCAACGACCGTGTTTTTTCTAAAACGTTGTTTGTTATCGTTATCACACCAGTTAAGGATTTCATGCGGATCTTCGTGCAGACTTCTTCCCACACCATGTCCGGCCAGGTTTTTGATTACACGGTAACCAGCCTTTCTCGCTTCGACTTCAATTAGCCGGCCTATATCCGAAACTTTAACACCAGATTTGATACGATAGATCGCTTTGTGAAGAATATTCTTCGAGGCATTCACCAGCTTTTGGTGGTTGTTACTATCTTCACCCAAAACAAAAGAGCCGCCATTATCCGACCAAAATCCGTTAAGCTCAGCTGAAACGTCGACATTGATCAAGTCACCTTCTTTCAATATTTTTCCAGCAGAAGGAATTCCATGGGCAACTTCATGGTTGACGCAAATACAGGTCCACCCAGGAAATCCATAAGTAAGTTTTGGAGCTGATTTTGCCCCTAATGAATTTAGAATTTCTCCTCCAAAATCATCCAGTTCCTTTGCGGTCATACCTGGTTTGGCAAAATTCCGCATTTCTTTTAATGTAGTAGCAACTGCCTCACTTATTTTCTGAATTCCTTCTAATTCTGCTGCTGATGAAATTAACATAACGCTGCTTTCCGACTTGATAATTTAATTTTTATTCTTAAAATCCAACACGAAAGCATAGGATTTAGTTTAGCCAGCGAGTTTTCAAGTCAAAACGATACTCGGAATCAGGGTTTTATCTTGTCATAATTTTTTACTACTTTTAGATAGCTTTGGACCGATAAAATTCCAATTACTATGGCGATATATAATTTAACAGTTAACAGTAAAAAAGTAAAAGTCGACGTGGAAGATGACATGCCTTTGCTTTGGGTAGTCAGAGACGTTGTTGGCTTAAAAGGGACTAAATTTGGATGTGGAATGGCACTTTGCGGTGCATGCACGGTTCATCTGGATGGCCAGCCCGCACGTTCTTGCCAAACACCAGTTTCCAGTGTTGGTAAAAACACAAAGATAACGACAATTGAAGGGATTGGTGATGTCAAACTGCACGCTATCCAACAAGCCTGGATAGAGGAACAAGTACCGCAATGCGGTTATTGCCAATCAGGACAAATTATGTCCGCAGTAGCTCTTCTTAAAACAAATGCAAGTCCGAATGATCAGGATATTGATGCTGCCATGAGTGGAAATTTGTGCAGATGCGGAACGTATGACCGTATCCGTAAAGCAATTCACCGTGCCGCGGAAACGATCAAAGTTGAGGAAAAGGGCATCGGGAAAAGATAGTTTTTCACAAACAGCAAATTACAGACATTGGAAAATATACAAACTTCACGCCGTGATTTCCTGAAAACCACCGGTTTGACTTCTTTGGGGCTGGCTCTGGGTATTTCTGCGTTTTCAAAAGATGCAGTCGTCAAAAAGATTTATCCGGCAATTTTAAAACTTGAAATCAACCCGTTTATCATTATTGATACGGCCGGAAATATCTCGATTGTCAATCCTCGTCCGGATATGGGGCAAGGTTCAACGCAGGCAGTGCCGTCTCTTCTGGCAGAAGAGCTTGAAGTGCGGCTTGACCAGGTAAAAATTATTCAGAGTGACGGAAAAGATAAATATGGTAGCCAGACTTCCGGTGGAAGTAGTTCCGTAAGATCCTTATGGGAACCGATCCGCAAGGCTGGCGCTGCTGCCCGTGAAATGCTTACGGAGACTGCTGCAAAAAGGTGGAATGTTCCGGTTGCAGAATGTTTGGCAAAAGATGGGACCATTGTCCATAAGCCAACCGGTAAAATTTTCACTTATGGTGAACTTGCTGACGAGGCGTCTAAACTTGAAATTCCTAAAAATCCAAAATTAAAAAATCCAAAGGATTTTACAATTTTGGGAAAATACAACAAACGCCTGGATGTACCCGAACGCGTAACGGGAAAGGCAATTTATGGAATTGATATCGATATTCCGGGAATGGTTTATGCCAGTATTTTGCACTCGCCTGCGATACACGGGAAAATTGTTTCGATCGATGATTCTGAGACGAAAAAGGTCAAAGGCGTTATTAAAGTTTTAAAAACGGAGCGGACAATGCCTCATCGGACTTCCGAAGCTGTTGCGGTAATTGGTACAAATTACTGGGCAGCATTAAAAGGAAGAAAAGCACTCGTTGTAAAATGGGATAATGCAGATTATGAAAAAACGCTGAGCACAGAAAAATACTTTGCAGAAACATATGAAGCTGCAAAAAAAGAAGGAATCAATTTTGAGGAAAAAGGAGATTTCAGCGCGAAATACAGCTCAGCTACAAAGAAACTGGAATCCAATTATGAAACGCCATTTCTAGCACATGCACCTATTGAGCCCGAAAATGCAGTAGTGCACGTTAAAGATGACGGATCAATAGAAATTTGGGCTCCGGTTCAGGGACCTGACTGGGCATTGCGCGATGTATGCGCGTACATGAAAGTGGCACCGGAAAAGGTAAAAATCAATGTGACGTTGTTAGGTGGCGCATTTGGAAGAAAAGCTTATCATGATTTTCTTCTGGAAGCGTGTCATTTGTCAAAGGAATTGAAAAAGCCGGTTAAGGTTGTCTGGACAAGAGAAGATGATATTTCTCAGGGGCCTTATCGTCCGGGTATGTTGAGTCATATGCAGGGTTTTGTGGAGGATGGCAAAATTGCCGGATATCATCACCATGCCATTGGTGAATCTATTGTTAGTCAGGTTTATAAAGGATTAAAACCTGACGAGGCTGATCCATGGCTGAGTGAAGAAATCAGTACAAATAATAATAAATACAATTTTGAAATTGCTTCCAAAGTAAGCTGGACACACGTAAAAACGGATATTCCTATTGTTTGGTGGCGATCAGTTTATGCTTCAAATTTCGGCTGGGGACAGGAATGTTTTATCGATGAACTCGCTCATCTGGCTGGAAAAGATCCGGTCAAGGCACGTTTGGAAATCATAAAAGATGAACGTTTCAGAAAAGTTTTGGAAACACTGGCAGAAAAATCAGCCTGGGGCGAAAAGCTTGCGGAAGGACAAGGAAAAGGAATAGCGGTTTTTAAATCGTTTGATAGTATTTCTGCTACCTGCATTACGGTTACCAAAAAAGACAACGGAGTTAAAATAGACAAAGTTATCTCAATAATCGATTGTGGCTATTATGTCAATCCGGATAATGTGAAAGCACAAACCGAAGGCAATATCGTAATGGGTATTACTGCGGCAATAAAAGATGGAATCACATTTACAAATGGGGTTTGTGACCAAAGCAATTTCCATCAATACAACATTATGCGGTTAAACGAAATGCCTGAAATTGAGATACATATTGTTGACAGCGGTTCAGCGCCGGGTGGAGTAGGAGAGCCGGGACTTCCTCCGATAGCTCCCGCACTTGGTAACGCAATTTTTGCGGCAACCGGAAAGAGGATGCGAAAACTTCCTTTTGATATTAATAATCTGGTTTAGAAAAACTGATTATTGACATAAAAACAAAGCGATGCAGCCCCATCACGACTGCATCGCTTTATTTTTACATTATTTTATTTATTCCGCACCATCTGTTTTAGCGCGCTGTACTGCATAATTTCCAACTTTATGCCCGGTAACCAAACCTTGCTCACAGTCAAAACGATAATGGATAAGTCCATAAATCCTTGAAACCGAGGCTTCCACGGCCATGGCATCTATGTTAGCTTTTTCGGAAGGAAAAATATGTGAAAGAACTTCTGCCGCAGCGCCAGAAAACATCGAGTGCCCGGACGTATAAGACGGGAAGTTAGGCAACCCCACAGAAGTTTTCACCTTGCTGTTCATCTGGTTAGGGCGAGGATAGTAGTAATAATATTTCGCATCCCAGCAGCAAATCCCTGCATCCTGAATGGCAGTTCCAACCAAGGCCAATGTTCTGGCAGTTCTTACTTCACTAAAATTATTGTCATGAGCCAGGTTAGCAGCCTTACGGTGCCAGTGCCCCGGAGGCGTATAACTTCCTACGCCATCAGACCAGTAATTTGCAATCCTGGCTTGTTCTCTTGTCTGGCTTTTTGCGATTGTTAACAGTTCATTCAGGTTTTCTTCAAACTCAGGGCTGCCAATTGCAGGCGGAGCAATTGGACGAAGTGTAGGTATGGTTGCCGTATTGAAATTCCAGGTAAGAACGCCACCATAAGTAGGAAGCATCGGGGGACGTGCCGGGGATTCCTGGCTTTTCCATGGCTCGGTTATACCAATTTTTAAAGCATTGGCAATGATATCCGGAACTTTGGCCTGGTTATTAGCCGCACCCATTCCATCCGTCTTGGCCCTTGCCATTACTTTCGCTGCAACGGCATTTCCCAATGCATTACCCGCTACAATATCACTTTCTACATTCATTCCGGCTAACAAACGGCTGTTTTTATGTTCGGCCAATTTAGCATCCAGAAAAGGAATTTCACCAGGAAACATCGCTTTCAATATCGTATATGAAGCGGCAGCAACAACGGCGTCTTCCGAAGGATAAGACGGTAAATCTGAAACCGGAAGAATTGCCTTGATAGAAGCGTCGTTTTTTGATGGTGCCTTACGGTTGAATTTAAATTTGTAATTCCACGCACTGACAAGCGCATCATACTGGGCAACACTAAGATAAGCCAGTGCACGTGCAGTGTATGGAGGATTTGCAAAAGGGAATTTTGGATCCGCCAATGGATTTGCAGCATCAGGAACCGGATATTTTCCTTCTGCATTTACAGCCGGTGGACTGTTGTAACGTGCGGCTAGTTCACGGGCAATTTCATTCCAGCGGAAAGCTGCTCCTGCACCCCAATAATTTATCTGGTCGCGTTGCTGAGGCGTGACAGAAGCCATCGTTTCTTTCAATTTTGCAATTTCTGCAATGTATTCCGCCGAGGTGGCTGCTTTGGGCTGGTCCACTGCAACTTCGCTTGATGAAGCCAATATGTAAGGTTTCCATGTACCCGCATTCTCATCAAGGGTAGAAGGATTATTGATGGATGCAGTTGGCTCATCAACCGTTTTGCTGCATGAGAAAACTGTTAAAGCTAAAAATAAACCTGTTGCAAAAGACGCAGCGCGGCCACGGGAATAAAATATCTTGTTCATGATCTTTTTGTAATGACTGTAATTTATTTTTTGCCAGATTTAATATATCTGAACTGATATAAAAGTCCGGCGGAATAGGTCATTGCCTGCCCTAAATTTTCTCCGCGGGTCACATAAGCAACGCGTGCGTTAAAGCCGATATTTTTAGGCTGAAATTTTCCATACCATCCAACTGTGGTTGATTTCATGTTATTGGTTGGGAAAGGCATCCCGTTACGACGGATATAATCTCCATTCACACATTCGTTACGTTCTGCATAAATTTCTGTCTGAATCGCTTTATTTGTAAAACCAACACGTGCAGAATAATCAAAAGCATTAGGAACACTCACACGGTTTGTGTTATAAAGTGTTTCTCCCATCAGGTAAGAATCACGGTCAATCGTGATTTTGCTTCTCAAAATATAACTTCCATACGCGGTCGCGTAAATACCGGTTTTGTGACGATATCGTGCTACAAGTCTTCCAGTCGCCGTTTTGCATTGCAAACCAATGGACATTGGCATAAAATCCGGGACATAATTTGAACTGGGAATAGACGCACCCACGACTGCATTTAAAGAAAACCCCGCTTTATTAAAAAAGCGGTATTTCACCCAGCCCGAAACATCCTGGAATCCTTTACTCCATTTCATATTTCCGCCGCTTGCCTGAGTCCAGATGTAAGGAAGGCTCACAATCACATTCAGATCTTTTGTAACACCAACAGCCAGCATGGCCATTCCAACCTGAGTGGTTTGCGTTCCAATGTTAAGATTGTCTCTTTTTAAAGTGTTTTCCCAGTATTTATCCCACGAACTATGCGTGTAGGATAAAGCCAGACAAGCTGTATTTTTTGACATGTAAACAGCATCATTCGGCATTTGCGCATAGGCTCCGCTGAAACTGATCATTGCCAGAATTAACATCCAAAGATGTTTTTTATTCCGTATAGTTGAAAACATATAGTATTAAATAAGATGGTAGTTACCGCTTTGAAAGCGATGGGTGGATTAAAGTGATTACCTGCTTTCAGGAATTAACCCAAAGCAAGGAAATATAAAAATGCCGGAATTTTGGCCGCATCAGGTTTTTATGAAACAGTGACGGACACAATTTAGCACTGCTCCGGTGGAGGTGTTTGAAGTTTTATAAGAAAGCGTGTAGGCTTGACTTCCTTTGAAGGATAAATAGCAATTACATCACCGGGAGAAGATAGCTGATGATGAATTGAAAATTGATAAATATTCTGAACATAATTTTTAATAAAATTATCCAGCAGTTTTAAAGCCTTGCCATGGGAAGAATCAGGTGTATTTCCAGGATCTGTCATGGATTGCATCTGGTTTGCCAATTCAAAAAAACGGTCACGGGCAGGCTGATTTGATTTCAGCGTGATATACAAAGTATCGTTTGTATGAAGAACGTGCGTGGTATTGTAAAAATTTCCGTTGCTTTTTGTTAGCCCTTCAATTTCCTCATCATTTTCCCAACTTGTTGTATACGGCAGGGAAGGTACATATACTTTCAAAAGCTGGTAATCGTCTCCGTGGCTTGAAGATGCAGCTGATTTATATTGATTGTCAAATAGCAACACAGCCGTTGTTAGCCCCAACATATTGTAGAGCAACAAAATTAATAAGCCTATGGCAACTATTTTTTTCAACTTTCCGGGATTATTCAGTCAAATATAATAACTAATTTGTGATTTTAAACTGTTTTCGTCGATTAAAGATATGATAATTGCGTGTTATCAACTTTTTGTGATATAATGTTTCAAATAAATAAAATAACATGGATATTATTTCGCGTTCTGATCTATTTAAAGAATTATGTGATTAAGGAATAACTTGTTTATGAGTTAATTCTTAAAGAATCTTTATAATTTGGCACCTCAAAACAGCCTGTTTTTATGAAAAGATCTGACATTAATCCAATGCCGCCATTTTTTGACCGGTATATTAATCTGGTAGAAGACATTGATATTTTTGATGCCTTTGAAAAATATTCACCCGATAAAGTTTACTCTGAAATTAGCAAACTGACTGATTTACAGGACAAAATTTACGCACCTGAAAAATGGACTGTAAAGGATATTTTACAGCATGTTATTGATAACGAACGGATTATGGCTTATCGTGCACTTCGTTTTTCAAGAAATGATAAAACTGCTTTGCCGGGTTACGAAGAAGCTATACTTGCTGCCAACACGGTCGCAAGTAAACGTTCAGTTACAGATTTGATGGAAGAGTTTAATCTGCTTCGTCAGTCGACAATTTTACTTTTTAAAAACATGAGTGGGGAAATGATTCTTAATCCGGGAGTTGCCAATAATACAGAAATCTCTCCCTTAGCGCTGGGATTTGTGATTATCGGGCATCCTGTTCATCATATGAATATAATCCGGGAGAGATATTATCCATTGCTTGGATAAAAGAATATGAAAAGGCGCTTACATCTGGTCGCGCCTTTTCATATCAAATAAATCAGCCTAGTTGTTCCAGTGCATCTTCCACGGAGTTTACAGGCAGCTGACAGGTTTTATCATAACAAACATAAATCGCTGTTTTGCCGTTAACCTTTGTCCGGTTTTCCAGAAGTGGAAGCTGCGATGAAGTTTCTGTTCCGACAACCACTTTGTTTGGAATAAAAAAACGGTCAAAATCTTTTCTGAGCTCATCCGCATTTTCTCCAACAATAGCAATTTCGGCAGTAGGAGAGGCTTTCTGACAATAAAGAGCTGCCCAGTTGGTAACCCATTGTACATCAGCCAGCAGAATTTTATCCATTTTTGAAAGCATTTTATCCGACAAATCAAGATAATCCTGACGATCAAGAATTTTCCCAAGAACGTACAGATTCTGCGCCATCATAGAGTTGGAAGCCGGAATTACATTATCAAAAAGTTCTTTTTTCCGTGCGATCAAAGCTTCACCTTCTGAATCCGTAAAAAAGAAGTAACCATCTGCGGTATCGTAAAAGTTGGAAATGGTGTAATCCGTCAGACGAACCGCTTCTGTAAGCCATAAGGTATCAAACGTTATCTGATAAAGTCCAGTGTAGGCTTCAACAACTGCCGCATAATCTTCCAGAAAAGCTGTTATACTTGTTTTTCCATTTTTATAACTATGCCAAAGTTTTCCGTTAACAGTCATTTTTTCCAACATAAACCGTCCTCCGTTAACAGCCATATCCCGAATAGATTCGTCGCCTAAAGCCTGATAGGAAGTAGTCAGACCTTTGATTAAAAGTCCATTCCACGAAGCCAGAATTTTATCGTCCAGTCCGGGACGAATGCGGCTTTTACGCGCTTCTGCAAGTTTTTGGAGTGCGTTCTGATATTTTTCTTCAAAAGAATCAGAATAAATTCCGGCAGCTTTTGCCGTTTCAGAAACGTAATTTGTAAGATGAAGATGATTGTAACCATCTTCCCAGTTGCCATGTGCGCTGATATTGTATAATTTGGAAAACCAGTCAAAATCATCACCAAGTATGCTTTGAAGTTCTGCTTTTTTCCAAATGTAAAATCTTCCTTCAATGCCTTCACTATCAGCATCAAGTGCCGAATAAAAACCACCATCCGGACCCAGCATTTCACTGCCCAGCCAGGAAATTGTTTTTGTTACGCGGTCAGCATACAGACTGTTTTGTGTTAATGAGTATGCCTCTGCAAAAATGCCGAGCAGCTGTGCATTGTCATACAGCATTTTTTCAAAATGGGGTATAAACCATTCATCATCAACAGAATATCTTGCCCATCCACCAACGGCGTGGTCATAAATACCTCCCAAAGCTATCCGGTTCAAAGAAAGCTCAACCTGCGCAAGAGCCGCGGGATTTTGTGTTATATCAAAATAGCGAAGCAGGAATTTATAAATTGAAGGCATCGGGAATTTTGGCGCCCGGTCCATTCCTCCTTTTTGTGTATCGAAATTCTGGCTGAGTTTTTCATACATCTGGTCGAGCGCATCGATCGTATAACCCGATTCAGAGCTTGTCAGGTTATATTTGCTGGTTTCCGGCTGCACCATATTTTCAACAAATCCTTCCGCAGAGTTTGCCAGTTCGTCATAGTGATTGACAAAAGCGTTATTCACACTTTTTAAAAGCTGCACCCAGTTTTGGGGCGGCAAATAAGTAACGCCATAAAACGGTTTACTATCGGGAAGTAAAAAAACATTTAACGGCCAGCCGCCACGTGTACCCATTGCCTGCAAAGCGTCCATGTAAACGGCATCCACGTCAGGCCGTTCTTCGCGGTCCACTTTTATGCAGACAAAATGTTCATTCATTACATCGGCCACATTTTGGTCTTCGAAGCTTTCGCGTTCCATCACGTGACACCAATGGCATGCAGAATAACCGATACTAACCAGAATCGGTTTATTTTCTGCTTTTGCTTTTTGTAAAGCTTCGTCTCCCCAGGCAAACCAGTCGACCGGATTGTTGGCGTGCTGCAATAAATACGGGCTGGTTTCTTTGCTAAGGCGGTTCATTATTTTGTGATGATAATTTTCTGGGTGATTGTTTTATTAGAACTTTTGAAACGGGCTATATATAAACCCATGCCAAGGTCAGGAAGCGTTACGCTCTGATCTGTTGAACCAACAATAGCTTGCAGTTTTCCCGAATAAACGGCCTTTCCCTGATTATTGAAAAGATCAAAATCGACACTGACAGTGCCATTTATTCCGGTGAGCCGGACTTTGGAATCCGCCGCCATCGGATTCGGATATAAAAATGCTTCAGTGATATTAGGTTCCGTGGATGAATTATCCTGACTCAGATCAAATTTGCAGAGAAAAACTTCTTTGCCTTTGAGGCTTATTGTTTTTACCCATTTTTGATATGAAAGCGTAACACTTGTAACATCATTATCGCCCGCATATGGATTTTGCGCGGCAATCAGAATATTTCCATCTTTTACAACACCGCGCCAAACCGGTTTTTTAGAAGTCATCAAATCTCTCGCTGTTTCGGGTATTACAAGATTGTAATTGCCTTCAAACATGTCCTTGAATTCAGAAAGCCGATAAAGTCCGTAAATGAAATTTTCATAAGTCGCATAGTTCTCCTGACGTGAATTTTCCAATCCTGAATTTTCCCAAAGCCATAATCCTTTGGCACCCGAAAAGAATGGAAAAATAGCTGTCGCCTGTGCCTGAAAAGGCAATATCATTGGAACGGTCGGATCGAAACTGTCATGAATCCGCATCCACACAAAGGGAATATTGGGTTTGTTGCTCCATGCGTTATTTACCTCAACCTGGAAAAGAAGATAGGTAAGATAATCCTTTCCAATCGGACTACTGTATCCATAGTAATAATAAGGAGAAGGAGTAAGGGCTGTCAGTGAATTGTAAAAGCTACCGCCGATTTTACCGTTATCATCCTGCATCAGATAATGCGTACGAGCCGTATTGGTAGTCCAGTCCTGCCAGCTGTTACTTTCAATATTCAGCCAGGTTGCACGCACAGGTACATCGCTGTAACTTGTGATGGTTGAAGATTTGTCAAAACCTATATTTTTCAGATAATTAACCGCTTCGCTGTACCACCAGCGTATGTCTTTTTTATAGGTCGCAATAAAATCTGCATCCGAAAGACTTGCATATTTGGCTGGCGTTGCGGCATTTGTTTTGAGTTTTAAAATATCACGTTCTTCTGTAAGCATTCGCTCCACATCCAGACAAATAATATCTGCTTTCGGTACGCCGCTTCCCTGAGAATCTTGAAAACTGTTGGCAAGCAAAGTCAGATATTGCGCCCAGCCCTGCCGGTAAGCTGTGGTGTCATTTCCCCACGGACTTCTGAGTGCATCCATTCCCCATGGCTGATTGCCGGAATTAGTGGCAACACTGTTCCAAAGCAACGCCCGATTTGCAGCAGGCAAAGTCGCAGGCTCATTTCCTGAAAACAAAGCAAGATGGCTAAATCCGTGTTTTAAAGGCAGTGACTGCGTATCTCCAAATCGTGGACCATTGTATATTATTTTGAAAGGCAGGCTGAACTCCGGAAACTTATTCCATTCAATAGTATTGTTAACCGTAACCGGATTTAGGATATATGATGGCTTACAATCCTGTGCAAAAGATTGGATTGTACTGATTGTCAATAACGTAATAAATAAATGTAGATATCTTGATAACATATTTGTGTGTCGTTCGATAAGAATTGATGAAACAAATTCGTTAATTTTGCAAAACTCCCGGAAAAATCTGTTAATTTAACTTTTTTAAGATATTCACTCTTAAAGGTTTAAAATCGGAAACCGGAATTTTAGCCAAACTATTACTTTAAAAACACAAAAATGAATCGATTAATTAATCTTGTTGCTGTATTTGTCATTTTATTTTCACTTGGTTCTTGTGGAAGTAAAGATAACGACGATTCTGTGAAGCCTGCGGAAAAGAGCAAAATTCTTGTAAATTATCCATGGCGTATGAGTTCGGTAACAGATTTAAGCGGAAAAGCAATCTCCACTTCTTTGCTCAATGAAGAGACCAAAGCGATTGCCAATTACATGGATATTCAGTTTTTGGCAAATAATGTGACCAAAGCACTTGAACAAAAAACAAGTCAGGTGATCAACGGTGGTACATGGTATTTGATTGATGATGCCGCCACACTTGATATTGCCGTAACCGGTTTTTCCGGGAAATTCGGTGTTGTGGAATTGACAAACAGTAAGCTGAGACTAAAAAGTACAATGCCTGTTGGCGGCGTGGATACAGAAACGATAATGGTTTTTGAACCCGTGATCAAGTAAGCAGCATTTTATAAATATTGTAAGAAAAGCGACAGAGGAATCTGTCGCTTTTCTTAGTTTTACAGGAAATATACCCTTATGCAAAAGAACGATCCCAAAATAATAAATGCCTGGTGTATGTACGACTGGGCGAATTCGGTACACGCACTGGTTATCGTTTCCAGTATTTTCCCGGTTTATTTCAGTGCTGCTGCGCTAAATGCCTCAGGCGGAACTGGTTTAATTGATTTTTTTGGTTTATCGATCAAGAGCACGGTACTTTTTTCCTATACGGTATCCGCTTCTTTTTTGCTGACAGCGCTTCTGATACCAATTTGCACAGCCATCGCGGATTTTACCGGGTATAAGAAAAGATTTATGAAATTCTTCTGTTATCTGGGCTCGGTTAGTTGTATGCTGCTTTTTTTCTTTACAAAAGATACACTAAATTTTTCGGTTTTAATTTTTGCTTTGAGTTTGATTGGATGGAGCGGAAGTATTGTGTTTTATGATTCCTATCTTCCCGAAATTGCAACCGAAGAAAACTACGACCGCGTAAGCGCCAAAGGTTTTTCGATGGGCTATTTTGGAAGTGTGTTACTACTGGTTTTCAATTTAAGTATGGTACTTTTTCCATCCTTTTACGGTATTACGGATAAAGGGATGCCAGCGAGAATATCGTTTTTTACAGTTGGTGTATGGTGGATTTTATTCGCGCAGATTCCATTTAAGTATTTGCCATCTGCCAATAAAGGCAAAGCACAAGTTGAAAACTGGATTTTTAGCGGATTTAAGGAATTGGTAAAAGTTTACGGACAACTTCGGGAACAGCCATATCTTGCAAAATTTCTGCTTGCCTTTTTTGTTTACACAATGGGTCTGAGAACGGTTATGTATGTAGCGACTATTTTCGGATCCAATGAGTTAAAACTCCCTTCGCAAAGCCTGATTATTACAGTGCTTTTAATTCAACTTGTTGGTATTGCCGGGTCTTATTTATTTTCCTGGTTATCTTCTAAAATTGGTAATATTTATGCGCTGATGATCGGCGTGGCCATCTGGATTGGCATTTGTGCCGGTGCTTATTATACAACCACCGCTGGACAGTTTTATATAGTAGCCTGTGCAGTTGGTATGGTGATGGGCGGAATTCAGTCGCTTTCCAGAGCTACTTATTCAAAACTGATTCCTGAAAATACAATTGATACGGCTTCGTTTTTCAGTTTTTATGATGTGACTGAAAAAATAGCCATAGTTTTGGGGACATTTATTTATGGAACGGTTGAGCAAATCACAGGAAGTATGCGCAACAGTATTCTGGCTTTGCTTCTGATTTTTATAATCGGGCTTATACTTTTGTCAAGAATTCCTTCCCAAAAAGTATATCGCTTCGGATTGCAGACAAAAGCAAATTAATATATATTTACGGCTATCAAAAAAGGATGTTAGCTCAGTTGGTTCAGAGCGTCGCGTCGACAACGCGAAGGTCAGCGGTTCGAGCCCGCTACGTCCTACGGATTTTAATCTGGCATTATAAACCAAAAACCCGTTCAGCTGAACGGGTTTTTGGTTTGAATATAAAATCGGTTCAAAGCTTCCGCCCAATCTTAAAACGCTTCAATCTGTCCGCAACAGAAGCCGTCGTCAATCTTCCGTTAGGATCGTAAGGGCTGTAAATGGCATAAAGGCCAAGATCAGCATCAATACCTAGTAAAACTCCGAAGGTCCGGGCGTCATTAATAAAGACAATACTGGAATCGAGCGTTCCATAATCAGGATATCTTTCCTGATAAAAAGTAACCGCTTCGGTGGCCACAGCCTGCGTAGTTGTCAACAACAAGGCAGAAGAGGTCAGTTTGCCATTTTGAAGTACATAACCTGAAGCAGAAATTTTGGCGTTTTCGCCCTGAAAAAATATTGATTCAGCAGTTTCTGATAATAAAGTTCTTTTTTCTTTTGCCTTAATCTGCGTATTGGTAGCGCCCCAGTCTGTTACCGGTTCCGCAGCAAGCGTGCTCGTTGGCGATATGGTGATTTTTGATTGTAACGTTTTTCCATCTCCCGTTGCCGTAATGGTTGTTTTTCCAATTTTCCTGGCTGTAAAATTTCCGTCTTTTGAAATTTTACCAACTAATGTGTCACTTGACTTCCAGGTATAGGTAGAAGGTGTTACAACTGTGGTGCCTTTGGAAAGCGCAAACTGATGGGTATCGGTGTATTTCAAGACAAGCGTGGGAGAATCCATGGTTACATCCGGCTCAGGATCACTCTTCTTGGAGCAGGCGGTTACGACAAGGAAAAGCAGGGGAAGAAAATAGATTTTTTTCATGGCAGTGAGTTGGTCAGGTGAATAATGATCAATATTAAGAATTGTTTTTGACCCGAGCTAACCCTTTAATAAATAACCTGAAACAGAGAAAATTCACATGCTTGAACAATCTCAGAAAAGACAAAACGCCAGGATCATCCCTGCCAAGTTAAAATTGAATTAAATGAGTTTTTGTTTTGAATTAATTTCTAAAAATTTTGATTTAATACGAGAGAGTCAAAATGAAGTGAACAGCCAACATAAATTAATTCTGATCATCATTCTTCCTGTATTCAGAAAAAATTCAGAATCCGCTCATACTTTTATCACCCTCTTGCAATTGTTTTAAAACCCCTTTTTATGTTTCGTAAATTGTTGTTGCTGCAACTGGCTGTTGTTTTGTCGTTGCCCTCATTTAGCCAGCAGCAGGATTCTGTTCAAATCAATCAAAAACTTTCTTTTACCAAAAGTCAGTTATATGTGCCGGGACTTTTAATGGTTTCCGGATTATTTACAACCGTGTTTTTCAAAGATCAGATCAAGTTTAAAATCCGGGATGAGCGCAATAAACAAATTCCGCATTTTCATACCAAACTGGATAATTACATGGAATATGCGTCATTACCCATTGCCTATGGCCTGGATGCCTTTGGAGTTAAATCAAAAAATGATTTTCCTAACAGAACGGCGATTCTGATCAAGGGTGAACTGTTTATGTATGCTTCGGTAACGCTTTTGAAAGGCGTTTCCCATGAAACCCGGCCCGATGGAAGCGACCGTTATTCATTCCCCTCCGGACACGCGGCACAGGCATTTGCCACGGCCACATTTTTAAGCGAAGAATATAAAGACCGGCTTCCATGGATGCCTTATGCAGCTTACACAATGGCAGGCACCACAGGATTATTGCGAATTGCCAATAACCGGCATTATATAGGTGATGTGCTTTTTGGAGCAGGATTCGGGTTTTTGTCAATGAAAATGGCCTATTGGACGCACCAGTATAAGTGGGGAAAAAACAGAAGAAAATCTACGCCGGTCTATTAGCTAATGGAATAAATTGAATAAAAATTATAAAACAACTTTCAATTAAGTGTTGATCTGAAACATTTAATTGAAAGCTGTGTAAATTGGGTTTCTGATATAACTGAACCCATGAAACGAAGAAAAGTTTTAAAAGGCCTATCTACTTTGCCACTTTTTGGCTCCCTTTCCGTGCAGTCGGCTACGGCTGCTCCTTTGAAGAAAAAACGTGATGTAATTGCGGAACTGGGAATCCGCTCCTTCATTAATGCCGCCGGTACATTGACGTATATGTCTGGGTGTATTATGGATGACGAGGTGGTTGAAACAATTGAAAATACTTCCCGGCATTTCTGTATGATTGATGAAGTACAGGATAAAGTGGGAGAAAAAATCGCAAAACTGGTACATTCAGAAGCTGCCATGGTTTCCTGTGGTGCTTTTTCAGCCATGACGTTGGGACTTGCAGGTATTCTTACCGGTCTCGATATCAAAAAAGTTGAACAGCTTCCGCATTTGGAGGGGACAGGAATGAAGTCTGAGGTAATTTGTCAGAAATCCCATAACGAACGCTATAATCACGCTTTTCTTAATACAGGATGTAAAGTTATCGAAGTTGAAACAGTGGAAGATTTTAGGAAAGCGGTAAGTGAAAAAACGGCTTTACTTCATTTTTTGAATATTGAGACGAATCATGGCCAGATCAAACATGAAGAATGGGTGGCGCTGGGAAAAGAATTGAAAATTCCGACTTCTATTGATATTGCAGCAGACGTTCCACCGGTTTCAAACCTTTGGAAATTTAATGACATGGGATTTGATCTTGTCTTTATTTCTGGTGGAAAAGCCATGCGCGGACCACAAAGTGCGGGTATTTTAATGGGAAGAAAAGATATTATTGCCGCGGCCAGATTAAATGCACCGCCAAGAGGTTTCACAATCGCGCGTGGTCATAAGGTAAATAAAGAAGAAATTTTAGGGATGTATGTGGCTCTTGAAAAATTCATTTCCGGTGATCATGATAAAGAATGGAAAGGGTGGGAGAGCAGTATCGCACACATTCAAAATGCAGTAAAAGATATAACCGGAGTTACGACAAAGGTAGCCGTACCGGAACTGGGCAATATTACGCCAACCTTAACGATTTCCTGGGACGACAGTATCGTTAAACTTACAGGCAAGGAACTCAGAGACAAATTGCGCTATGGTAATCCTTCAATTGAAGCCAGTTTTGCCGGTTTGCCACTGTACCACTATCAGGCTGGTTCAGATTCAGTAGACCCCTCACTCGTTGAAACTTTGAAAGGTGAAAATCTGATCAGGGTAACAGCGTGGATGCTTCAACCGGGAGAAGAAAAAATTGTGGCTAAAAGAATAAAAGAGGAATTGTCCTCTGCTATTAAGTCGGCCTGAAATAACTGTTTTTTTATCTGTTATATAATCATTCCGGCTAAATTATAATCCGGAATGATTGCTTTCCGGTGTAAACAGGCATGATTATTTCCATGCTAAAACCATGGATAGCTACATTATAACGATCACTTTAATAGGAATTGCAGCATTGGGAATGGCCTGGATGCCATCTTTTACGAAGAAAACTGGTATATCGGATTCCGTTGTTTATGTCCTACTTGGTGCTGTTTCTTACTATTTCATTGACATACTCCCAAAACCGGATCCGGTTAGATATGAAGATTATACGGTTCATTTTACGGAGTTTGTAATCATTATTTCTATCATGGGCGGAGGATTGAAAATCGACCGCCCATTTTCTCTGCAAACCTGGATCGTTCCTTTTCGGCTGCTTACTATCACCATGGTTTTGTGCATATTTTTGCTGACCATGCTATCTTACCTGTTTCTTCATTTCGACTTTGCATCGTCCCTTTTATTGGGTGCAGCACTGGCTCCGACAGACCCCGTATTGGCGGCGGATGTGCAGGTAGGACCACCATTGGAAAAGAAAAAAGACAATGTCCGTTTTGCCCTGACTGCGGAGGCCGGTATGAATGATGGCATGGGATTTCCATTCACCTGGCTGGCAATTTCCGTGGCATCATTGGGTCCCAATAATGCAGGAAGCATTCTGGAATGGTTTGCTTACGATTTTATATATAAAATAATTGCAGGAATTATCGTCGGTTTTTTATTGGGGAAATTTCTGGGATACCTGATTTTTAATGTATCAAAAAAAACCAAATTCATCAATATCAACGACGGTTTTATTGCAGTTGCATCCGCACTTTTAATATATGGTTTGACCGAACTGGTCCATGGATATGGTTTCATAGCCGTTTTCGTTGCCGCGGTGACTCTCCGGAATTATGAGTTCAAGAATGAATTTCATAAAGATCTTCACAATTTTTCTGATCAGGTTGAACGGATTTTAGTGGCCGTCGTTTTGCTGGTTTTTGGTGGAAGTCTTATCCATGGCATATTAGGTTCTCTGACGTGGGAAATGGCCGTGGTGGGGATAATATTTATATTCCTGATCCGCCCGTTCAGTGGAATCGTTGGGTTAATGAATACACATCTTCATTTTAAAGAAAAACTGGGAATCAGCTTTTATGGTATCCGGGGACTTGGTTCATTTTATTATCTGTCTTTCGCCCTCAGCCAGAAAGATTTTCTTTACAGCAATGAACTCTGGTCGATTGTATCGTTCATCGTTTTATTGTCAATCATAGTACACGGACTCACAGCAACACGGGTAATGAGAACACTGGAAAGCAAGTTTTCTGAGGAAATATCGCTTTGATTTATAGTTGGTTTTTCTGTTAGTTAATGAGTTTTTATTACCCGTCCGACGGCAAAAAAAGCCGTCGGACGAGTTGGATCTCCCGTCTGATGGCTTTTTTCGCCATCTGACGGATAGTGAAAATTGGAGTACGGTGGGAAATAAATTTTATAATTAATATCCTTGATGTGTTTAATTAGTTAACTATCCGAGGGATTGTCAGTTTCTTCAAACAAAAATGGCCATTTCTGCAAGAGAAATGACCATTTAATTTGTAATAAGCAATTAGTCAGGTTATTGTCTTTATGACAAACTATCAGTGTCCTCTGCGATAACGCCCTTCATGCCAGACATATTTATTCCGTTTCCATCTGTAATTGCCAGGAACCCAAACATGTCTGGGAGACGGAGCGACTGGAATTACTTCCACACGTGCCGGCGGCGGTCCTGGTCTTCTTCTTTCGCTAACACAGCTGAATACCAGCATGGTGAATAAAAGAAATATACTGTAAGCAGCGAATTTTTTTAGATTTTTCATAAAACAGTAAGTTGATGATTTATAAAACTTCATTTCTGCCAGAAATCTTCACGAGTCATTACTTTCCGGCCATAATACTTGGATTATGAAATTTGAAAATGGTTTAAAGTAACCATCAAAATATTTAACCTTTATGCCATTTTTTTGAAATGAATAATTTTAAGGAAGCAAACTGGTGTAAGTTTTAATTTGATCTTTTAATGTGCGGAATAAATACTACTGAAAGTCGCTATGAAAGATAAAATATATCCACCAGATCACGCCAAAGTGCTTTTCACTGATGCGAGAGGTGTGGGCCGGGAGGTACTTATGTGATGGACATGAATGCTTATTTAGAATCAGTTACAGATTATAATGCACAGGATTGAAGCAATGTTTTCCCGGAAAATACAAATGTACAGTGGGAGTATCTGCAAACTGAAAATTCGGATTCGGAACTCATCACCGTTTTGTGATACCGTTTAGTAGAAATTTAAGATACTGATTTTAGAAATATTCTTGAAAATAGCCATTGGGAGATAATCAGCGGTATATCACAGGTAGTGAAAAATATTACCTGAAAATTTCTTATCTTATAAGCTCTTGTTTTTCTACTTCTTTATGATACATTTGTACTATAACACACTTACTAAGTGTGTAGAGGAGGGTAACATATATAAGAATCTCGGGCTTCCGGGATTCTTTTTTTTATGTCAAGTAATCTGATTCAGAATGTTTTATCCACTTTTAAATCTGATATTTAATAAAATAGATCAGAAATTCCAGGTTACGAATGAAGACTCAAATTTTGGTATGAAGCTATAATTTTATCAACGGCTTGATTTTGTACGCTAAATCTGGTTTCTCCCGGCTTTGATATTTTTGTGTATATTTGGTAGAAAGAGGTAAAAAATCGCGAAATGGATATTCTCAAAAGAAATAATGTAATCTTATTGGGAAGTGGCACCGTACCGATGATTTTTGCCCATGGTTTCGGCTGTTCCCAGCACATGTGGAGGGAAGTGTGGCCTGCTTTCGAAAAAGATTTCAAGATTATTTTATTCGATTTTACGGGAAGCGGCAATTCGGATCTGACATGCTATAATAGTGAAAGATATTCGAATCTGAATGGCTATGCCGAAGATGTACTTGATATTTGCAAAGCGCTTGATTTGAAAAATTCCATTTTTGTCGGGCATTCCGTCAGTAGTATGATCGGCGTTTTAGCAGCTATTAAAGAGCCGGATTTTTTTCAGGATCTGATTTTACTGGCACCTTCCCCGAGTTATATTAATGATCAGACTTACCAAGGCGGTTTTGAGCGAAAGGACATAGAAGATCTGCTCTCTATGATGGAGAAAAATTACGAAGGCTGGGCGGGATTTCTTGCACCTGCTATGATGAAAAATTCGGAAAACCCGGCTCTTGGTGAAGAACTTACAGAAAGTTTTTGCACCGCAGATCGCGCTATTGCCAAAGAGTTTGCAGAGGTTACCTTTTATTCCGATAATCGGAAAGATCTGTCAAAAGTGAAACATACATCTTTAATTTTGCAGTGTTCGGATGATCTGATTGCGCCTTTGGAGGTTGGACAATATCTGCATAACAATCTAACCAACAGTACTTTTAAAGTTATGCAAGCAACCGGCCACTGTCCGCACATGAGCGCCCCGACGGAGACAATTGAATTAATGGATCAGTATGTAAGACGACGCAAATGAACGATTTTTCAGATGCTGAGAAAATTCTTCACGCCATGCCCTGCGGCTGTATTATTTTCGGCGATGACGGAATAATCTGTTTTGTCAACGACACTTTATGTCAACTTCTCGACTTCAAAAGCGAGGAATTAATCCAGCAAAAACTGGGGATAATTTTTACAGTATCAAGCCAGATTTTTTATCAAACCCAGCTTTATCCGCTCATCCGCTTAAAAGGAAAAGCAGATGAAATTTTTCTTTCACTAAAAATGAAACAGGGTACTATCCTGCCTGTAATGCTTCACGGCAAAACCACCTTTTGGAATCAAAAACCGGCATATATTTTCATTTTTACTACCGTTTTTGAGCGGCAAAAACATGAAGATGAACTGTTGCGGGCAAAGCAGGAGCAACAATTGGCAATTCAGGAAAATGGAGTCCTTATCGGGTTGAAAACTGAACTGCAATTGCAACATCAAATCCTTGATCAACAGCTTTCAACTCTCAAACAACGGAATCTGGAATATATTCAGCTTAGCAAGGTTTTGTCCCACGATATGCAGGAGCCGATCCGCAAAATTGATATTTTTGCAGGCATTTTGCACGGCCATATACACGAAGGTAAAGGCGAGTTAACCTTACAGAAAATACATAAATCCGTTGCCCGGCTCCGCAGTTTAACCAGTAGTCTCCATCAATTTGTTGAACTGGATTTGACAGATGAAGGTCCTTCCCAAATCAATCCAGGCGAATTGATCAATGAAGCCTCTTCCAGAATTAAAACAGAACTACAATTTGCTGATTTCAATCTTGAAATGGATACGCTACCATTGTTTGAAGGCAGAGCAGCTCAGATGGAAATCTTGTTTTTTGAGCTTTTCAAAAATGCAGTTCAAAATCGAAGTTTGGAAGAATTGCTGGTTATTAAAGTCAGGGGAGTTCTTATTGAAGAAAACAGTTTTAAATCAGCCAACGACAAATATCGCTACACGGAACATATCAGACTGGAAATTTCCGATAATGGAATTGGTTTTGATAATGCTTATAGCGCTTACATTTTTGAATTGTTCAACAAACTGCATAAAAATTCAGAAGGTTCGGGCCTTGGTCTGGCACTTTGCAAGCGGGTTGTTTCTTCACATTATGGCAGCATTACGGCCCGTTCACAGGAAGGAAAAGGAACAAGTATCATTATAATTCTTCCGGTTTTGCAGCAGGTGTGATAAATTTGCTTTTTGTAAGCTACTTCATAGCAAACTAATCAGTTTTATGCCAAATCCGCTTATCACCTATTTAGAATTATTTCGATCTCTATCTTATCAGGAGCAGCAGATTATTTCCGATTATTTTGAATCGAGAAAATTTAAGGAGGGCGAATATCTTTTTCAATCGGGCAAGGTTTGTAAAGACTTTTTCTTCATTTGTGATGGCGTACTCAGAATTGTTGTTCTAAATGAGAAAGGCTCGGAAGTCACGCATTTCTTTTTGAAGGAAAATACTTTTTGTACAATACTCAATAGTTTTAACAATCAGGTTGTTGCTCAGGAGAGTATTCAAGCAGCTTGTGATACGGAAGTTTTGGCAATCACTAAAACAAGATTGTATGAACTCTATGAAAAAATTCCGGAGCTCAAAGGGCTTATTCACCAGATCACACAACAGGCGCTACTGGATAAAATCGGTATAAGAAATGCTTATCTCGGACAGGATTCCACGACGCGCTACAAGCTTTTTATGATGCGTCAACCCGAAGTCGCGCTCCGCGTTCCTTTAAGCGATGTTGCCTCTTATCTTGGGATCACACCGCAGTCATTAAGCAGGATTCGTAAAAATATTCGATGATTTAAGCTGAAAATATTCATCATTTCAAATTAACAATTCTTTTGCATCCTGATTATTTATGATTTATCAATCAGGGTGTTTTTATCAAAACCTTTGAATACGAATTTTTGTCATCGTTAATTTTTAAAATGTAATTTCCCGCCGTTAAGCCGGGGAAATTCTTCATCTCATAACTTGTTTCACCAGGGAAAAGATATTTTTGCCCTCTCTTAATTGCTCTTCCCTGAATATTGTAAAGCGTAAAATGAACCAGTCCTTTGTTCTGGGTTTTTATCGAAAATCGCAGGTAATCTTGAAATGGGTTGGGCCAGATATTGATATCGGGGTTAGCCAATGCATTGAGATTAAGTGCTACAATTCTCGAATAAATGATGTTATCCGAATTGTCGGGCATTTTTACTCTGTAATAAAATGCAGGCACGTTTTGTTCTGCAATTTCTTCACTGAAAGTATATTTGTTGTTTCGCGATGACGGTCCGTTTTCGGGAATTTTTCCAATACTTTTAAAATCTTTCGCGTTGATACTTTTCTCAATATCAAAGGAAAAGCCTCCATCTTCATCCGTAGTTTCCCAAGCCAGAATGGCCTTGTTATTTTGCCTGTTTACATTTATGGAAACGAATTTGACCGGCAAAGGTGTTACAGGAACAAAATTTACCAGATAATCTTCTGTTTCTCCCAATGAAAGATTGTCACAGGAATTAAAGTTTTGATAGAAATAATTTGATCTGATACGAATTCTGGTGGTGAGAGAAATTTGATTATCCGGAATTTTAAAGGTTCCTGAAAAGCTGGCGCTTGGTGAAGTTTTTGTTTCCGCAATTAACTCATCGGCAGAAAGCTCGCCATCATTATTATAATCAATCCAGGCCTTAATGTGCTGAGCAAAGTTATAGCCAATCAACGAAAAATTAAATGCATAGCTTTGTCCGATGACAAGCTGAGGAACAGGAGCTGAGGAATTAAAAGTATAACCGCCCGTTGCGCAATCCGAGCCTACACTTAATGGAATATTATTAATTGAAATAGAGTTTAGTCCGACGCCTATGGCTTTGGAACACTGATCAACTGGCTGACAATAGGTTGGTTGATCATTATTCGTAGCGAAAGTTTGGATTTCCGTATACGCTGAACAGTTGCCTTTTACCCGCCAGTTGTAAGTAGTATTAGGGAGTAAATTGGAAAGCAGTATCGAATTTTTTGTAGTCTGAATTTCAGTCCAGTTTCCTGTTGAATTTTCTGTTTTATATTGAATGGTATGACTGGTATTCGATCCGCTGAAATTCCATTGCAAACGTGAACTCCGGGCGGCGATGTTATAAGCCAGCAAGTCGGAAGGCACACTGTTTGAAACAGGTAAGGCTTCATTATTTGAAATTCTGCTGCGTATAAGATTTCCCGGCATCGGGCCAAAACCCAGTGCTAAATTGATACCAATGCTTGTGTTTTGACAATAGCTCATAATCGTGCCACCATTTACCGGAGTTGGTCCGGGAGCGCAATTTCCTTCAACCGGCGCGCAGTTGTCGATAGCCCCGCCCGGCCATGTGCAGGAGTGGGTGTGAGGCGAACCAAGATTATGGCCAAGTTCGTGGGTAAAGACTTTTACATCCCAGGAGTAAGCAGGGACAATTTTGTAGTTTCCGTAAATCATGTTCACACCATACGCTTTGTTACGGTCGTCCATGGCTTCCATATTGGCGTTTCCTCCACCCAAATTCCGGCAGGTTAAAAGATGCGCAAACTGCCCGGGAAAATTATTGTTTTTGGCATTCCAATAACTCTGAAATACGTTTAAGGCGTCATCCAGATTGGTTTGACTTGACGCATAAGGATCAAGTGTGTCCCAAATGTATAATCCTGAAATACGAAAAGCAATATTCTCGGCGCTAAACAAAGTCGCTACCTGATTGAACAACCCAAGGACATAAGCTGTCACATTAGCTTTGCTCCCGAACTTATCGTAGACAGTTTTGTCTGTTTCTATGTAAACACCCAGGTATTTGCATTCGTTTACTTCTGTTTCTTCTGCTACACGCAGGTTTTTTCTTTCAGTAAAATCCTTTTCTATTGAACCGCATAAAAACTGAAAGTTGGTAGTAATATCATCTTCATAGTAGAGAATATAACTCGTTTCGCTCGAAGCCGGATCTTGGTTTTTTCCTAAAATCCTGGTACCGGTACTGTCAATGATCATCCCGGACAACTCATTGTTTACTAAGCTTAAAGAGGCCAATGAATGCTCGTCGCCTTTTATTTTTCCCCGATAAAACTTGCTTTGATCAAGAATAGCCTGGGTTTGATTTTTATCAGTTGTATTGGTAATGTTAAAATCAGAGGAAGTGATGATAATCGGCGCCAGTTCCAGTTCAATTGGCAAATCTTCAATACCAGGAATTTCAATTTCCAGACTTTGTTCCTTTTTTGCAGTAAGGTCCCGGAATAGATTAACATTGAAACTTAGAGAAATCAAACGAGGATTTTGTTGGATTCCTTTCAGCTGAGTAGTTGAATTTTTTGTAAGAAAAGTCTTTGATGCCGAAATATCACTTATCGGTTGCTCTCTTTCTTTTGATATTTTTACAGACTGCGCCAGTGCGAGATTCACAGTCAAACAAATCAGCATTATACTAGTAAAAGTTCTAATCATTCGTTCTTTGTGGTGGTAGGTGTATTCTTTCAAAACCGCTTTTTACAACGATGTCAAGAATTTGTATAACAAAGAGATAAAGTTAAAACTTTTGAGTACATACTGTTGAATTTAAGTCATTTACTTATATTATTATTAAAAAATTAATAAACCAGTTCCTCCCAAAACGGCAGGAATAATCAATTTTGGGACCCAATTTTCTGCGCCATTGGAACGAAAATGCAATCCGGAAATCCTTTTTCATCGCTCGGATTCCTTTAATTAATTCTAGTATCATAACCGGACTTTCCGATTCGGTATCGTGACTTTCAATTCTGTCAAGCAGGTGCTGCGGTATACTTAATGCTGGAATTCTTTCAAAATATGCAATCTTTCTGTTACGCTAAAAGGGAAAATCACACCAGTACTTTCTGCCAATTAATCGGTTTCTAAAAACAAATGTTTTTTCATCTTTTAAAGATTCCCCAATTGTGCAAACCGTTTTCTTTACCATTTTTCAGAATCCAGGGAGTACCAAAATCATCCGATATATTTAGCTGCTGGCCATTAGCTTTTGGCTTTTTGGTTTACGACATTTTGAACCTTTAACAATATACGTAATGGGTCCTGCCGAGACTTTACAATCTTCGGTCTTCTTCTTTAATGGCCAGCTCGTTGATGCTTGCGAATCTTTTTTGCATTAATCCGTTTTCGTCAAATTCCCAGTTTTCATTTCCGTAGGCACGGAACCATTTTCCATCTTTGTCATGGTACTCATATTCAAACCGAACGGCGATACGGTTATCTGTAAATGCCCAAAGCTCTTTTTTTAATTTGTAGCTTAGTTCTTTTTGCCATTTTGTAGATAGAAATTTTACGACTTCTTCGCGGCCATTTATGAATTCAGAGCGGTTTCTCCACTCGGTATTTACAGTATAGGCGAGGGATACTCTTTCGGGATCCTGACTATTCCAGGCATCTTCTGCAAGCTGGACTTTTTGTGTTGCAGTTTCAAAATTAAACGGCGGTAAGGGAAGTTTCTGTATCATAGTGATGAGTGAAAAGTGATTGTATTATTGATTTTGCCGAATGAACCGGCCAGGCATTGGTAAATAATTTGCTCTCTATGATAGCACTTTCAAAAAGGAAATAAATATGATCACTGTCAATATTCGTATCCTTTAAAGTATTTCTGAAAAAATCCTGAACTTCGTTTTTATGTTGTTGAATAACAGTAAGTAAAACGGTATTTTCCTTCGGAATTTCAGATAGCATATTTAAAAATGAACAACCTCTGTATTCCTCTTTTTCATTCATTAAAGTAATGAAATCAAATGCTGCCAACACTTTTTCTTCTGCACTTTCCGATGTCGAGGTTGATTCTACAAGATTACTAAACCAGAAAATATGACGCTCATTCAGATAGGCTACGGCCATTTCTTCCTTGGAGCGGAAATGCTGATAAAGACTCGACTTTCCAACTCCCGATTCTTCAACAATTTGATTTACACCGGTGGCATTATAACCCTGATAATGAAACAAGTTTGACACTGTTTCCAAGATCCGTTCTCTGGGTTTTATCTCATTGTGTTTCATAATCTTGATATTCGAAAACAGAATAGTCCGTTTTTTTTGTTCGGACAAATATATGTATGCCCGATCCGGGTTCAACTGTAATAGTCAATGCATCTATGGTAGTAATCAGGGGAAAACAAGTGTTTTGTGATGCGTATAGGGCACAGAGTGTGAACAGTTTATGTTTATGAAAGCAACATTTGGTATGATCTGTTGTAGTCTTCCCGAAGCTGGGTAATTGATTTGGTGTTGACTGTTTGAACCCAAATATCAATCATTTGGAATCAGTGTTGAGGATAATGGTCTAGTTTTGACCAGCAGTATGAACACAATATATTTGAGCTTTTCCATAGATCGCGTACCAGAAATCAATATGAAGGAACCGGAATTGGCCTGGCGATTTGTAAGAAATTATTATCTAACCACGGCGGATTTATTTCAGCCCAAAGCGATCCGGGAGTTGGATATGTCTCCAATATATTCCTGCCTTATCAGTTGTAAATATCTTGTCACTTGACTTAATTCAGATTTAGACCAACAGCCAAACCTAAATATGGCTTGCCCTGATAGATCCAGAAATCTTTATTTTTATCCAGCAAATGGTCAATCGCACCGATAAGACCAAAGGTGAATTTGTTTACGCCCATTACCACAGCAACTCCTTTCGACCAGATCAGGCCGTCATATTCAATTGAAATCTGATTGTTTGTAACCCATGGATTCATGGCAGTAGCGCCAAACCCTGTGATAAAACCTCCCGAGATTCCAAAATGAGCAATTTTTTGACTGATCTTCCCTACAGGATTTGTTTTGTATGACAACCGGTAAGTGTCATTGCGATATCCCAGGTAAAGAATTCCATTGACATTGTTACTGAACTGTTTAGGAAATGACTGAGTCGATGGGCGAAACTTTATAGGAATTGTCATGAAATCGATGTCAAAACTGTTTTGCCAGTATTTATGACTTCCCGCTTCCTTTCCGGTATTTTTTAAAGTGTATGATTTCAGTGGTTTTACTGTCGTAGGAGGTAACCGGTGCCAGCCCTTTTTTAGCGAATAAACCGCAATGGAATCATTTGTATTTTCGATATAAACATGCTGTTTTTGATTATTTATTTTGGTTAAATATACACCGTCGTCAAATTTGAATTTCGGTGAATCTTTCAAGCCGGCACATCCACTAAGTAAAGTCACAAAAAAAAGTATAAAAAGAAAAAGAGCTGATGAAGTTTTAGTGCCGGTGTGATAATCTTGTAATGTTGAATTCATAAATGGCTGTAAGCTATGGTTAAATTAAATAGTTGTTAAAAGAGGTCTGATTTTAGCGTTTTCCAGGAAAAACAAAATACCGGGCACAAAATTTGATATCAGTATTCTATAAAAAATTTTACAACCATCCACTAAATAATTATACCTATGCCGAATAAAGCAAGCGCTGCGTTTGAAAAAATCGCAACAAAAATTACAAACTGGACAGGGAGTTCGCCAGCATTCATTACTGCATTTTTAATTATTCTTGTCTGGGGAGTAATGGGGCCGGTTTTTAAATATTCGGATACGTGGCAGCTGGTGATCAATACCTCGACCACAATTATTACTTTTTTGATGGTGTTTATTATTCAGAAATCCCAGAATAAAGATTCTAAAGCCGTTCATCTTAAACTGAATGAATTGATTGCGGCAAGCAGACACGCCAGTAACCGGATGGTTGATATTGAAGATTTGACAGAAGATGAGCTGAATGTATTGCACAAGTTTTACCAAAAATTGTCGGATATTTCAGAAGACGATCAGGACATTCATCATTCTCATTCCATTGATGCGGCTGAGGATTTACAAAAGGAAAAGAACAGTTATAAAAGAGTAAAAAAATCAGATAATGTAGAGGAGAATTGATAAAAAATGACCCGGAACTTCTTGTTCCGGGTCATTTTTTGATATGCTGGCAGGTGGTTGATGTTTTTATTTCGATTGTCTCAGATAGACATTATTACTAATCGATTCAAGTTTAATTTCCGGGCCGCCGCCGTTCATTGTTCCTTCCAACAAATATCCTACAATTGGATTTTTCTGTTTTTTGTCTTTATAATCAATCGTGAAATCCGTATAAACTTCTCCGGTAATTGTTTTCATACCAAGGTTGGCACCTTTTGATTTTGGCCAGCTCATATCTACAAATCCACTGATTGTTTTTGCATTAACAGCGGCTGTTGCGCCTTCAATGTCAATATTTCCGTTGATCGTTTCCAACACAAGTTTTGCCTGTCGCGGAAGAAAAACCTGGTAATTGATTTCGCTGCATACATAATACCGCTTTCCGTCTTTTTCGGAATTGTAGGTGAATTTCTTCTCCGGACAATCCGCTGCCTCTCCTTTTGAAAGAATTTCCTGATCCAGATCTGTCTTAAGTGATAATTGCTGAGCAGTTGAAGCAGTGGTGACCGTTAGGGCATCGTTCAATTTTCCACCATTGATCATTGCCGAAATATGCACAGAAACTTCCGCCTTATCCCAATACCGTACTTTGATACTATCTCCAAACCGCAAATTAAGATTTACAGTTTGAGCGGAGTTGAAAGGTAATTTTTTATCAATAATCTTTTGTGAAAGTGCCTGACCAGATATTAAAACCAGGAGCAGATAAATATAATTTTTCATAGCTAATAAGATCAAGGGTTTGTATTTATTTCTGTTTCCGGATGTAAATATTATTGCTGATCGTGTTCAGCTGAATTTCCACGCCACCGCCATTGGTTGCACCTTTTACCGTGTTTCCCATACTGATTTTAGACATTCCATTTTTCTCGTTTTTCAGACCAAGGTCAAAGTCAGTGTATATTTCACCATTAATGGTTTGCAGGCTAAGCGAAGATTTTACGGAAGCCGGAAGCGAAACATCGATTGAGCCACTGACTGTGGAAATTGCTGACGGTTTGGTCTGGTTCAGGTTTTCGTAAACTACCTTTATTGAGCCACTTGTACTGTTGGCTACAATGGGCCCGGTCACCCGCAGCAAGTCAATATCCGCACTAAGTGTACTTACTTCCAAATCACCGTCCATATTGCTGATTGAAAGACTTGAACCTCCCTGCCAATTAGTTTCCTGAAATTTCACATTAACTTTTTTTGGAATACGAATAGTATACTTAATGGATTTTCTGACTGCCTTTTCAATTTTGGTGGCACCGTCTTCTTTCGTTACGGACAAGCCAATTCCTGTGTTGTCTTCCACTCCAAAGTAAACTGGTTTTAAACCTTTCGCCCGCTCGGGAAGCGGATCGATCTTGGAAGAAGCGACAATAGAAATCTCGTCTGAGTTGGTGCCTTCTATGGTGATTTCGCTTGCATTCATTTCAATAAGTACTTTTTGGTCTTTTGAATTGGCAAGTTTGGTTTTGAATTCCTGTGCATGAACGTGTGTTGCGAGCCAAAGAATTACAGCAATTAACAAGGTGATTTTTTTCATGGATTTGATTACTAAATTGTGATTTGATACGGGTTAATTATTTCAAAAGGGCATAGAAATCCTGCTCTTCAAAAGAGAGATTTTAAATGTCTTGATAATTTATTTTCAGGAAGCGGGATTTTCTTTTTGGTTCAGAAAGCTGAGTCCTTCTTCTGCTTTGGCACGAACGACGTCCAGTACTTCCTGATTTTTGGCGATACGTTCAATTTGTTCGACAGCACGTTTTTCCTTCATTCTCACTAACGCTTCAATTAGTCTTATTTGAAGATTTGGATCCGTTTGAATTGAAAGCGACTGGATCAAAGCCTGACGTACGCCGGGTTCACTTTCAAATCTTAACAATGCCTGAAAAGCAGCGAGGCGGACATTTACGTTGACATCAAAATTCAAGACATTGACCAGTAACTCCGTTATTTCAGCATCCGCACCTGATACATCGTAGCTTTGAGAAACTGCCTGAATCCGGTCACTGGCCGAGGTATTTTCAGATTTATCAAAAGCCAGTACCTTTCTCATTTTCATTACCGGCTGATTGGTGTCAGTATTGGAAATATAATTATTTTCAGAATCCAGATTTTTGTTAATCCTGTAATTGTAAATATATCCAGAGGCAAATCCCATAATTAACAAACCAAGTCCGGCTGCGATGCGTAACGACCAGCTTGTCAGATTTCTGATTTTTCCTGATTTTTCATTCACAGAATTCAATTCGGCGGGTATCAAAAATTCAGAAGAAGGTTGCTGTTTCCCGGCTTCTGCAAAGTAACGGAATTGTGCTGCGTGGCTTTGCAAATGCTCAGGAATATCACTTGCCAGAAAAAACGACCGAAGATATTTTTCTTCTTCAATTGTCGTTTCTCCATTATAATATTTGTCTAATAAATCTTCAATATCCTGGTTCATAGTCATTGTCTTTTAAATAATTCTCCCTCAACCTCTGGCGCGCTCTGGACAAAATCACTCTGATATTAGCCGCGCTTAATCCCGTTACTTTTTCAATTTCTTCAAAGGAATATTCCTCCACATCACGTAAATGAAGAACAAGTTTTTGCTGCTCTGGAAGTTGTTCAATCAGTTTTCCAATGAGAGATGCATTGTCTGCATTTTCAACCTGTTTGTATGGAGAAACCTGATTTGCTTTTACCTCTGTCATATCAAAATCATAAGCCATCTTTTTTCTGCTGTGTGATTTGATGCGGTCAAGACATTCATTTCTTGTCATTTGCACCGCCAAAGCTTCAACGCTTTGATAAGTTTCCAGTTTCTGTCTGTTTGTCCAAAGCTTTAAAAGTACATTCTGCGTAGCATCTTCCGCCTCCTCGCGATTGCGAAGAAACATTTGCGCCAGCCGGAAAAGGCGGCCCTGCACGGGAATGATATGTTGCTTAAAAGCTTGTAAATCCATTTCAATGACAAAGACGACTGAACCGGAAAACTGTTACAGCCAGAAGGTATTTTTTTATTTTTAATATTGAAGTTATATCAAAAAAAATCCATAACAATCTGTTTAATAGATTATTATGTATTTTAAATTGTGAAAAAAAATTTCAAATCAATCCATTCTTATCGCCTTAACGGGATTCATAACCGCAGCTTTGTAGGTTACTAAACCAACCAATAGACAAACAACCGAAGAGAAAATGATACCTATGCCTGCAAAACTTATCCAGCCAATTTCAACACGGTAAGCATAAGTTTGAAGCCATTTGTTCATGCTGAAAAATGCGAGCGGAAAAGCCGTCAGCATCGCTGCTGCAATCATCATCAAAAATTCCTGCAAAAACAACATGGTAACACTGGTATAGGACGCACCTAAAACTTTTCGGATACCAACTTCACGCGTTCTTCGTGACACATTTAGTGAAACCATTCCTAAAATACCAAGCAAAACAATGATGACAGAAAGAATTGTGGCCACATTCGCAGCCTTTTTTAACTGCATTTCAGTTTTATAAAGTTTGGCCAGCGTATCGTCCATAAAAGAATATTCAAAGGCAGTATCCGGCATTAAGGTTCGCCATTTACTTTCAATTGCGGCAATGGATTGGGAAACATTTCCGGCGGGGATTTTAAAAGAAAGGAAACGGTAAATATTCGCATTTCGAATGTGGATAAAGGCCAAAGGCTTGATTGCCTTATGCATGGATTCAAAATGAAAGTTTTTAACAATTCCACCAATGGTAAGTGGCGCCGAGTTGAAATGCATACGGATCTGTTGCCCAACAGCATCTGTCGGGTTTGTGTAGTCCAGTGATTTGGCCGCTTCTTCATTCAGGACAATTTCGTCCGGCCTGAAAGCGTCTTCTTTAGCATGGAAAAATTTCCCTGCTAAAACAGACAACTGATAAGTGTCCGCATACTTTTCATCGGTGGAAAGAAGCTGTGTATAAATTGACTGGGTTGAATCCTGGCCAATCTTATATAATCCCGTATTTCCGCCAAAATTTCCATTAGGGATTTCATAAGACAAACTTACCTGGTTGACTTCCTTTAAATGAGACATTTCATCACGGATCGCTTCCATTTTCACAATTCCCTCCGGCGTCCAGTCGCGGGGCGTAGCGATGGAAATGATGGATTCTTTGTTATAACCAAGATCTTTACTGAAAAAATAACTCACTTGACGGGCTACCAAAGTTGCGGCTACAAATACAAATAACGCAATCGAAAACTGGGAAGCGATCAACATTCTCCGAAAAAGAATATTTTCCTTAACGGATTTAAGTTTTCCTTTAACCGACTCAACAGCCGGAAGCGCGGATAGAATAAATGCGGGGTAAATCCCTGCCAATAAAGCTGTGACAGATGCAATCAACACAATGATAATGAGGGAGTAGGGAAGAAGTGTGAAAACAGAACTGATCCTTTTCCCCAGCATATCTTCAAAATATGGGCGGAATATTTCGTAGAATCCGACGGATAAGAACATGGCTATAAATGCCAGAATGAAGGATTCGGCCAGGAGTTGGAAAATTAATTGTTTTCGCATACTGCCGAGTACTTTCCGAACGCCAATTTCTTTTAATCTTGACGACGAATTGCCTATGGAAATATTCACAAAATTAACAACAGCCATGAGCAGAATGAAAATGGAAACACCCAAAAGTGTATAGATCATTTTTCTGACCAGACCGTTATTTTGTTCCATGTAAAAAGTTTTCAGCGGGGTAGGGTAAACCTGTAAATTAGCTCTGACATTTTCTGGTGTATTTGTTGCTAAAATCTGTGCAATTGGCTTTTCAAGATCTTTTGGCGTAATACCTTTTCTAAGCTCGATAAAAGTGATCATGTACGGAAATGACCAACTATCCGAGCCATTTCTGCCGTTTAAGCTTTTTAAGGGAATGAAAATTTCGGCCGGGAGTTTTAATAGATTGGTTACTGAATTATTGGGAAGACTTTTTAAAACGGCTGTAATCCGAAATTCCTGTTTGCCGCCGACAAAATTATCAAGGGTAATATTTTTATTTAAAACATCATTTGTCCCAAAATACTTGACGGCCTTTTCTTCGGTGATGGCAATTGAATTGGGTTGTGAAAGTGCTGTCCTGGCATCACCATAAACCAAAGGAAAACCATACATGGAAAGTAAAGTCGAGTCGCCAGCCTGTACTTCTTCGCGGAAATGTTTTTCACCATTTGATACCGCGACGGTTATTCCATCATAACGATAATAGTTGGCGACCAGGTTCGGATATTCCTCTTTCAGCGTTTTTCCCAAAGGACCAAGCGTTCCAAAGTCGATGCCCAAATCCGGTTGCTTCCACTTGCTTTGCAGAATGTATTGGTTATCAGGATTGTTTAATACAGCATTTACCCGCAATTCACCCCAGACATAACTCCCGATCAGGAATGTAAATGTCATTCCGGCAGACAAGCTGAATATACTTACCAGTGAAAAGAATTTCCGTTTGACGAGATTTCGCCACGCGATTTTGAAGTAGTTTTCCAGCATGAGGTTTTTTTGTACTAAAAGTAACGGCCTCAAAACTGCTAATCTAATGTATGAAAGCTATTTAACGATTTTTAACTTTCACACATCAGAATCTTCTTAAATTTTCACCTGAACTGTAACATAAAATCCTCGTCCGTCTGAGGGTAGAATTCCTGGTCCGGGATAGCCCGTAGCGCGACGGGTAAAATACATGCGGTTAGCCAGATTGTTGATACTTCCTTCAAATCTCAGTTTTTTGTATTCATATGAAACGCTGGCATCCATAATCGTGTAGGCAGGAATAATCCCGACTACACCTGTCACCCCGCCGTCAACTGCATTGGTTGCTTCGGTAAACTGGTCGGATAAATGGGTATATTGGAAAGATGCTTTCAGGTTTTTGTAACCAAACCGTACACCGGATTTCAGGTTGAATTTTGGCACAAACTCAACTTGTTTTCCTTTAACACCTACGATCTCACTTTCTTTATAAGTTGAATGAATGACTGCAATATTGGTAAATAACACGCCGCTGAAATTTGTTTTTGGTATCAATAATCTCCAAAAATCAGCTTCACCATAAGATTCCAGTCCCATAATTACTGCCCGGCCAACATTTCCTCTTTTACGAAGGACGCGGTTGCTCTCATCATAAAATTGTACTTCTCCAATACGATTGTTGTAATTCAGATAAAAGCCACTAACATCAAAATTATAAAGTGAAGTTTGATAGCTTCTGATTCCAAGATCCAGCGAATGACCTTTTTCATCTTTCATATTTGGATCAATAACGGATGAAGGATTCGAAATCCGCATATCGCTGAAAGTGATCGAACGGTAATTCTGGGATAAATTTCCGTACATGTCCAGATGTGGTGCTGGTTTATAACTCAGTCCTAAACCGGCAATTACAAATTGTCGCCCATTGGTTCTGTATTCATCTGTTTTTGATATATTGATAATATTTCCTGCCAAATCTCTGGAAATATTTCCGTAGTAACCGTCTGCGATGGTACGAATATATTCAAAACGAATGCCTGGGGTGATTGAAAATTTATCATTGACATATAATATGTTTTCAGCAAAAACAGAAACATTCCGGTTTGGAAAACGGTAGTCATAAGTTACCAGTTTATCCGCATCAACAAAGTTGAAATTCGCATCTTTCCCATTACTTCCGGCTCCTTGTAAGCTGTGATTGAAACCGTGATAATATCTTGTTCCTACCAATAAAACATTTTGTATTTTTCCGGTATAATAACGTTTAAGATATCTGGCTTCTGCGCCCCAGTTTGTAAAATCTCCTTTGATCAAATCTCTTTCGCTGTTATCATCAACAGTCGCCACGCGGTTTGGCCGGAAACCCAGCGAATATCGGAAAGCCGATAAGCCAAAAACGCGAAGGTTAAATTCATTTGTCGCATTAAACTTATGGTCAAAATTTAAAGCAAGCATATTCCAGTTTACTTTGAACCAGTTGCGTTCGCGATTACTTTGACGGGGATCTGTATTAAACATGTCGTCGGATTGTCCGCCTGGCTGTTGAGCCAGATAATTCATGTGCGTAATATCAATGCCAACCTTCGTTTTTTCAGAAATTTGATAGTTGACATTTGAAAAAACGGTCACGTTATTAAAATGTGAATTTGGTCTCCATCCGTCACCTCTTTTGTATTGAACAAAAGTGTAATAACTAAGTTTTCCAACCGTCCCGCTCACGCTCGTAAAGGAATTATAGAAACCGAATGAGCCAGTACTTTGTCTCACGACCAGTTCCACTTTTCGATTTTCAGTAGGCTTTTTCATTACAAAATTCAATAATCCGCCAAACTGCGTTCCGTATTGTAAAGATGCAGCGCCACGGATAATTTGAATTCTTCCCACAGCTTCAATCGGCGGCGTGTAGTAACTCTCAGGATATCCGAGCGCATCAGCGCTGATATCATAACCATTTTGCCGGACATTAAAATTGGAACTCCGGTTGGGATCCAAACCACGGCCGCCGATACTAAGCTGTAATCCGGCTCCGTCATTTTCATAAATGTTAAGTCCCGGAACACGGGCGTAAACTTGTCGGGCATTGTTTGTTGCAAGATTTGCAACCAGCTTATCCGGTAAAATTACTTCTGTTTTTTTGCCTTCATAAATTCCCATATTTTCAACGCCGCGCATTCGGGTATAACCAAAATCGCTTTGTTTTTCAGTGACAGTAACTTCCTCCAGATCGTTTTCTCTGCTGTGTAATACAATTTTTAAAATAATCGGCTGGCCATCTGTTTTAATAGAATGCTGATATGATTTAAAATCGGGGTGGGAGATGTGCACGGTGTGATTACCCGGACTTATAACTGGAACTGAGAATTTTCCGTTTTCATCGCTTGTTGTACTATGCCCTCCTTTGGTCACAAAAATTGTACAGCCTTGAATGGGCAGGCTGTCTTTTTTTGAAATAATAATTCCCGAAAGCTGAGTTTGTGCCAGCGTTTTGGTCATTATCAGACAAAATAGAAAAATATTAAAAACCTTTAATTTCATTATCGAAGTGAGTTATCCAGGATTTGTGTTGGAATGATTCGGTTTCTGCGGCCAGATTAACATCGGGATTTATCAGTGGTCTTCCCAAACGGCCGTTAAGCGCGACGTAAGAATCTACATACACTTCCGGATTCGTGAATCCGTGCCGACTGTAATAATCCCGGAGTATATGGGCATACTGTAAAATCATGTCCGGCTGTGTGGACATAGCCTTTTCCTGTAAAGTGGTCAGAAACAAATTGTTATTTACAATCAGGCTTTTTCCTGTTTTATCTTTTATTTGAAATTGGGTATATCCTGCTTTTTCCATCAGCATTACCCGCCACGAAAAACGATAGCCTTCTTCTGTCCAAAATAATTCGCCGGGATATAATAAATAGCGGAAAGGCAGAGTCAGCTGAATCAGAAAAAAAATTGAAAAAGTAAAAATTATACTATTAATAGTCAGTTTATTGGGCGTATACTTTTTGTCATTTGATAAAAACGAAACCGGTAAATTCAGCAGACTTGCCAATCTGGAAATTATGTTCTGATGAAATTGGCCGGAAAAGAAAATCAATGCCGTAACGATCATGATGTATGGAAACATGCCGATAGGAAAAAGCAGAGCGGTGAGGCCATGGAAAATGACTACGGCCACAAAAGCGTACGGTCGTGTTTTTTTGTTCCAAAGAAAAAATGGAATACTCAGATCATAAAAACATCCAAACCAGCTGAATACATAAGCAATCCATTCATAATTGAAAAGAAAACCAATGACTGGCATGTCGTTTTTTGCAGGTAACCAGATTCTTAGCGGCAAGGCGTTCAGGAGCCAGTCACTATTTAATTTTGCCAGACCAGCATAAAAATAAAGTATGCAGACCATGACTTTGATTGAAAAAATGCACCAGGCCGGAATTAAGCTTGCTTGTATATTTTTATTCCGATAAGCGTCAATGGAAAAGTAAGCGTGAGCGGGCAAAAAGATCAGCATAAAACTGACAATACTTACAAAATAATAGTGATTGAGATAAGTGGATTTGTCGATCAGTTCAATGTAAGTAAAGCTTAGGAATAGTCCGATACTGGCAAATCTGTAAAATAAACCCAACGCCACCAAGAAGGCCGAAATAGCGCAAATGGTAAATAAAAAGTACGTGTATTCACCCAGCGGTTTTATAAATTCAAAACCATAAAACGGGAAAAAATACCTGGGTTGAATATACAGCTGTCCGATCCAGCCTTTGCTCCAAAACCGTACTATGCTCAAAAAAAGCATGGTTCCAAAAGCAATCCTGAAAACGGCCAGGGGAGCGGCAGCAGTATAAGATCGTAAAATTTTAAGCATGCTGAATAAGCAAGTCAAACAACGTAGAAATGAGTTTAGTGCATTGATAATCAGTGCGCTAATGATTGTCAGTCGCCGTCGTTATCAGTATAGGTAATTGCAATACTCATCGCCGAAGTCATATCTACCTTCAACATCCGAACGGCTTTTTGCATTTCCGTGTAAGTATCTTTCATCGCCTGATTATTTGTTTTTACCTCATCATAGAGACTTGGTTTTAGCACATTCAGCTTGGTTTTGATCGCTTCAAACTGTGTGTTTAAAGTTTCACTTAAAGTTTTTCCGGTTGCGCTGTCTTTTGCTCCCAAAGCGTTCAGATAGGTTTTCAATGAAGCTCCTTCAACACCGGTGGTAAAGTTTTTTCCATTGAAAAAGTCAACAAATGCCTGTTGAGCAGTTTTCGCCAGGGTTAACGACAAATCTTTTTTGTAAAAACTTTCTACTTTTTCAGCAGCCGGAATTCCGTTTAACATCGCTCCGGAAGGAATACCGAATTTTCCTGACCGGATATATCTTTCATAATGAAGCACATAAGCGTTGACCATCAAAGATGATGAGGAGCTGATATCCAATCCCGTTTTGCTCACAAAAGTTTCTCGCGCAGTACCCGCCCAGTCGGTTCTTACTTTGGTGATTAGTCCGCTCATTCTGTTGGTAAGCCGATCCAGATGTGCCAGACGTTTTGCCCCTTCCGTTGGTGCCGCGTAATATGCTAAAATGGCTGCGTCATTCGCCCCCACACCATTGATCATATAGTCCAAAGCTGGAAAACCCTGTCTGTCATAGGAGGCAGGGACTTCAAAATTTGGTGCGGTATCAGAAATATCGCTGGTGATGCCTGCAACATTTGCAGGGTAAATGTTGAAATAATTTCGGATTGAATATTTTTCACCCGGACCAAATTCAAAAAGCTCAGCCTTTTGCCATTCTACATATGCATCGGCCCAGGCTTGTCTGAGGGCTGTCAATTCCGATTGCTCAGGTTTAGAGACGAAAGCCGTTTTTTTGGCAACCATCAAATCAAATTTGGTCTGAAAACTGGCGTAAGAAGGAATAATGATATTGTCGGCCAGGTTCGTCAACATATCTTTTCTATTCTTATCCTTGACATCAATGGTTTCTGCCGGAGCATCACCGCTTCCTGAACCTGAACACGACCATAATACACTTGCTAAAAACAAGATTACGGCACTTTTTTGAAAGTTAAGTAGTGTCATCTTTTTAAACAATAATAGTGGACTGATGCGCATGCACACCAGTCCACCGGGGAAATTAATAACGAAATTTATCAGATCTTAAAGCTTGAATTTAGCCTTGATAGCGTCAGAAGCTGCATTGATTTTATCAGGAGTTAAGTCCCAGAAACCATTTGCTGAACCAACAAGTCCAACCAAAATAGCATCAGAAAAAGCAGCATCCGCACCATTGATCGAAGCATAACGCAAAGAGTAAATGAATCCAAGACCTTCACCCATGGCATGTGCACGTGCAGCATCCGTAGTTGAAGTTTTCCATTTGCCCAAATAACCTACTGCCGCTTGTGCAATAGCTCTTTCCATTTCTGTTCTGATGAAAGTTGCCTGTGTTTTCAATTCGGTCGCATCGTTGTTCACGATAGCAGCACGACCTTTTACAAACGCAGGATGGATTTTTGCGTAGCTGGCCTTGTTGTATTCCCAGATGTAAGATCCAAGGAAAGATTCCGAAGTTCCTCTAACAGCATCCGTAGAGCCTGCAAGGTAAACCGGATTTAAAGTCAACAAACCGTATGCCTCGTCCCAGTTGTGTTCCAAAGCAGTATATTTTTGACCTGATACCAGCGTTTTGTTGTCGGCTTCAAGACCTTTTACTAATAATACATTGGAAATATAATCCAGCTGAAGAGCTCCGATTAAGCCTTTTTGAATAATTTGAGCATGCTCAATTCCCTTTGCATCAAGAAGATAAGTTCCTGATTTTCCGGCTACACCTTTAGAAGCTGCTTTCTTGACAGATTTACTAGCTTCTGCATGTGCTGCAAAACTTGTTTCAAGATACGTGTTAGCGGCAGTGATTTCCGCCGCAGTTTTGGAAGAAGCCGTTTTGTCTTTCAACTGAACACCAGAAGAATTCAAAGTTGCTCCAACGATTTTCAAAGAAGGTACGTCAACAAAAGCATTCGATGTATTTGCAAACATGTTTTTCATCACCGCAGCGTCCAATGTGGCTGAATCTCTAACGGCTGCTCCCAAGTAATAATTAAGTGCCTGAAACATTCTGTAGCGGTTGTTGCCGGATGACAGATCAACTGTTGTGTCGCCTTTTGCATCAATAAAAAGCGCTTTGTACGGTGTGGTTGGAGTAACTTTTGCGTAATCGATTTTGGTGCGTAGGTCAACAGCAACGGGTGGTGCAGGAACATCGTCGTCGTCATCGCTGCATGAGGATAGACTAACCGCTACTATTGCCGCGAACAACAGCGATTTCATTGTAAAATTGCTTTTCAACATTCGTGAAGTGAGTTTTTGTTAGGATATGAAGCAACATTCGGCACCAATTATTTAGACTAATACCAAATGAGCATCACAAACATATGTATTATTTAGAATTAGAACAAATTGTTTATTCTTTTTGCACGAAATAATTGATCAGTATCATTACACTTCAAATGAAGCGCAGCCTTCAACCAGATGATATTCAACAGGATAAAACAAGCATAAAAAATAAAAAACTCCTGAGAAAAATCCGGTTAGGGAATTTCTCAGGAGTTTTAAAACGAGGTTGGCTTAGTTAAACTTTATTACTTTCCGCCCTTGGCTTCTTTCTTGTTTTTCTTTGCGTAACTTTTTTCAGCCGTTTTTGCTTTTTCAAAATCCAGTACGACACCATTGATACAATAGCGTAAGCCTGTTGGTGGCGGTCCGTCATCAAAAACGTGGCCTAAATGCGATTTACATCTTCCGCAAGTAACTTCCGTTCTAACCATTCCTAACGATTTGTCGGTATGATAAACGATAGAAGTTTTGCTGATAGGTTCGTAGAAACTTGGCCAGCCGCAACCGCTATCAAATTTAGTATCACTTTTGAAAAGTGGATTACCACAAACTGCACAGTAATAGGTTCCTATCTCTTTTGAAGTTTCAAATTTGCTCGTGCCGGGACGCTCTGTTCCTTTCAATCTCGCCACCTGAAAAACTTCTGCCGGAAGAATCTTTTTCCACTCCGTTTCTGATGTTGTGACCTTACTGGTGTCGGTATGAGAGTAAACCGGGCTTTTTGGTGTCGTAATCTGAGCATATGAACTTTGAAACCAAAATGCCAATACGCTGCAAACTAGCATCACTAACTTAATTCTCATATGTTTTTAGTTTGAAATCCTGATGTAAAAAATATACGAAATTTGTATCCGTAAAGATTAAACATTACGAAATTTGTCAATGTTCCGTTTGGTCAAAAATAGAGAGATTCAATATTAAATAAACGACGATAAATCCTGCACTCCCAACATTCTGGTTGTCGTAAAACCTTCACCATACTTCACGCCAATCGCATGTCCCATTTCCTGGGCGCGGGCGATGATGAAATTTAAAAATTCGGGTGATGAAATATAGCTTTGTGGTTCGTTGCTGTTTTCGTCATAATCCGGATTGAAAAACTGGCTCTTGAATGCTCTGATGGCTTGAACTTTCTGATCATGAAAATCGGTGATATTCACAACAAAATCCGGTTTGATATAACGATCCTGGATAATATGAAATACCAGACGAGGTCTCCATGCTTCCTGCTTGTTTCCTTCACTGTCAAATGTTTCAATCATTCTCAGTCCTGAATAAAAACAACTGTCAGAAACCAGTTTTCCACCACGTGCATGATCAGGATGGCGGTCGTCGAAAGCATTAGTAATGACAATATCCGGTTGGTATTTTCTGATAAACGGAATGATCGCTTTTTGATGCGCTTCGTCATTCGCAAAAAATCCGTCAGCAATACCAACATTGTCACGAACTGAAATTCCCAGAACATCCGCCGCATCAGCAGCTTCCTGAATGCGGCCTTCCGGTGTTCCTCTTGTTCCCAGTTCTCCACGTGTCAAATCAACAATCCCAACTTTTTTTCCTAATGCCATTTGTGCAAGCAAAGTACCTGCGCAGCCTAGTTCAACATCATCAGGATGGGCCGTAATGGCCAGAATATCAAGTTTCATTAGGTGAATTTTTTATTTATTCTTTTAAAAAAAATGGAGCTGAATCAAATTCAGCTCCATTTTCTGCTCTATTTAATTCTTATTTTTTGTCCCAAACGTAAGGTTGAACGGGTACTGATCCTGTTCTTTTTGGCGATGGTTGAAATCGAAACGCCATATTTTCCGGCAATGGATGATAAAGTGTCTCCGGAACGTACTTTGTGCAAAATTGAACGGGTGTAAGCTACGGGAGCATCACCTGATTCAAATTCGCTTTTTGTCGCCCGTCCGCCACGAAGGTGATTCCAGACACTGCTGGTTAACAGAAAATGATCAGATTTGATTTGTTTATTGTCCCAGTCAAAAATGTTTCGGGCATCAAAAGGATTTCCCTCATACCGGTTTTCATAATGTAAATGTGAGCCTGAACTGCGGCCTGTATTTCCCCCCAAACCAATCACTTCGCCGGCTTTTACCATTTGTCCGGATTCTACCAACTGTTTAGAAAGGTGGCCGTACAAGGTTTCAAGACCATTATAATGTCGAACCAAAATAAATTTACCATAACCACTTCCGTCAAAAGCAACAATGCGGACCATACCGTCATAAGTTGATCTTACAGTATCACCCGTTTCCAGGTCAAGGTCAGTTCCGTTGTGCCACCGGCCCCAGCGAAATGCGAAATTCGAAGTTGTTTTTGTCTCCGTCATGGGCGTACTCCACATACGGTTGATAGCAGGATTGTATAAAGTAAGGTCAACAGGTTCATCAAAATCCAACGGACTTAATCCATAAGGATTAATAGTGCGCGAATCCCAGATTACATAATATTCAGCAGATTTTACCCATTCGTCGCCAACAAGAAGAGAATCTACAACTTCAACAACATCCGTTTCTCCTTCGTCAATCGTGGAGGTATCTTCACTGACAACCGGATTTAGCGGTTTTACGGGTTCGAACTGGCTTTGGAATTTTAAAGTGGAAGTTTCGACTTGAAATTCGTCCTCGGGTTGAGGTGTCCCTACTTTGGTTGGGCCTTCGTTGGCATTACTGCCGGCCTGATTGATTTTTGGATTTTTTTTGAACTTTCCTCGCTCTTGCGCTTGCGTGTTCCAGGGGATCAGACACACGACCATTAGCAAACCAACAATAAGCTTTTCTCTCATAAATATAATTACTGTATCGGGCTGGTCACTGTGATTTCCACAATGGCCAGCCCGACTTAAATGTCAAATTTATTCCAGGGTTATTCTTAGTTTATTTCAAGGATATCATCAGCGATCACTTCCACTTCACGTTCCATCAGGAATCGTTCAGCGTCCAGTGCCGCCATACAGCCAGTTCCCGCGGCTGTAATAGCCTGACGGTAAACGTTATCCTGAGCATCACCACAAGCAAACACACCCTGAACATTGGTATGCGCACTTCCTTTGATGGTTTTGATATAACCTGTTTCGTCCATATCAATATAACCTTTGAAAATTTCAGTATTTGGTTTATGACCAATCGCTACGAAAAATCCGGTTACGTCAAGAAGTGTTTCTTCTTCTGTTTTATTATTTTTCACCAAAACACTTTCCAAACCTTCTTCTCCATTCAAAGAAACGGTTTCAGTGTTCCAAAGAATTTCAATATTTGGAAGTGTTTCCAAACGTTTCTGCATGATTTTAGAAGCACGCATTTCATCACGACGAACTACCAGATATACTTTACGAGCTAACTTGGCAAGATAACTCGCTTCCTCAGCCGCAGTATCACCAGCGCCTACAACCACAACATCCTGTCCACGGAAAAAGAAACCATCACAAACCGCACAGGCAGAAACCCCACGGCCATTCAGTCTTTCTTCACCTTCGATGCCAAGCCATTTTGCAGTAGCGCCAGTGGAGATAATCACTGAATCAGCAAGAATTTCTTTCTTACCATCAATAATTACTTTGCGAGGGTAAGTAGTAAAGTCAACCGCTGTGGCCATACCGTAACGGATATCAGCACCAAATCGTCTTGCTTGTTTTTCGAAATTGACCATCATTTCAGGCCCTGTGATTCCGTCAGGATATCCCGGATAATTGTCCACTTCGGTAGTAATTGTCAATTGACCACCAGGCTGGGCTCCCTGGTAAAGAACAGGATTTAAACCAGCTCTTGAAGCATATATAGCAGCGGTGTAGCCGGCAGGACCGGAACCAATAATAAGGCAGTCTACTTTTTCAGATGTCATGTTAATTTCTTACTTATAGTATTCAAAAATCTTTAATTCAAGTATTTACAGTGCAGAACAGCCATTTTGCTATTCAGTGTGTCAGTGTGATTATGGAGCGATTTGTAATTTTACGCTCACGCAAGGATAACATATCATTTTGTACAAAAGTGCGAAATTTCACTCCTTTATGCAAATTTCTTATAAAACCCTCCATTCAATCCGGCGGTTCTTTTGGCGATTTTCTTCGGAGTCATTTTTTGCCACTGGTTTTGTTTTTCCAAAACCTTTTGCGGTAAGTCTTTCGGGTTCAACGCCTGATTTTTTCAAATAATCCAGAACGGATTGTGCTCTTTTTTTAGACAATTCCAGATTGGTCTGTTCGCTCCCAACATCATCTGTATGTCCGGATATTTCTATGCTGATCTGTTTGTTGTTTTTTAAAAATTCAACCATCCGGTTCAGTTCCACTTTCGATTTGTCGTCTAGCGTAAACTCACCGGTATTGAAGAAAATGTTATTTAATACTTCAATCCTGTCTTTTTCAATCGCCTCCAAAGGAATATCCAGATTCACCGAAGAAGCAGAATCCGTAACTGAAAAAGTAAGACTTTTGAACAGATAACCACTTTTGGAAACGTAGAAAGCATATTCACTTCCTTTATTTAATACAGCGAGAAAATTACCGGTTTGCGTATCAGAAGAAAATTCAGCTACTTTTTCCTGTCTTTTCAGATCATACAATTCAATACTCGACGCCAGCGGTTTGTTTGTTTTTTTATCAAAAACCTTACCTTTTGCATAGCGGGTAGGGGTGACCAGATTTTGCAGTGAATCTGGTAAATCAAAAGTATATAATAAGGAACGGCCTTTGGATTTTTCAGAACTATCGTCGGTATAATATCCTTTTTTCCCATTTGAGGAAATAAACAAACCAACCTGATCTGCTTGTGTATTAATCGGATAACCAATATTTTTCGGCGTTGTCCAGGTGGTATCAGCTTTTTCTGATAAAAATATATCAAATCCGCCCATACCTGTCAATCCATTAGAAGCGTAAAAAAGCGTACGGCCGTTAGCGTGAATAAAAGGAGCATTTTCGTCATCAGGCGTATTGATTACCGGACCAAGATTTTTAGGATCAGACCATTGACCTTTATCCTTCAAAACCGAAAACCAGATATCCGATCGCCCAATTCCGCCCCGACGGTCTGATGCGAAATAAAGAGTCCTGCCATCTGCAGACAAGGAAGGTTGTGATTCCCAGTTTCTCGAATTTATATTTTCACCTACATTTTGCGGCGTACTCCACTCATTTCCCTGTTTGTGAGAAATGTACAAATCACAGCCGCCATAACTATCAGGACGGTTACAGGCGGTCAAAACCAATGTTCTTCCATCGGCTGAAATACTGCAGGTTCCTTCATTATTTGTGGTATTGATTGCTTTTGAAATTTCCTCCGGTACATCCCAGCCGCCGGGAATGCGGTGTGTTACATAGATATTTTCATCCCGATTTTCCGTCAATCCGGTAAAAATAAGTGTTTCATCATCCGCCGTCATAACAGGAAAAAATTGGGAATTGAGAAAATTGACCGTATCGCCCAATGATTTTTTATGCACCTTCATTGGATTTTTCATCGCCATTTGTGCGAACCTTGAAGAAGCCGAACTTTTCTTTGCCAGGCGCGCTAATCCTGATTTTGGTGGAGAAAGTGCCAGCGCTTTTTCAAAATAAACGGCCGCAGAATCATATTTTTCCTCCTTAAATAAATTACTTCCCAGCCATTGATAAGCGGAAGAAGATTGAGGATCCGATGGACGGAGTTGCACAAATCGGGCGAAATGTTTTCTGGTAAGTTCCGTTTTCTTTTGCAGTTCATATATCTGCGCCAGTCTTAAATGAATTTCGGAATTGTTTGGATCTGTTTCTTCCACTTTTTCAAACAATACCATTGCTTCATTCAGCTGCCTTGTCTGCCATGCTTTTTGCGCTTTATCAAAATTTTCCTTGCCACGACGCGACAAAGGCGCATCTTGTGCGTGACTGTTTGTTGAAAAAAACCAACCTGAAAAAAGCAGTGTCAGAAGAAGGCTGCGCATTACGGAATATTCATATATTTATGAGTTTGTAACGACATTTTCCACTTCGGATTGTCTTTGATGTAATCTATTATCAAAGGAAGCATCTGTTCGTGTTTACTCCATTCCGGCTGCAAAAGTAAAGTGCAGTTTTCATTCACTTTGGAAGCGTGTTCTTCTGCAAATTCAAAATCACTCTTGTTATAAATGATCGCTTTAAGTTCGTTCGCGTTTTCATAAATATCCGGGTGTGGCGTTTTAAATTTCTTTGGAGAAAAACAAACCCAGTTCCAATGTCCGGTAAACGGATAAACACCGGAAGTTTCAATATTTGTCTGGAAACCAGCTTCTTGCAAAGCACCGGTAAGGGCATCAAGATGATACATTAATGGTTCTCCGCCAGTAATGACAGCCAGGCGGCCGCGGTATTCCAGGGCACCTTCAACAATTGTACTTATTTCCTGTTTCGGATGCGCATTGGCATCCCAGGATTCTTTCACATCACACCAGTGACAACCTACTTCACATCCGCCCAGACGGATAAAATAGGCAGCTTTTCCACTATGCTGGCCTTCTCCCTGCAAAGTGTAAAAGGCTTCCATGACCGGAAGCTGGCTGGTGACGATGGGTAATGTTTCAGTTAGCAAAATTCAAAAAGTAGATAAACGATATAAAAATTCAGTACAAAGATAGATGGTAACAAAAGAAATCCTGAAATAATTTAAAATCAGGAAAAGTCTTTGTGTCTGAGATACTGAATTTTAAAAAATTTCAGTCGGGATAAAATGAATTTTGTGCAAGGCTTGTTAGTCTTCAAATAATGAAAACTTTATAGTCAGCAAATAAAATAGCTGAATGAATGCCATCTTTGCATTATGATAAGTAACACAGTACAACAGCAGGAAGCAATTTGCGCTTTGGCTACACCATCCGGCGTGGGCGCAATCGGCGTGATCCGCGTTTCAGGACAAGATTCTATTTCCATTGTCAACGATATATTTAAAGGTAAAAACCTGAATTTGGTTGAGAGCCATACCGCACATTTTGGAACAATCCAATCGGATACTGAATTGATTGATGAGGTTTTGGTAACTGTTTTCAAAAATCCAAAATCCTTTACCAAAGAAGATTCCGTTGAGATTTCCTGTCATGGTTCGGATTATATAATCAAACAGATTTTAAAACTTCTTATCAAAAAAGGAGCAAGAATCGCACGTCCGGGAGAATTTACGCAGCGCGCCTTTTTGAACGGACAGTTTGACTTGGTACAGGCTGAGGCAGTAGCGGATTTAATTGCAGCCGATTCAGAAGCCAGTCATAAAACTGCTTTAAATCAATTGAGAGGCGGTTTTTCAAAAAAATTGGCTTCGCTAAGAACTGAATTAATTCATTTTGCTTCCCTGGTTGAACTTGAACTGGATTTCGGCGAAGAAGATGTTGAGTTTGCAGAAAGGGACGATTTAAGAAGATTGATTCAGAAATTGCGCCAAACAATCGCTCCGTTAATTGAATCTTTTGATTTTGGAAATGCGCTGAAAGAAGGTGTTCCGGTAGCGATTATCGGTTCTCCAAATGTTGGAAAATCTACATTATTGAATGCGCTTTTGAATGAAGAAAAAGCCATCGTAACCAGTGTCGCAGGAACAACCCGTGATGTGATTGAGGACACGATGATTCTGGAAGGATTGAAATTCAGATTCATCGACACCGCCGGAATTCGTGAAACTACGGATCTGGTTGAATCGATAGGAATCGAACGTTCGCGCGGAGCGATGGAAAAAGCGGATATTGTAATTTTTCTGTTTGACAGCGAACAGACATTTCAAGAAAACAAGCAAGTTGCTACTGAACTTGCTGTTGGAAAAGATCTGCTATGGGTTTTTAACAAAATTGATATTGAACCTGAAACTTTCAATAAGTTAAAATCTGAAAATCCGGAAATTATCGGCATTTCCGCTCAAACCCAGGAAGGTTTACAGACATTAACGCAGGTTTTGGTAAATCGCGTTTATGGGCAGGCGGCTACGGATACGGTTGTGACTAATCTTCGTCATTACGAGCATCTATTAAAAACGCAGGATGCTTTGAATGAAGTTATCAATGGTTTGGATACTGGGATTACAGGTGATTTCCTGGCGCAGGATATCAGGTTGTCGCTGCATCATTTGGGGGAAATTACGGGGACTATTGTTACGGATGATTTGTTGGATAATATTTTTTCGAAGTTTTGTATCGGAAAGTAGGCGTTCAAAACAACGATAAATAACACTAATCAAAAATATATAAAGGTTTGAAAATTAGCCAATTAGGCGAAATTTTCAAACCTTTTCTTTTTGGATTTTTACGTAGATTTTTTCATTTTTGTCCCTCATTTGTCCCTCAAGATTTGGAAAATATTGAGGGTAACAAATAGGGGAGAGATTACTTCCCTTATTTACCCTTAAATCATCTTATTTACCCTTAGGTAACCTTATTGGCGCTTATGAGTTCCAACATTAGTATAACAAGAATCTGCGAGCACTGCGACCAAGAATTCACCGCCAGAACGACTGTAACGCGGTTTTGTGGAGACGTGTGTGCAAAGCGTGATTATAAGCTTCGACGTAAGAATGCAAAGCAAAAAATCATGAGAACTAAGATTCTGGAAAGTGACAAAAAGACTCAGGCGCTGAGGGACGAACCTAAGAATTTGGTTCTCAATAAAGAATTCCTAACAGTTAAAGATTCTGCCTTCGTTTTAGGTTGCTCGACAAAGGCAATACATCTAATGATTAGATCCGGCAGGTTAAACGCAGTCAATCTTAGTCAAAGAAAGACTGGGATTTTACGGAGTGAAATTCAGAAGCTTTTCGTTTTACCAGAATTAGCCGTTAAGCCCGTAAAAAAAGTTGAATTAATTGAAGAACCCCTTACAAAGGCAAATTGCTACACGGTTGAACAGATTACCACCTTGTTTGGTGTGTCTCGGGACTCAGTGTATAGCATGGTTAATAGGAGGCGGATTCCCAAATTTCAGGAAGGGAAAGAGATTTATATTTCCAAAAAGCACATTGAGAAAGCATATCGTTTATCAAAAGGAGCAGGAAAATGAGTAAAGTAACTTTAAGAAGAAAGGTAATTGGGAAGGGAAGAAGTTCATTATTTCTTGATATGTACCCGCCTGTGGTACATCCTGACACAGGAATTTTGACCCGGAAGCATTATTTGAAAATTTACATTTATAATAAGCCTAAGACCGAGCTTGAAAGAGCACATAACAGGGAAACAATCGAATTGGCTGAAACCATCCGTGCTAGAAGGCAGCTGGAAGTTCAAAACCGGCGGTTTGATTTTTTATCGAGCAGGATGCTCAATGGCGATTTTGTTAGTTTTTTTGAAGATCAAAGGGCCAAGCGAAAAACGGGGAATGCTGAGAACTGGCGAATGTCAGTGAATTATTTTAAGAGTTTTGCTGGTGAGAAACTTCTTTTCCCGCATATAAACGAAACCTTTTGTGAAGAATATGCTGATTATCTTTTGTCGGCTCCAGGCATTGGCCGGAGAGGAAGAAAGATTTCCAAAAACACGGCCGTAAGTTATTTCGCAAAATTCAGGGCCACGCTTAAAGAAGCATATAGAAAAGGCTTCTTAGCAAGCAATCTGGGTGAAATCGTCGAGAGCATCTCTCCCAAAGATACACACCGTGAGTTCTTGTTCCTTGACGAATTGCAAAATCTTACAGACGCCCCGTGTAAATCTGAGGTAGTTAGGAAAGCGTCCCTTTTTTCCGCTCTGACCGGATTGAGGTTCTCAGATATTCATTCGCTTGAATGGAAGGAATTAAGAGGTTCGATAGGAAATTACTTTATTCAATTTTCAACCGATAAAACAGGAAGTGCTGAGTTTTTACCGATTTCAGATCAAGCTTATGGATTGCTTGGTGAAAAGGGAGATGGCAAAGTTTTTAAAGGGTTGAAGTATCACAATGTAGACAATATACTTCCGGATTGGCTTAAGACAGCAGGGATAGATAAACATATCACATTCCATTGTTTTAGACACACATTTGCTACACTTCAGTTAGTTCTGGGGACAGACATTGTGACGGTCTCTAAATTACTGGGACATCGTGATATCAAAACAACGATGATCTATGTGAAAATTGTTGACAAACTCAAAAGAGATGCGTCACACAGAATCAAGCTGGATTTTGGAAAGAATTGGCTATCGGTAGCTTAAATTATCCTGAGCATCAATTTTATCTGATCCATCATTAATTGTTTTCCTTTTTTATTTTAAGATCAAACCTTTTCAGCTTTATGCAAAATCAAATAGAAATATATCGTAGCAGTGATGGCCAGACTCAAATTGAGGTAAATTTTGGAGAAGAAACCGTATGGCTCAATAGGAATCAATTGGCTGACCTTTTTGGTCGTGATGTGAAAACAATAGGTAAGCATGTAAACAATGTATTTCTTGAAGCAGAATTAGAGAAGTGTGCAGTTGTCGCAAATATTGCGACAACTGCAGCAGACGGTAAGGTTTACCAGGTAGATCACTATAATCTTGATGTAATAATATCAGTTGGCTACCGGGTTAAATCACAGCAAGGAACTCAATTCCGGCAGTGGGCCACACAGCGTTTAAAAGATTATCTGGTTCAGGGGTATGCCATTAACGAGAAACGCTTGAATCAAAAGCAACAAGAAGTACAGACCCTGAAGGATGGAATTCGGATACTAAGCCGGGCAATTGTAACAAAAATAGGCGATGCCGATCTAACATTGCTCGACCAATTCGCCAAAGGTCTTGAATTACTAGACGATTACGATCATGAAAAATTGGATTCAAAGGGTATTACAACACGCCAGGCACAGTTTCCGGATTTATCGGATTACCGAAATATCATCGAGAGTATGAGAAGAGATTTCGACTCAGATATTTTTGGCAGGGAAAAGGATGATAGCTTTCAGAGCTCCGTTGCACAAATCAGTAAAGGATTTGGCGATATCGACTTCTATCCCTCAATTGAAGAAAAAGCAGCTACATTACTCTATCTGATTATTAAGAACCATTCATTTGTTGATGGGAATAAGCGAATTGCTGCTGCCTGCTTTTTACTTTTTTTAGAAAATAACAATATTTTAAAAACAAAATCTGGACTTATGATCATAAGTAATGAAGCACTGGCAAGTCTGACTCTTTTTGCTGCGGCAAGTAAACCAGAGGAAATGGGCACAGTTAAAAAGCTAATTATAAGTGTTTTAAACAGGAATCGTTAGCTTATTCGAATTTCTTAAATTCGATGTTCCAAGTATAGTTGCCAATTACTTATTTAATGTATGAGATTGTGATTTGGTGAAAAAAGAGGAAAATGTAAACCCGATTTTCCAGTTTTAGTTGTCCAAGAATTGGGAGGCCCTCAATACAGTCTCGGTTTTTGAATTTTAGCTGCCCAAGAATTGGGTTAGCATTTATTTCGACTTAACATTTTTGATTCGAGCTTTATGAGGCCAGGAGACTGATTATTTGACTTAAAAATGAGTTCCAAGTTGGGTTAAAAATTGTCTTTACTCTGGTGACCTGGCATAATCTAATTCTCTAATCTTGACTTGACGGCCGTCTTGCATTTCGAAATATTCTTCTATATAGTGCTGCTTGTCAACAATCCGTAATATCCGTGTGTTGGTTTTCTTTAATCCAGGAACCAGCTCAGTTTCCCATTCATATGTAAAAGTATTTTTTTCTTTATTAAAAGATCCGATTTGCATTTCAATATCGCTGCCAATGTGATTATTAACTGAAGTTGTAACAAACTTTGCTTTTGGATTATCGTAACCTTCGATTTGCAAGTTTTGATAATTGCCATCTTTCATTTTTCCGTTACCAACCGGAAGCGGTAACTTACCGCCTGTGATTTCAACGATATAAAAACGACCGTCATAGATGGGTTTCCTGCTGAGTGTACCTTTTATAAACGAGCGTTTTGGATCCATAAAATTCCACTTGCCTGCTAGCTGATCCAGAATCGCGTGGTTTTCACTAGGCCCAGAGTAATCAAGCATCCGCGTCATGATATCATTTTCGTTTTTGGTATTACCCTGTTTATTTGCATTGGAAGGTAATTGGGCGAAAGTCGTCGTTATTGAAAGTAGTAAAACAAAGATTACCACTATTTCAAATTTAGAAAAAATCCGTTCAAGAGATTGTAAGGTATTAGGTCTGGTCATAGTTAAATTTAATAATAGGTATGTTCACTTTATTATTTAAAACAGAGCTTTGACAAAGTAGATCAAGGAGTGTGAGCTACCACAAAAAGTCACGGATACATTTAACAAATTATAAAAATATGCGGTTAACAAAAATCGTATACCAAGTTAAGATTAATTGCTTAACATGTATTTTCCTTGTACAGTGGTTCAATGCTATATAGAAGTTTCCATAAGTTACTATATTAATTCTATCTAAATCAACGGCGTTTCTAAAAAACGGCACTTTTAAAATATCTTGTAATAGTCAAGTTGTACATCATTTCCCTCGGTCCAGCCATTTATTTCACTAACTACAAATTGGATATTTGAATTCCAGTTTATATTAAGGTAATACTAAATGCAAATTGCCATGGCAACAACGAAGTGGGAGGCGGATCCGCTGACAAGCGAAGTACTTTTTAATGTGTCATAATTTGTCTTTGAAGATCTGACCGGGTACTTGCGAAAATTTTATCTAGAGATTGCAACTGAGGATGATGATTTTACCAAGTTTTACGGCGTTTTATTCAACGCTGATCTCTCATGTCTGGACACTAATGATGAGCAAAGGGACAACTTGCTAAAGTCTCCAAGCTTCCTTAACGTTGAAAAATTCAGGTCGCTTAAATTTGTTGGTAAGAAATTCGGGAGTCTTAATAACAAAGGTCATTTGACAGGCAGTTTGACACTTAAAGATATAACCAAATCATTGGATATTACGATTGAATTTAACGGAAAAAACGGTTGCGCCGGATGGAGTAACAAAAATCGACTTTTCGTTATTTGGGGAAATAAGTCGCGAAGCATACGGCTTAAGTTGTGATTCTATTTCGCAATTAGCCGGTATTGTGTTAGGAGATAAGGTCAAATTCAATGCCGAGATCCAGTTGAATAAAATATTTTAAATTAATTCTCTCGTTCAGAGGTCAAAAACACTAATTTTTTATCCTGAGGTTAGCTAAGTTAGAGCGAAAGTCAAATTTACAAATGACTATTTTTGATTAAAAAAAAGACAAGCTCTTGCTGGTAGGGTTTGACTGATGCCCTGATGGCTGCTAGAAACGAAAAGGTTTACAATGATCACCTTTTGAACGAAACAATTGCCGGCTAAAGATTACAATTTGTATAGGTAAAACATCGACCGAACAGGTGTAAAAACAAGCGCTTCTGTTAAAAATGTATTGGAAGAGAAGCTTCAAACTATTTTAATATTGGTTGATATGGCAGCAATTGGAATCATTGGAGCTGGTAGGGTTGCGAAAGCCTTAGCCAGGAGGTTTACACACTGTGGTTTAACAGTACTTATTAGCAATAGCAGAGGCCCTCATTCTTTATACCGGCTTTCTGAGGATTTGGGGCGGTGCAGGCAGGCGACATTGGGCCAAACTTCCCGCCAGGAAAAGGGGCAGCAGCAGGCAAATCGTAAGATTCCTCACGAAGCAGAATATTTCAAAAGGAGAGATCAGGTGGCATCTTTTGAGCATGATTCCGGTGAGCACAACGGACGATATGAAATGCTGGATTCATTACTTGATCCAATTAAAGATGACGGTTCACTGCCCTTTGCGCTGCGAAGAAAGAAGAAAAGAAAGAACAAAAGTATCAGTAATCACCTTTAAACAACCGTAACATGGCTTCACAAACCGGAGAAAATCAGCAGGCGCTGCATAGGATTACGGACATGACAAGGCTCATCAGCATTCTGATTCTGGCGCTACATTTTTATTATTTTTTTTATGGTGTATTCGCTCACTGGAAATTGTCTTCCGTATTCAGCGACCGTATACTTTCCAATATTTACAGGACCGGTCTTTTCAACGGATTTAACAGGACTAAACTGATTGCGCTGGGCTTCCTTTTGATTTCTTTGATGGGAGCGAAGGGGAAAAAGGAGGAGAACCTTAGTGTCAAAAAAGGGTTCGTTGTTATCGCTGTCGGAACGTTTCTTTACTTTATAAGCCAGTTTTTGTTGGTAGTGATAGCGATCTGATTGTGATTTCAATGTCTTATATGCTGATCACTACCAGCGGATTTTGCCTGGTGCTGACGGGCGGAACACTGCTGTCGCGGGTGATTCATTTAAAGATGAACACCAAAGATATTTTTAATAAGGAAAACGAGACTTTTCCTCAGGAGCAGCGGCTGTTAGAGAACGAGTTTTCGATTAATCTTCCTGCCCGTTATCATTTAAAGGACAAAGTTCACAGTAGCTGGATTAACATTATTAATCCGTTTAGGGGCCTTCTAGTACTGGGATCGCCGGGTGCAGGGAAGAGTTATTTCGTTATCCGCCATGTGATCACCCAACACATCAAAAAGGGATTTTCTATGTTTGTGTACGACTTCAAATTCGATGATCTCACTGTTATTACCTACAACACCTGGCTGAATAATCAGGACGCCTACGAGATTGTACCTAAGTTTTATGTGATCAATTTTGATGATCTTGCGCGAACGCACCGCTGTAATCCGCTGGATCCAAAGAGCCTTCTGGATATTACAGATGCCGCCGAATCAGCCCGCACCATTCTAATGGGACTAAACCGGGAATGGATCAAAAGACAAGGCGATTTTTTCGTAGAATCACCCATCAACTTTCTTACAGCGATCATCTGGTTTTTACGGCGGTATCAAGACGGAGAGTACTGCACGCTGCCTCATGTGATTGAGCTCATGCAGGTTCCCTATGATAAACTTTTTACAATCCTTCGGGCAGAAAAAGTAGTTGGAAACCTGAACACAAATTTAGATTTGACTTCTCAATGGTCGTTAACAATTGAGAAGTCAAATCTAAAAGTATAGTTTACTAACGTCGTTTTTAGCTCATTTGGAGAGCAAACACATAAATATTTCGATAACAATTCGAGGTCTAAAGCAGCACCCTTTTCTATCTAGTAACTTTTGATCAATGAATTATTTCACGGTTACCAGTTATTTTGAACAACTGTACAATGCCTTAATTTTGATTATATTGGGCTTCCTGAAAGCGAAACCATCATGCCTTTTTGGGAGCAAAGTAATTTTCTCAACATTCCGTATACCGGATTTCTGATTCCATATACAAAGGATATTTCGATAACGATTAGTAAACAAAAGTGAACAATATTTCCTGATCTGGAACACAGTATAGCAACTGCAAATTATCTACAACTACACTAGGAAGAATATGTTGTCGGCGAAATGATGCTCCAACAACTCGGTTCGATTTTATAACCTGCACATTTTAAGGACATTAATCGGTTTGGCAAGTACAGTTTTAAGAGAATCCATAACTTCAAGACAACGACTTACGACCGCTAAGAAGAAAAATTAAACAATTTGTTCTTAGAGTAAGTTTTCTCAACGACCGTTTAACAAATTTGATTGCGGTGTCTATTTACTTTTAGCGTGGATAGGTAGTTACAGCCAAGCAAATCTTAGATCTTTTTTTGATTTATTTAGATTATAATTACATTTATAGATCAACGTTATTCACATAATAACTAATATAAGAACGATCATGAGAAGAATCCTTCTATTATTCGTAGGGATACTTGCAATTTCCTGCTCTTCAAACGAACCGGATGCTACCGATAATTTTCTCGGGACGTGGCAGACAGACGTGCAAAGATCAAATGACCGAGTTTATTTCGCTACTTATGAGATAAGTAGATCAACTGAGAAGTCACTGCACATTAATGTAAATGAACACTTTGAAAGCCTGGATGGAAAATTTGAAGACTATGTGGATAGTTATACATTTGACCAAATTACTTTGACTTCGTCCGATAGCTTTAGCTTTAATTCATTTCGCGAAGTTGGAAACGGGCAAATTGTTCGATATAGGGGTATTGGGACGTTGAAGTCAACAACTCTAACCTTAGATATGTTATTGAAATATGACGACCAAGATTTTGGCATTGATATGATCATCCCCCTAACAAAAAAGTGACATTGTACAGTCCCGAGTGTATAGGTATCAGAAAACGGTGGTATAAGTGTACTCTAGCACCTTTCCATTTTTCTTCCCTTTTGGTTCCTAAAATGCCCGATTTTGCTAAATTGAAATTTCATTATAGTGGTACACCAAAACAAATTACCGTATACTGCGAAGCGGCACGTTAAACTGTACTATTTGGAATGGTAATTGGATACATCAGGGTCTCGAAGACCAAGCAGAACCAGGATCTGCAATTTGATGCGCTTAAGAAGGCAGGTTGTAAGAAAACATATCATGAAAAGATATCCGGAGCTTCATTGCAAAGACCGGAATATATAAGGATGATTTCGGAGCTTCTAAAAGGGGATGTCATCGTTGTCTGGAGATTCATCAATGCTTAAAAAATAACACTTGCGTTTAGCCCTTCCAGATTTCTAATACTTGAATCCATATAAGTTTCTAATAAAGTTAAAAGATGATGAGTTTAAACACTTTTGGCATAAATTCAACACATAGCTATCATTTATTTATACCAAACAATGCCTGTATTCAGCGAATGGTGACACCGTTTGTTGGTCATGGAACGAAAAATGTCTTAGTTTTTGAAGTTTCTTTAAAGTAAAATAGTTATTTTAGTCAACTGGCTCTGGATATAACGAAAATGGGCCGGCTTAACCGGCCCATTTTCGTTATATAGATCAAATTTATTCAACTAGCCGGTCCAGATTCATAACCTTGTTCCACGCTTCTACGAAATCTTGTATAAAGTGTTCCTTCCCGTCTGATTCGGCATAAACTTCTGCTATGGCCCTGAGTTCGGCATGTGAACCAAATATCAGATCAGCGCGGGTCGCGGTCCAAATTACCTCATTGGTTATACGGTCATAACCCTCATAAACAAGTTTACTGTCACCCACAGGTTTCCATTGTACTGCCATATCAAGCAAATTAATAAAGAAATCATTTGTTAACTGCCCGGGTCTGGAAGTTAATACTCCATGTTTAACTCCGTTGTAATTGACATTCAGGGCACGCAACCCACCGACCAGCACCGTTAATTCAGCCGCAGATAAAGTCAATTGATGCGCTTTATCCACCAGAAGGTACTCGGAAGGAACATCCAAACCAGCACGTTGATAATTCCGGAAACCGTCAGCAACCGGTTCCAGGTAATGGAAAGATTCAATATCTGTTTGTTCTTGGGATGCATCGGTACGGCCTGCTCTAAAAGGGACTATTACAGATAATCCTGCATTATCTGCCGCTTGTTCAATTCCTGCTGCTCCGCCAAGAACAATGATGTCTGCAAGTGAAATCTTTTTATTATCAGCCTTTTGTGTACTGTTGAACTTGTTTTGGATGCCTTCAAGCACATTTGGAACATGAATTAACTGAGCCGGATTATTGACTTCCCAATCTTTTAGAGGGGCGAGCCGGATACGGGCACCATTAGCGCCACCTCGTTTATCGCCTCCACGAAAAGTAGATGCCGAAGCCCAGGCAGTAGATATTAATTGCGAAATAGTTAAACCAGAATTCAGAAGCTGTAATTTAAGGTCTGATATATCCTGATCATCAACCAATACATGATCGATCTTCGGTATAGGATCCTGCCATATAAATTCTTCGGTGGGAATATCTGTTCCCAGGTAGCGTTCGCGGGGTCCCATATCGCGATGGGTCAGCTTGAACCATGCACGTGCAAATGCTTTGGCGAATTGGTCAGGATTCTGGTAAAAGCGACGAGAAATTTTTTCGTATTCCAGGTCACTTCTCAGGGCCACATCCGTGGTTAACATACCAGGAGCATGTTTTTTATTTTGGTCGAATGCATCTGGGATGACATTCTCAGAATTTTTGGCCACCCATTGAAAAGCTCCTGCCGGACTTTTCGTCAATTCCCATTCATATTCAAAAAGGTGTTCAAAGAAATCATTGCTCCATTGGGTAGGCGTTTTGGTCCAGGTAACTTCTAGCCCGCTGGTAATAGCGTGCGGTCCCTTACCGGATTCAAAGCTATTGGACCAGCCCAAACCCTGAGATTCCATGCCTGCTGCTTCCGGCTCTTTGCCTACATGCTTAGCAGATGCAGCCCCATGTGCCTTACCGAAACTGTGTCCACCGGCAATCAGAGCTACCGTTTCTTCATCGTTTAGTGCCATTCGGGTAAATGTCTCACGAATGTCCTTTGCTGATGCAAGCGGGTCGGGATTACCGTCAGGACCTTCCGGATTAACATAAATAAGTCCCATTTGAACTGCGGCAAGTGGCTTTTGTAAGTCGCGTTCATGGATATGGCCGTCAGCATTGTCGTCAGCTACCAATACTCCATGCCCATTACTTACACCTTTGGAGCCGTGTTTGTAACGGACATCGCCACCAAGCCAGTTTTTTTCCGCACCCCAGTATACAGCTTCATCAGCCTCCCATACATCCTGGCGCCCGCCAGCAAAACCAATTGTCTTAAGGCCCATAGATTCAAGGGCAATAGTGCCAGCGAGTATTATCAGGTCAGCCCATGAGATTTTACGGCCATATTTTTGTTTAATGGGCCAAAGCAATCGGCGGGCCTTATCCAGACTTACATTATCTGGCCAGCTATTCAAAGGTGCAAAGCGTTGCTGACCCTGTGCTGCACCGCCGCGGCCATCCGTAATACGGTAAGTGCCTGCACTGTGCCATGCCATTCGAACAAAGAGACCTCCATAATGTCCAAAATCCGCAGGCCACCAATCTTGTGAATCTGTCATTAACTCATGCAGATCTTTTTTAACTGCTTCCAGATCAAGCGTCTTAAAAGCCTGTGAATAAATAAAATTTTCATCTCTTGGGTTTGATCCCGGATGATTTTGCCGTAGAATATTAAGTTTTAATTGATCAGGCCACCAATCTTTGTTTTTCGTACCACTGGAAGCAGTGGGTACACTTTGCTTTAGTGCTTCATGTGGGAACGGGCATTTACCGGTATCAGCTGAGTTGCCCACGGACGCGCTGCTTTCTTTTGGATATGTTTCTCCGTGTGGAAAAGGGCATTTGCCCATGTCAGTTAAATTGCTTTCCATTGTTATTTTATTTGATCAGAAAATAAATAGTGTTCATTTTGGAATGAAAATTCCTGGTTCCAGAATCTCTTTGTTCTGGTAGATGGAGGGCATTAACTAGCTAAAAACTACCTGTTTCAGCTGATTTATTCAATCAGCTGAACAATATGTAGTTCGCACCAGGAGTCCGTTTCATTCCCCTGGCAGCGAACCAATTGGAATAAATTAATGACCGATGTTTATCAGCAGGGTACTTACAGAATCCGGTTTAGACAGAAAAGGTGAGTGGCCGGTATTTAGTTGAAATATATTTTTAATACCAGCCGCACTAATCATGCGACCTTGTAACGACGGCGATATAACATGGTCCTGAAGTGTTTTAATGTAAATTTTATTAACAGAACCAAAATTTCCACTGGTCAACACAACTTTGTTGGTAAATGGAATAGCCGGTTCGGCCCGATAGTTTTTCAAAACCAGATTTTTTATAGCATCGGTGCCATCCTGAATAAAGATATTGGTAATGTTATCACGCAGTACGTCAAGTGTTAACTGATCTGTTGAGGGTCTGAGTGACGGACCTAAAAGTGCATCGGCATCTGTATTTGCCAGATCAAGTAGCGATTGACCGCTGGAAGGAAGATAAGCACCGATGTAAACCAGTTCTTGAATTTTGGCTGGTACTTTTTCAGCAACAGCGGAAATGACCATACCGCCAAGGCTATGGCCGACAAGAATCACTTTGCCATCAATTTTGTTTAGCGTTTCAATTACCTTGTCTCTATATACGTCAATGCTGAGGTGTTGTGGCGCAGTCTGATCATTACCATGGCCAGGCAGCTCAACTACCAAGGCATGATGTCCATTTTTTTCCAGGGAAGCTTTTACATTATCCCATACATAAGGGGCCTGCCAGGCGCCATGTACCAAAACATATGTTACTGATTTGCCTGGCTGCTTACTGTCATCATCATTTGAGCAAGCGAAAAGGACTACTGTAAATGAAATTAAAAACAGTAGTGACATTATTGTTGTTTTCATCTTTATTATTTTGTTTAATTGTAAAAACTGATCCGGATTAACAATGATAATCTGAATCCGGAATAAGCACTTCGATTTTTTGATATTAATAGAAACTGAGTTGGGTGTACCGTCATTTTTGTAATCTGACATATCGATTATAAATCAACAGTCTTCCCGATTGCAGGTAGATGAAGTTGAATACCGGATTGTCTGAATTTGTCAATACTTTGTTGTTTGTCAATCCGGATAAAGCCGAAAGTGTCGTAATGAACGCCGAGGACCTTGTCTACTTTTATCATTTTAGCAGCTTCAACAGCATCATCCGTTCCCATGGTCAGGTTGTCGCCTATTGGCAGAATAGCGAAATCAAGGTTAGCCCATTTAGGAATCAGCGTCATATCCAGGTTGAGTGCAGTATCCCCACTGTAATAAAAATTGCCATCTTCGGTTTTAATTACAAATCCTGCAGCGACGCCCGCATAAGTTCCGTCCTGAAAACTGCTTGAATGGTTGGCTGACACAGATTTTACTGTTCCAAAATCGAAACTGAACTGCCCGCCAGGATTGATCGGATGCACATTTTTTAAACCGGCTTTGGTAAAATGCTCGTAAAGCTCCCAGACACCAAGGACTTTGGCCCCAGTTCGGTTGGCTATGGTAACAACATCGAGCGTATGATCAAAATGTCCGTGTGATACTAAAATGTAATCGGCATTAATACTTTCTACATTAATATCTTTGGCAAGCTCATTACCTGTTATGAAGGGGTCGAACAGAAGGATTTTGCCACCTGCATTTACAGAAAAGCAAGAATGGCCATAATAAGTTAGCTTCATTTTATTATGATGTTTTATTAGAATATCATGTCCAAATACTTAATTAAAATACCGGTTGGTATATAATTAATCATATCAACCGGTAAATCTGTTTCAGGAGGGGTACTTATCTTGCAGGAATCTCGTCAAGAAAAAGATTTACCTGGATAACGAAGTTTTCATGAAACTGGAATTGTGAACCGTGGGACGAATCCGGATAGAGGATGAGACGGGCATCCGGCAGTTGCTGCTGTAACGTATAGCTATTAATGGTCGGAAAGATTACATCTCTTTTTCCATTAACGATAAGTACCGGATGATTAATCTCTTTCAGGTAGTCGGAAGAACCGGCGCGGACTTTGCCCCATTCTGAGATTGCAGCTAGCTGTGATGGAACCACTTTGTCACTCAGGGAGCCGTCGTGTTCCTTGGTACGTGAACGTGTCCTTTCCAAGTATGCCCAGCCGGCCGACTGACTCGTTTCTGTCGGTGCGAAGAAAGTATCCAACAATAATTCATCAGGCTGATTGTAAGGTTTATCAAACAGAGCCCAAACTTCCGGACTAAAAGTTTCTAAACCTTCACCACCTCTCGGGCCAGAGCCGACAAGTATTACACGGTTTACCAGCTCAGGCTTGTCTAAAACGACTTGCTGAGCAACAAAACTACCCATAGAAAATCCAAGGATATCGATCCGGGTAAGGCCAAGAGTTTCGATGAAATCTTCTGCATCTCTGGCAATCTCGGCAATGGTATGCGGTGGTTCTCCTTCGGAACCTGCGATTCCGCGGTTGTTAAAGATGATGATCTCACGCTGCTGGGATAATGGGTCTAGTACGGCTGGATCCCAGTTATCAAGCGTACCGGTAAAATATTGGAAAAGTACCAGGGGAAGTTTTCCTGCCTTTCCAAATCGGCGATAAGCGAATTTAGTACCATTAACGTCTGCAAAAGAGGTTGGTACGGTCAATGTGGTGTATGAACTCATGATTTCAATGTTTTTGGATTTTAGCTTTTTAAATGGAAACCTTTAGACCCCGGTCATAAATTGCTTAATCTGGCTTAAAAACAATTCGGGATACTGAAAATGCGGTGCATGATTGGCATCAGGAAAAATGATCAATGAGGCATTCGGCAGGTTTTCTTTTAGCGTAACTGCATTTATTGCCGGACAGATAATGTCCTGATCACCATGGATGATAAGCGTGGGCTGTCTGATGCCTTTCAGGTAATCAAAACTATGCTCTTGTAATTTCCCCCAGGCAAAAATGGCAGAAAGCTGAGCCGGTACGACCTGGTCAGTTAATGCCGGCTCCTTGTCCGGTCTTGAACGGATTCTGGTCAGGTATGCCCAGCCGGCTTTCTGGCTTTTTGCGGTCGGGGTGAAAAATGTATCCAACAGAAGTTCATCCGGGTGTGGATATTGCTTTTTAAAAAGCGACCATACATGCGTTGAGTAATCTGCCATTCTTTCTCCTCCTCTTGGGCCGGTACCAATCAAAATCAGCTTTCTTATCAGCTCCGGACGGTCAATGGTAAGTTGCTGGGCAACCATACCACCAATTGAAAAACCGAAAAGATCAATCTTATGCAGGCCAAGCGTATCAATAAATGCTGCTGCATCTTTAGCCATGGCAGCGATGGTGTCAGGAGTTTTTCCTTCAGAGGATGCGACGCCTCTGTTGTCAAAGATGATCACCTCACGGTTAAGAGCCAGACTGTCAATAATGGCAGGGTCCCAGTTGTCCATGGTGCCTGTCAGATAATTAGTGAATACCATCGGGATTCCCACCTTCTTACCATATCTCCGGTAAGCGAATTTAACCCCATCCACCAAAACATAACTGGTCGGAACGGTCTTTGCCATTATTTTGGAAGGCACCGAAGCTATCAGGTTACTTTTCGGAAGTAATGCCAGCCCGGCAGTAGCAATAGTGCCCAGTTTTAAAAATTCATTCCTTTTCATATAATTATTTTAATTAATCGCAAGAAGGCTGATCACACCCATATGCGGATTTAAATCGTTCACTTTGTTTTTGCGTTATCCGGATTTTTGTCATGACCTTAACGACAATACAAACCTAAATGAACGATCGTTCATTTCCAAACAGAATGCGAAAATTTGGAGAAAATTAAAATAAAATGAACGAATGTTCATAAATATTTGTGATAGATCAAATTGATAATAACTTTGCAGAAAAAGAATGAATTATGAGTAAGGCAGAGAAATCCCGTCAGTATATCATTGAAAAGACAGCGCCATTATTTAATACAAAAGGAGTTGCAGGCACTGCCGTAAGCGATATTATGCAGGCCACCCAAATGGCGAAAGGAAGCTTGTACGTGCATTTTGAAAATAAGGAAGAGTTAACTTACTGTGCCGTAGACTGGAACCTTCAGCAGTTTATAGATAGAGTATCAGCAGAAACCGAAAAGTTCAATAGCCCAAAGGCAAAATTTTTTGGAATGCTGGATTATTTGGGTGACCCACTAAACCCGCCAGTACAGGGTGGATGTCCTATGATGAATTTCGGGATGGAATCAGATGATACAAGCCCGGTGATCAGGAATAAGGTATACGAAACGATCTGCATTGTTCAACAATATATGATCGATATTTTGGAAGAAGGGGTTAAAACCGGAGCCTTCAACGCTGATTGGAATTATAAAGAATTTGCTATAAAGGCCTATGCAATGGTCGAGGGGGGTATTCTTGTGGCGCGTGTATCCCAGAATATCACGCAAATGCAAGTGCTGATCAACCTTTTGAAAAGAGAGCTTACCGAGCAAACACGGGAAATTTAAAAAAGAAGACTTTTAGATGATTCGATATGAACAAGCATCCGTTAAGGGAATTTAAAGAAACGCCCGGTGCAAGCCTGGAAGGGTTGCAGTCGCTTCTTGCAGAAGATGTCGTTTTCTCGAGCCCGATATTTACCAGAGAAGTTGTTGGCAAAGAGATGGTATCTAAAGTAATGCTAACCTCTACAACAGTACGTGACGGAAAATTCACACATGAGTTTAAGCAAGGTAATGAAACCGTATTGATCTGGGAAGGCTTTATTGACGGCCATAAACTCGTTAGTTTTGAGTTAATTGTCGATGACGAAGAAGGCAAGATTAAATACCGGTCGGTGGCGTTTAAACCTTATCCGGTAATTACGCTCTTTCGATCAGCCATGTATGAGCTTTTGAAGGATATGATACCAGAAGATATGTGGGAGCTTCAAAAGAACAATCTGGGTAATATCGTAACTAATAATTAATTAGAGTACTAATGACCGGAATTTGCTTCCGGCCATCTGTACCTGTTAAGGTTATTTTTTCTAATTGATTTCTTCAAAATTAGAACGGTGCTTTTGAATAAATTCCCGGATACCCATTGGCTCCCTGCCTGTAATATCTTTTACAGCGGTGTTCGTTCCGGCAAATAATCCGTTTCTGCAATCCTGTGCAACACTGGATACATGCTGTATGAAGTGCGGATGGTATCCTTGTTTTTTTGCTTCAGTTTGATAGGTTTCGATACTGATAGGCTCATAAGTGATCTTTCTTCCCAATTCCTCGCTGAGGATGTCTGCCAGATCAAACACATTATATTCGGTTGGGCCAAAAAGCGGATATATCTTGCCTTCGTGACCATCCGGATTTATCAGCAGTTCTGCGATGACCCTACCTTGATCTTCGGCTGCAATAGGGGCATAACGCCCTTCACCAAATGGAAGTACAACCTGATCTTGTTTTTTTATTGTATCGCTGTAAATCAGCCATTCCGCAAAAAAGGTTGGACGGATATGCGTTACTTTTATTCCTGAAATATCCAGAAGACGTTCGGCGAGCCAATGTTCCCTGGCACCGTTACTCTTCGCATCACGACGGGCTGAGATTTGTGACATATTGACAATATTACGTACACCTTCTTCCCGGGCAGCCTGTATCAGGTAAGTTGTTCCGGCCAGGATACCCGGTGTCAGGATCGGGTAAACGAAATACACCCCTGTAATCCCCTTCAAAGCTTTGCTTACTTCATAAAAATCGTTCAGATCGCCTTGAACAATTTCAACGCCCATTTCAGCCAGCTTTTCAGAACGCTGATCAACTTTATGGACCAAACCTCTTACGTGTACACCTTTTTCCAGCAGTAATGGGATAACATAACTTGCAGTGTAGCCTGTTGCACCTGTCACCAGGAATTTCTCTTTTGTGTTCATGATTATTTTATACCGATTGGTATATTTTAGTTAAAAATATTTAATATCCAAGCTTTTGACAGCCTTAATTCATAGTGTATTTTCAGTGTAGTTTTGGGTGAGTCCGGCTTCTGCTTTTAAAATGGCAGAGAGATGTAACAGCGCTTACATGAAGCCAGCACCCGATATGTCGAGGGAAACCAAGACAGGATTTATCAGGTTATTATTGTCATCATCATTTATTATGTAGACCCCTGCGTTTGGTGCTAAGAACGATTCCATCAAATACCTTATGGTCTTCTATAATCTGCATAGGTGATGTACCTCATAATATTTCCGGCCAGTAATCATGGCGATTTATTAATCCGTTTTTGTCAAAATAAAATACCTGGCGTTTGCTGTGCGTAACAAAACCCATCGGGATATAGGACTTCCAGTCAATTGAAGGTTTCGCGGCTTTATCTTTCCCGAAAGCACGGGTAAAAGTGGTATGCGCAATTACCGCATATGCATTTTAATTACCAATGCTTAACTGCCTAAAAAATTATTCATAACTGCCAAAGCATCCGAAGGCGATGAAAGATGCAGTTTGTAAAGATCGGCGGTCTGGCCTACATGTATCTCGAAATTGTCATCAATAAATGCATTCATGAGATCCTGGGCAACTACTTGCGGATGAATTCCATGCTCACCACCTATTTCCTTTGAAAACTCAGTATTGACCAGCGGTGGCATAAGTTCAAACACGCTGATACCAGAATTGGCCAGAGAAAGTCGTAAAGTTTGTGTGTAAGAATGAAGCGCAGCTTTACTCGCAGAATAGGTAGATAAAATTTTCCCAGGAACAAATGCACCTACTGATGATACATTTACAATGGCTGCTTCTTGTTGATTACCGAGTAGAGGCAACAGTTTTTCAGTAAGCCGAATAACTGCAAGATAGTTGGTGTTGATCTCTTCAAACGCCTTTTGATGAGCATCAATTCCTGGGACCGTCATGTCGTATGCATAGGCCATCCCTGCATTATTTATCAGCACATTTAGCTTTGGAAATGTTGAGGCCAGATATTCTGCCAGCTGTTCGATGTCTTTTTCATCCGTAACATCCATTGTGACCGTTGTCACATTTTGTAACTGAGACGCGGCTTCAAGCAGTTTTTTATCTGTCCTGCCGGTTAGGATTACATGATTGTTTTCAGAAAATTCTTTTGCAATTTCAAAACCTATCCCGGAACCTCCGCCGGTGATCAGGATTGTGTTACCATTAGTTTTCATAAGTTTTATTTATTAAGTACATGTTTATTATTCAAAAGACTAAATATACCAAACGGTATATTTTCATTTAATATTTTTAATGCCATATGCGGATAGTCGTTTTATTTACTCAGATCACTGTTTCTTAATTTATTCTGGAATTTTTCGATTGTGCCATTTTTATCTGCCAGGATTTCATCCATGATCCCAGGGTTACCGGTGCTGTTATATTTTGCTCCCCAAATGTTGTATTCGATTATTAGCGGTACGAGGTCAATGGCTTTTTCTGTCATGGAATACACCGTTCTTGACTTTTTATGAGCCGAAGTTTTACCCATAATAAAACCACAGTTTTGAAGCATTTCGAGACGGTCTGCCAGTATATTAGTCGCTATTTTTTCGTCTGATTTAAGAAATTCATTGTAGCTTGACTTATCATACAACATGATATCTCTTAATATTAGTAGTGTCCACTTATCTCCTATAAAATCCAATGTAAAACTGATAGGGCAGTCTGAACGCTGTTTAATTACTTTCATAATACAAAGGAATAAAATTAACTTGTATTATGCAAGTTAATTTTATTCCTTCATTAAATTTAAGACGTATAAGATAGCTTGTTGACTATATTATAATAGCATTACAGGTATTTAAGCAACCTGGCAGAATAGGAGCTTTTATATCTACCATACCACCTACATGCAGAATAGATAGCCTGTGGCATCAGTAAACAAATCCCACAAACTTTTACGCAGTATTGTTTTTTTGAATAATTCAAGATGGCTTCAGTGTCATTGTTTTAGAATGTGGCAATTCAGTTGCAGTTTATTATAAAAAAGGTCCCTTTAAGTAAGCTATTTTTAAGGTGGTAGATTATACCCTAATTTTATAGTATAATTGTATAAATAAATACCAAATTATGCCCTTAACCTAACTTTCTGCTTTTTGCTATGATTTATGCCTATATCCGCGTTTCTACAGACAAACAGACGGTCGTCAACCAACGCTATGAAATTCTGAAATACGCAGCCGGTAAAAAGATCCATGTGGACGAATGGATTGAAGAAACGGTTAGTGGCACCAAGCGCTCGGAAGATCGTAAGCTGGGGAGCGTTTTAACCGGTTTAAAGAAAAATGACATATTAATTGTCAGTGAGCTTTCCCGCTTAGGCAGAAACCTGATGGAGGTCATGAGCATCCTGCATATTTGCATGCAGAAAGAAAGCAAGGTATATGCCATTAAAGAAGGATATGAACTGGGCAATAATATTTCCTCCAAAGTGCTGGCCTTTGCTTTTTCTCTTTCTGCCGAGATCGAGCGCAGCCTGATATCGCAGCGCACCAAGGAGGCAATGGCCAGGATGAAAAGTGAAGGGCTGTCTGTGGGCCGTCCGGCTGGTGCGCTATCCAAGCAAACTAAACTGACTGGTAAAGATGATACGATCCGGGAATTATTAGGTAAGAAAGTCGCTGTTTCTACAATCGGCAGGATTTTAGGCGTTAACCGCTTAACAGTAGAAAACTATATTAAAAGCAGGAAGCTCAGAGAAGATTAACAAATACCGCGAATTCCTGAATTCGTTTTGGCTAAATTCGGGAATTGGTTTTAACCATTACAGTTGCGAGAAAGTGTTTCATTAAAAAGTTTTCAGGGCTTCTAAGCAAAGACCGGAATATATGAAAATGGTTGGCGAGTTAAGAAAAGGAGATATTATTGTGGTTTGGAGAGTTGACCGGTTTGGAAGGACAACCTATGAGCTGATCAAATTAATGGTGGAGTGGAAAGAACTGGGAGTGGAGTTCTTGAGTATTTCTGGAGTGATTGATACCTCTACAAAAATGGTTCGGCTTTGGTATATGCTTAGCTTAGTCTTTGCTGAAAATTAAAGAGAGATCTTGATGAAGCGGCCCGTGGCCGGCATGGAAGCTGCGCGAGCAAGGGGTAAGGTAGGAGGTAGACCGAAAGGGTTAACCAAAAAATCAAAGGAGCTTGCTGGCCTGGCTGCAACTCTCTATTTAAGCAAAGAATATACAACCAATCAGATTTGTGAGCAGTTGAAGGTTGGAACCAAGGCAACGCTTTACAATTATTTAGACATGAGGGTATAAACATCAAAGAGAGGGTAACTGTAAAAAAATCAAAAAATTATAGCTTTGTATTTATGATCGGTAAATGACAAAATTTTTAACAAAATCACTTACATTAGAACCCCTTTGAGAAGACTGGGTGACACAGCCTAGTACGGGTCAGCATCAATAAATACCCAGCCTTACAAAATGATAATAATCTTTTGGTAACTGACTTCAAACATTCATCATCGGTATATTTGTTGTTTCTTGAATGGACTTCCATCTTTCGTCAATACTTAAATGTTTCCGAATTGCTGACTTCAGTTCTTCCAATTTTTTATCATCTTTGATTCGTTCCCTTCAAGGATATTGTATAAATTTTAATCCTTAAACTTATTGGTTAGAATGATTGGACAATTGCCATATCTGTGTTCGAATATCTAAATGTATTATAGCCAAACTTAGTCTTCACATGTTACATATTATAAATAGCGGAGGCCAACCTAACCTCATTGTATTCATCCATGGTTTTACTGGAGGGTTAACTACATGGTTTAGAGAGGATGAAGCCAATACTATTTTAACTTATCTAACAGGTGATGAGAGTATTGGAAAGAATTACGATATTGCCACTTTTGACTACTTTACGAAGGTTTCTGATGTCTTGCAAAAACCACTGAATGCAATTAATTCACTTTTGGGGACAGCAGGAAAAGGAAAGTTCAATATAAACATTGAGAGTATTGGCCAACTGCTGAAATCAGAATTAGATAATCAGCTAATCCATTATGAGCGCATCGTCTTTATTGCTCACAGTATGGGTGGGCTTGTTGCAAAATCATTCATTTTAGATGAGATTATAGAAAATGGGATGACTTCTGTAAAATTATTCATTTCACTGGCCGTACCTCATAGAGGGGCCGAAATGGCAACTTTCGGAAAGCTATTTTTGGAAAATCCTCAGATTCAAAATTTAACTCCATTGAATCAAAAGCTCAATGGAATGCATGATCAATGGATTGAATATAAAGACACGCTTCCAAGGACAGTGTATGTTCATGCAATATATGATAATATTATAGGGCCAATTTCAGCGATAGCAATAGATGGTAGGACAAAGGACGATTATGAAGTTGTGCGAACGGAGGATGACCATACCAGTGTAGTCCGCCCAAACGCTAATGACACGGCCTTAATGAACGCTATTCGAAGGAACCTCACCTTGCTTTTATCACAAGATAATGATAGGAAAAGTAATAGCCAGAACTACAAAAGTTTGTTAAGTAATCATCCGTTTGCCAATTATATTACAGAAATACCCCAAATCGGTACTCTGTTGGGCAGAGATGAAGAATTAAAAGTGCTGAAAGAACAGTTATTTATTCACCAGAGGCCAGTGCTACTAAATGGTCTGGGTGGAATAGGGAAAACCAGTCTGGCACGTACCTTTGTAAATCAAAATCAGCACGATTTTCAGCATATTGTATGGATTAATTGTATTAATAAAAATATCCGGGATGCCTTTATAGATACAATTTATATAGACCAGCAATTTGATACATTAAAGAATAGCAAAGAAACAATTGAAAAGAAATTTGAAGCAATAATTTCAGCGTTTCATCGGGTGGATGGAGCAGGATTGATGGTAATAGATAATGTGGAGCAGGACGTCGAAAATATAAAAAAATTGTTGCCACAGCATCCAAGGTGGCAAATTATTCTTACTTCTCGTCTTTCCCTTTCTTTTAAAAGCATTGAGATCGATCGACTTTCTGATGAAAATGCCGCGGCATTATTTAACGATTACTATGGAAAACCTGTTCCAGACACAGAATCTGAAAATCTCAATATTCTGTTAAGAGAAATTGATTTTCATACTCTTACTATTGAACTCATTGCAAAAACGATGGCGACGAGCGATAGTAATCTCAGGTTTGAGGAAGTAATTGCAAAGCTGCAAAGCAGGCAGTTAGATGATAGACGAATGAAAGAAATAATTAACGTAAGCCATTGGGACCTTAAAGATGCCACGATGTACGAACATTTGCTGACAACTTTCGCCATAGCAAATCTGACTGATTATCAAATATGGGTTTTACAAGTGTTTTCAGTACTTCCACCCCAACCGATTTCCGTAAATAACCTCGTTAATTGGCTTAGAATGGATGATGATATGTCATTTATGAAGGCATTAAAAGAATTAAAGACAAAAGGTTGGTTGAAGCGAGTGGAGGACAAGGAGGGAAACGCTTTATATAGTATACACAGGATGGTTCAGGATACGGTTCATTACCAGTGTGAAATTGATTTTACTGCGGTATCGAGTCTAATTGAGACATTTACAGAGCTTCTGCATATTAATGTTAAAACAGATTTCACCAAGTTTTTTTATCTGCTGCCCTATGCAGACGCTCTTCAAAATAATTTGCCAGTTCATTTTCAGGATATGAAGGTCGGAAATTTTTACAATAATTTAGGGACATACTACCGACGTTTCGGAGACGCACGGAAGGCGGAACGGTTAATTATAAGATCAATTACTATATTTCAGGTTCACGATTCTGGCCCAAAGGCGAGTATTGCAAAATCTAACTTGTCATTGATTTATAGAGACCTGGGTGAATACGATAAAGCTGTAATAGTCGGTGAAGAGGCATTAGAGCAAGGTAAGCAGCATTTTGAAGAGATGGATCCAAGATTAACACAATTTAAATCTAACTTAGCTATTGTTTATCAAGATTCAGGTGAACTTCTCATGGCGAAAAATCTTTTACAGGAAGCCTTAACAGCAGACATCGCTGAGTACGGTCAAAATCACGCGGGGATATCTCGACGCTTATCCAATTTGGCGGGTATACAAGAAATGCTTGGCGAATTTGGAATAAGTCGGGAATTGATGGAAAGAGCGCTAGAAATTGATATGCTTCACCTGGACAAGGATCATCCCGCTATCGCAATTCGTCAACATAACCTTGCTGTAATTTATCATCGCTTAGGCGATTATATTCGTGCTCGTTCTCATTCTGAAACATCAATAGCAACCGCTATTCGTTATTATGGTAAAAATCATAGTATGGTTGCTCAACGTCAGATGCTTCTGGCACAGATTCTTGGATCTAATGGAGATAAAGAAGGAGCAATTCAGTTGCTGAATCAATCTCTTGAAATTTTCAAAGGAAACCTTCCTGAAAATCATCCACATACAATTAACTGTCAGTCTTTACTTGATTTCTATGTCGATCTATTATAGCTCAAGAATAGGAAATATTTACTGTTTAAAATGTTATTTTCCTGAAATCAAATTTCTTAGTAATAGTCATGAAAATTAATTATTACTAGAATAAATCGAATTATGTATAATTATTAGAGCCTTACTGCACTTTCATTATTTAAGGAATATTAATTTATCAGCCCATACTTTAAAAAATAATGATCACGCAAGGAAACAGACAAAGCGGGCGACAACTGCTGATAAAGAATCGCGTGGTAAGTGATGCTGAACAAATTCCTTTTTACAATAATAAGTTAGCAGATAGCTGGATACAGAAGTTAATACATGAAAATGCGAGTATTCTTCCCATTGCTGGTATTGGATCAGGCTTTGCACCCGCAATTTCCAACGGTAGGGAAGTAAGTACGAACGCCGGTTTTATCGACAACCTATTAATTTTACCCGAGGTTTATATTACTATTGTTGAAACAAAACTTTGGCGCAATCCCCAAGCAAGAAGGGAAGTAGTAGGACAAATTCTTGATTATGCCAGTTTGTCCTTTTAAGTCTGCATTTTACCTATTTGATTTTTTTCTTTCCCCTTCATATGAAAATAAAATTTACTTTTCTATTTACTTTTCTTGCGGTCATCATCTGTTATGCAGCACATAGCCAAAGCAAACGAAACACGCCTTACCCGATCTTATTTGTACATGGGTGGACAGGCTCGGATCAAACCTGGTACAATGAGCTGCTCACTTTAAAATCACAAAATTTAAATGTTGATATTGATTACATCCGGCAGGGAGCTGGTGCTGGCAGCCTAATAGAGTTTATGTTGAATGCAGACTATAACAACAATACTTCGATAATTGAGCGGGCCAATACAGGCCCCAGGTACGGTGATGTATTGGACAAAGTTTCTTATGTGAATCCTGATAATGACGTTTTCGTAATAAATTTTGATGTGGATGCCGTCGGTTTCCAAAGCAATCAGGCTGCAGTGGCCAAACAGGGATTTGCGGTAGGTTTAGCAATCAAAAAAATATTAAGTGCAACAGGAGCTGAAAAAGTTGTATTGTTCGGTCATAGTATGGGTGGTTTGGCAATCCGTGAATATCTTCAAAATCCTATCAACTGGCGCATGAATGACAGCCAGCATCATGTGGCCAAACTGATTACCTCGGGGACCCCCCATTTTGGTAGCAATGCTTCGTTGTTGAATTTACGAAAAGCTTTTACTGGGGCAGATGAATTTTCAGAAGCAGTAAGAGATTTGAGGGATTATAGTACAAGTATTTATTTAAAAGGTGGTTATGAGTCCGCGGTATCAAATTCCTATGGTAATAAAGATGTTGACTGTAATGGTATGATTAATTACATTATTGGATTAAATCAAAAAGATAATTATACAGGCCTTCACTTCGCTTGTATTATAGGCATTGGTGGACAAAGCTTATTGGGTATTTTGGGGACAGACGACGATGACGTTGTAAGCGCTTACAGTGCCAACTTATTTAATATTCAATATGCCACCCCGTTAAAAGGGGAAATTTTTTATGCGGATGCCTCAAAGAATCAAACCCTTGATTTGGTGTGGCATACCAAATTGCCAGAAGAAGTTTTTCAGAACCAATATGCACTGGATGAGCCTTCCGAGCTGGAATTAGCTTATGACATTCAGCCTGATAGAAGTTATAGGGGTTTTTTAACTCCCCATTTGAGCAGTACTGACCTGGATTACGATCGGTACAAAATTACGCTTCCTCAAAGAGGCATATTAAGTTTTAATTCTAATCTTGGTAAGGATGGAGGAGTGCAGCTCATAGATGGGCAAGGGTATATGATCCAGAACTTAGCCAGTGTACCGACTACAAAAATCAAAGATTCGGGTGTATATTATATTGGAATAAATGGTTCCACGGGTGCATCAACTGGCTATTCTTTACATTTTGTCCCTTACAAATTTTCTACTTCGTTTTGCACATTGCCGGAACTTCCGGTTCTGGCAAGCCAGGGGACTAGTCAGGTCTGTGATGGTGAGTCGGTAGCGCTAAAAATTAATAATGTGGGCTATGATTCCTATAACTGGTATTATAACGATAAACTGGTAGGATCCGGACCATCCTTTACAGCAGATAAGGCAGGGACTTATTATGTGGAAGGAAAAAAATGCGGGATAGCGGAAAAATCAATTAACACGTTTAAATTGGATGTGAAAGCCAGGCCTTCTAAGCCTGAAATATTGGTACTTAAAGGCGGTTTGTCGTCCAGTTCTCAAACCGGTAACCAATGGTTCCACGACGGAATGCCATTACCTGGTGAAACTAGTCAAGTTTTAAACATGGTAGGAGCAGGTGCGTATACAGTAAAAGTTACGCAAAACGATTGTAGTACTGAATCAGATGTATTTACCATTACAGGACTTGAAGATGACCGTATCCAAAACGAAACTATCGTTTTCCCTAATCCTTCTGATGGCAATTTTCAAATTACCAGTCCTCTGACAGGACCTTTGCTTTTTACGGTAACTGATATCAATGGAAAAGAAATAAGTAGCATGAAACGAAACCTAGGTGGAAAGCCGATTCTCCTAAATTTAGGTAGACAACCCGGATTATATCTTTTGAAAGTAAATTCTGGCAAAATTGAGTTTTATAAAAAAATCGTTGTAGAATAGGGGAACGTACTAATATCTTTTTTTTAGTTATCAGAAAAGGTTTGTCGCAAATATTAACTAAATTTGCGACAAAACGTATATCTAAAACAGATGGAAAGTACTGATGATCAAATTATTGAGAAGATACAGCGTTTACCGAGGGGTAGGGTGTTCTTTACAGATAGTTTTTTAGATATTTCCAATGCAAAAACCGTTGCCAAGGCATTAGAGCGATTTGTGCAATCTGGTAAATTACAACGGGCAGCTACGGGCATGTACGTGCGGCCCATTGAAGATGAAATAATGGGTCCGATACTGCCTAGCATTGAAGAGATAGCTGAAGCTATAGCTAAGCGTGATAAAGCGCGTGCTGTTCCAACGGGTAGCTATGCTCTTTACAAATTGGGTTTGACTACCCAAGTGCCAATGAATATTGTTTATTATACAGATTCCTCTCAGCGGCAAGTAAAAGTGGGCAAGCAAATTATTACCTTCAAAAAGGCAAGTGCCCGCAACGTTTCGGCTATTGGCGAAATTAGTAAGCTGGTCATTCAGGCGCTGCGAACTATTGGCAAAGGCAAGGTAACTGAGCAAGAGATGCGTATAATCAGGGAAAGGCTTAAAGATGAAAAGCCTTATCACCTGCAGCATGATATAAAGGTAGCTCCGGAATGGATCAGACAGCTTATGCGGCCACTTAAAAATAAGGATACTCATGATTGACTTGACGAGTTTAAAGGTATGGTTACAATTGCCTGAGGCAACCCGGCTAAATATATTCAATGAAACAGGTCGCCAGATGGGGCTTCCCGGCATAGCCGTCGAGAAAGACTGGTGGGTGGTGCAAACACTAGCTCTGATTTTTTCTATGAACTGTGCGCCCGCATTGATTTTTAAAGGCGGCACATCACTAAGCAAAGGGTGGGGGCTCATTCAACGGTTTTCCGAGGATATTGATTTGGCAATAGACCGGGATTACCTGGGTTTTAATGACGATTTAAACCGGCAGCAAATTAAAAAGCTGCGAAGAGCGTCACATGCTTTCCTGACAACAACATTCATTGACGAGCTTACAGAGAAATTTGCAGAAGCCGGTTTTGAAGGTGTAACAATAGACTACCGCAAAACAGGGGAGTCGGATCAAGATCCAATCATTATAGAAATTTACTATCCGAAGCTAACCGAAAAAGAAGCCTATCTTAAGCCCGGTGTATTGGTAGAAGTGGGTTGCCGTTCACTAAAAGAACCAATCACGCAAAAAAGCTTTACAACACTGGTGGGTGAGAATTTCAGCGAGCGGTCATTTGCTGATAAACCCATTGAGATACCGGTCGTCAATCCGGAACGGACCTTTCTGGAAAAGATCTTTCTTTTGCATGAAGAGTTTCAGCGGGCTCCTGAAAAAATAAGGGTTGACCGCTTAAGCCGGCATTTATATGACATTGAAAAGCTGAGTCAATCACCGTTCGCTGATCGTGCATTTTTAGATAAAGTATTGTATGAAACGATCGTTGATCACCGCAGAAGATTTACAGCCCTGGCAGAAGTTAACTATGATCACCACAGCCCGGATAAAATTGCATTTGTTCCACCTCCTCATTTGCTTCCAGATTGGGAGGCCGATTACCAACAAATGCAGGAAAACATGATTTACGGGGAAAGTCTCACTTTTACAGTGTTAATTGAGAAATTGTTGGCATTACAGAATCGTATTAATGAAATGGAGTAGTAGTCTTTAATAAGAAACATCATAGTAGAAAGTGAAAAAGGTAACTTAATTATAGAATCAAGCTTTAATCTGACGTGTGTTCATATTTATGGAAGAAATCTACATTCTAAAAAATAAAAGCTACAAGATAAAAATCGTTACAGCTGACAAACCTAAGGTTGATCCAATTGAAATTGCTAATGTGGATGTTCTAAATGACGTTACTAAAATTCCAGCGGAACAAGTTGAAACGGAAGTTAAAATAAAAACTTTGGTAATAGAGCGGGAAAATTCCCCACCTGTCTTATATGCGTCTGATGAAGAGGGTTATATTACCGATAATCAAGAACTTGGTGGAAAAAAAATTAAATTATCTGATTTTGCAAACCAAGAAAAGAGAACTTTTTATAAGCAGTTAATACAAGGCAAATATAACGAGATAGAAAATGTTGTAATTCTTTCGGGTGCAGGTTCATCCGTTGGTATTGGCCTAGATAAAAAAGGTCTTACAATGGCTAACCTTTGGGATTCACTAGCAATAAGTGGTGATTCAATACACTTTATATCACTTATTAAGAAGACAAAATACTGCACGTTAGATGAAAACGAGCAAATAGATAAAAGTGTTAAGAAAGACCTGGAACTATTGTTATCAAAAGCAGGTATGCTTAATGCCGTACATCAAGGTGCGGATAAAGATCTGGATTTAGAGAAATCAATAGATGCTATTAAATCGTTTATTGTAAGAGAGTTACATCTTAAACTAGACGAGTTTGCCCCACATGCCCAATTCCTTAACAAGGTTGCTTTAAGACCACAAAAATATCCTCGGATAAAAATTTTTACATTAAACTATGACACCTTATTTGAGCAGGCTGCGGTAAAGGAAAGATTTACCGTAATTGACGGATTTACTTTTTCAAATCCCAGAATCTTTAATGGGAAATACTTTGATTATGATATAATAGAAACCCGCCACAATCGCCAAGACAAAAAAGACAGTACCATTGCAAAACTGTTTTACCTCTTTAAAATGCATGGTTCTTTAAACTGGAAAACCCAAGATAATGAAATTGAGCAGTTTGAAGGAAACATCCCGATTAGCAATCAGGTTATGATTTTCCCGCAAAATAACAAGTATGAACATTCATATGAGCAGCCATATTTTGAAATGATGGCAAGATTTCAACAAGCGCTTAGAACAGAGAATACCTTATTAATCACAATCGGATTTAGTTTTTACGACAAGCATATATCTTCTGTAATTCTTGAATCGCTAAAACAAAATTCTTCATTAAATATCATAGCACTAACTTATCCGGACGTAGTAAGCAAACAAGAATTATATCAAAGTGAATTACATCGTATTTCAGAATTGCAAAGTAGGATAACCCTTGTTGCTGAGACTTTCAAAGATTTTACGGATAACTATCCAGAGAATATTGCTCATCATCGCCTTGACGTATTAGAATCCCTTAACGAAGGATTAAAACAACTTAAACTACGCGATGAACAAGCATAATCCATACTCAGATAGTCGGTTCATCGGATTTGTAACAATGGTAGCACCTTATGTCACCAGTGTTCATTTCCCATCATCTGTATTGCTTAAGAAGTTTTTTAATGCGGATGAGGGTTTTCATGCCTTGACTGGTAAGTATATCGTTATAGAAGGATCGGGTTATGGTTTTATTGGTAAAATTATAGAAATCTCGTTACCTGAAAAGGAGAGGCTTAATTTAACTGAGACTCGGTTTGAAAAGGATAACTTTCATCCGGTTGGTAAGATTGAAATTGTTCTGTGCTTTAATAACTATGAATTACAAGCCCAAAAAGGATTAGACCAACTTCCGCCAGTTGGGGCCAAGGTATATTTGTGTTCGAATGATTTTTTAAGGTCATTGTTAATTGATTTCGGGAAAAGCAGGGGCAAAGACGATACTTTCATTTCGTTGGCTCATTTGCCAAACGACGAGGCCAATTATATCAATGTCTCCGCACAGGCTCTTTTTGGAAGACATTGTGCAATTGTTGGAACAACAGGTGGAGGAAAAAGTTGGACCGTAGCAAAACTCGTACAAGAGGTAGTTAAGATAAATGGAAAGGCAATTTTGATTGATGCAACTGGCGAATATTCAACCTTGCAGTCAAATGAAAAGATAGAATATTTAAGGTTTAATAGCGGAAATCCGGAAGAAGGTATTTATTTTAATTATAAAGGTCTTCGAGAAACTGATTTGTATGCCTTGTTTAGACCTACCGGGCAGGCTCAAATCCCCAAGCTCCAAGAAGCAATGAAGAGTTTAAGGCTAATTGAAATCTTAGCTACTAAGGGAAATAAGACGGCAAATGATAATGAAATCAGTAATCCAGATGCTCCCCAAAAATTTTGGGATGTGCATCCACACCAAGGAGTAACACTTCTTGCAAAGGCCTCTAATTCAAGAAATCGACTAATTAAGGCATATAAAGAAAATCTTGGAGTATATAATGTTGATTGTCAGTTTGATATATCCGCTCTGGCTTTGCAAATAAACAATGAGTGCGTTAAGGAATTTTCTAATAATGACAATTTTGGGTCATCTGACACAAACGCATTGGGTTTCTGCCAAACACTTATTTCAAGAATACTGGTAACTGTCAACAGTAAATCTTTCAAGGAGACTTTTGGTTTTGGCAATGAAAATAAACCCGATAGCGAGTTTTCTTCAAAAGTAAATGAATTTCTTCACGCTGATTCAAAAAAAAATGTACTGATCCTATCCGTAGCCGAAGTGCCTTCCGAACATAAGTTACGTGAGATATTAGTAAATTCAATCGGCCGCTTTTTGTTGGAAAAGGCAATATCTAAGCAGTTTAAGAAGTCGACTCCAGCTGATCCAAAAAGAAGTGTTCTCCTGTTTTTAGACGAAGCCCATTTGTTTTTAAACAAAAGAATACGGGATGAATACTCAATAGAAGTTGAGTTAGATGCGTTTGAGCGAATTGCAAAGGAGTGCAGAAAGTTCGGCTTATTCCTAGTTCTGTCTACTCAAATGCCCAGAGATATTCCCAAAGGAGTATTAAGTCAAATGGGGACATTTATTGTTCACCGCTTGATTAATCAGCAAGACCGGGAAGCAATTGAGTATGCTTGCTCTGAGGCTAATAAATCTTCACTTTCATTTTTACCAATACTAGGTTCAGGTGAAGCAATGTTGACAGGAGTGGATTTTCCTATGCCAATAATTCTAAAAATACAGCAACCTGCAATAAAACCGGATTCCGGAACACCATCAGTTTTTTAATTTTTTAAGAATATTTTCATAAATCTTAAAAGGGGTAAGATCGACTTATACATTCTTTACTTAAATGGACCTAGTTCAATTTCCAATATTGATATTACGTTCTTTTTTTGTTTACAACCTGAATAATTGTGGATTTTAATTTGGTCTTACTGCGCCGTAAATATTCTCGCATTAAAGGATTATTATTAGTGAAAGTATTTCATAATTTTAACAAAATCAGTTTTTACTTTAATTTATGCGCGCATTTGTATCATATAGATTTGGTGACGATATAACGGCTATTAAGGAGCTGTTGATGGAAAAAGATATTGATATTTTCGATTCAATGTTTGATATTAAAACAGGAGAATCATTTCAGCAAAGTATAAAAGACGCGATCAAAAGCTGCGATTTTCTTATATTCAATTATTCGGAGGATAACTTATATATTGCATTTGAGGCAGGCGTTGCTGTCGCAGTGAATAAGCCGATCTTCTCGATTCTTAATGGAGGCCACGAGAATACATTTTTGTTGGATTCGACTTATGTGCATGCACATCCTAATGAGGTTGAAAAGATTAGGTTCAGTTTTGAATTATTTTTGAAGAATACAATATTTAAGAAGAAGAAGAATCCTCTGGTAATGGTACGATCTTCGCATTATTATGGTGGTGGAGAAGCAATTCCAAATAAAAGCCATTTTAATGTTGTTGAACGATACAATGGAATTAAAGATAAGTCAGACATTGCTTTGGAGCGTTTTTTTGAAGAAATTTTTCTAGCATATTCAGTAAACGCAGTAAAAAACTCAAATATTAATTCACAAACCTCAGGGTGGCTTCCAGATTTTTCAATTTGGAGCGATCTTTTGGCTCCAATACTTGGCAACCCAATTATTGTTGAAATTAAACCTGAGATAAACAACAGAAATCTCGACGAGCTTGCAAATACCATAATAAAGTTGGTCACAACTAACCCCACCAGCAGTGTTCTCATATTGTATGATAGTTTGAGAAATATTACAAGAAAAGATTTGCCTATTACTCCAAGCCATCTGTTTATTGCAATTCCGGAGCTAATAGAAGAACTAGATTCTCATGGATTTGCTTCATCAATTAGAAAGTTTAGAAACAATCTAGTACATAGCATTTAAAATGGCCAACTATTCACAGAACACATTAGCTGGCCACTTTCATAATTGTGACAACGCAGCCACAAATCAAGATAAGGGAAGAGCATTTGAAGATTTGGCATGCTATCTTTTCCAAAATCTACCTGGGGTAAGTATTGCGATGAGGAATCAAATGAACGCCTTTGACAATGAAGAAATTGATGTGGCTATATGGAACGATCGTGTGGCAAGGGGTATTCATTTTTTACCAAATGTAATCTTGATAGAATGTAAAAACTGGACTAAGCCAGTTTCTAGTATTGAGGTTAGTTGGTTTTGTCAAAAGCTTCAATCCAGAGGTCTTGATTTTGGAATCCTTATAGCAAACAATGGAATCACTGGAAATCAGGCAGATCTTGACGCTGCTCACAATACAATAGCAATGCATCTAAGTCAAAAGAGGCGTTTGGTAGTGATAACAAGAACAGAGATTAATTCCCTAAGCACAACGGTGGAAATGATTACTCTAATAAAAAATAAACTTTGCCTTCTGGCAGTAGGAGGACGCATATCGTAAATATATAGAACTTTGTTACACCTCGATAAAAGTCGAATTTAAAATTATCTTTAAAGCCCCTTAACAGGCAAATTGCAGCGGACCTGTAGGTGAGGTGGATATTCCGGAGCATGTTGACCCCTAAAAGCCGGAATGTTTTGGAATGTTAAAGTAGCCTGATTCGCTGGAATCGCCTGCCATTCCGGCACATATTGACCCCCTTAAAAGTTGAGAACGGAACGTACCGGAGCATGTTGACCCCTCTAAAACGGATTTCGACATGGTGTACCGGAGGATACTGACCCCCTCTTAGCGTTGGTTTTGGTTTATTTAGTGATCTTTTAATGACTAAAAGCAGATCACTGATGGCTGGAAAACCAAGACCTATGAGCCAGATTAAACAACTTTTACGATTACATTCTCAAGGCTATTCCATTAAGGCTATCGCCCGTACGCTCGGTATCAGCAAGAATACTGTGAAGTCGTATTTAAGCAAACTGGAATCAGTGAATATCGAGCCGCAGGAATTATTGCAGCTGGAAGACCCTGCACTGGAAAACAAGTTTCATGCAGGCAATCCCGCTTATAAAGATCCAAGGTATGTGCATCTGAAGGGTAAGCTTGATTACTTCCGGGGTCAGCTTGAAAAAGTTGGCGTAACTAAAAAGTTACTTTGGGAAGAATACATTCAGACCTTCCCGCAGGGATATGGCTACTCTCAGTTTTGCTTCCATTTACACCAGCAGCTTGTGGCAGCCAGGTCGTCTTCGGTTCTTGTTTTCCAACCCGCAGATAAACTTATGGTAGATTTTGCGGGCAAGCCAATGCATTATATTGATAAGCAGACTGGCGAAGTGATTGCGTGTCAAGTGTTTGTTGCCTGTTTGCCTTTCTCGGATTATGCATTTGCTATGGCAGTTCCCAGCCAACGGATCGGCGACTTCCTGTATGCTCTTTCCTGTTGTCTGAACGAACTGGGTGGTGTACCAAAAGCTTTGGTTCCTGATAATTTAAAGTCTGCCGTGATAAGAGCTGATCGTTATGAACCTCAGATTAACCAGAGCCTGGACGACTTCGCTAATCACTATAATATGTCGGTGGTACCGGCAAGAGCGGGAAAACCTAAAGACAAAAGTAAGGTTGAGAACCAGGTAAAGCTTTTATACACCCGGGTTTATGCCAAGCTTCGTAACCGTCAGTTTTTTGATATCACTTCCTTAAATGAAGCGATAAAAGAAAAGATCAACGAGCATAACCAGACACGCATGCAGCGCAAGGATTACTGCCGTCAGGAACGGTTCCTGGCCGTAGAAAAACCACTGCTGCTACCATTGCCTGAGCAGCACTTTGAGCTGAAGTATTACTGTGAACCCAAGGTTGCCCATAGTGGTCACGTCTGTATCATGAAGCACTTTTACAGTGTTCCCTACGCGCTGACGGGCATAAGGGTAAAGGTTGTTTATACCCGTAATATGGTCAACATTTATGCGCACGGCAAGATGGTCGCTGTTCATATTCGCAGCTATTTGAAGGGAGGATATTCTTCTGTAAAAGAACATCTTAGTTCTCAGAATCAGGCCTATCTGGACCGTAGCCCTAATTATTACCTTCAAAAGGCCAGAAGTAAATCCGAAGACTTATATCTTCTGGTCGAGCAAATCTTCCAGCAGGACCGTTATCCCGAGCAGCTCTACCGAAGCTGCGATGGTCTTTTTCGTCTGCACCGCGATAGCAATCCGGATAAATTTGCAAAGGCCTGCCAGATCGCCATAGATAACGGAATTTACTCTTACCGATTCATTCAGAAGATCCTGGAAAATAACATGACCGATCATCAAGATGAGATAACTCAGCCTCAAACGCTACCGGCACATCATAACATCCGGGGCAAAGATTATTACATACAGTCTACCATTAACTTTTTACAAAATGAAAATTGAAGTGCAATTAAAAGAACTACGTCTGCATGGTATGTGCAGCAGCTGGCAGGCATTGCTGGAAACCCGAAGACATCATGAGCTCAATCTTGCCGAAGGTCTTGAACTCCTTCTGCAGGCAGAACACCAGCAGCGCAGTGACCAGCGTTTTGAACGGTTACAGAAGAACGCACAGTTCCGCTACCAGGCTTCCGTCGAAGAATTAAATATGGATAGTTCCAGAGGACTTGACCGTTCGCTGGTCACAGAACTGGCTACCGGAAATTATCTGTCCAAAGGCGAAGCCATCCTGATCAGTGGCGCTTCCGGCGCTGGAAAGAGCTTTTTAGCATCGGCTCTTGGCCACCAGGCTTGTGCGCAGGGCTATAAAGTCCAGTACTACAACCTGCAAAAGTTGCTGTTGAAAACGAAACTAAGCCGGGTCGACGGAAGCATTTACAAGCTCATGGAAAGACTATCACGTTCTGAACTCCTTATTCTGGATGACTTTGGACTTACCCGGCTAGAACAGCAGCAGCGCATGGACCTGATGGAAATTATTGAGGATCGCCACGCGAAAAGGTCCACCATTATTGCAAGTCAATTACCGGTTGCAAACTGGTATGATGTAATTGGTGAGGAAACGGTTGCCGACGCGATATTAGATCGATTAGTCCATACTTCATACCGGATCGAACTAAAAGGTGAAAGTTTAAGAAAAAAACGGTAAAATTGTCAGCCCATCAGAATCTCTCAGATCAAAACCTAAATTAAGGGGGTCAGCATGCCCGGTACGGGGTCAGCATTAGGCTCTTCGTCAATTTTGGTGAAAAATATCTTTAAATATTACACATTATTTTTTGCTACATATCCTTCCTCTTTCCGGAATTCTACACCAATTCTGTTTAGTAATTTATAAACCTGGGCACTTTGATATCTTGTATTATAGGTGCTATTTATCCATTCCAGTAATATCGGCCCTGACCATCTTTTTCTGTCATACCCGTATTTCGTTGGCAGTTCTTTCAAGACAACAGATCTGATATTTTCCAGATCCGATTCCGATAAAATTGACTTCCGCCCGCGACCAGATAAATCGTAAAGACCAATTACTCCACTTTCCTCAAATCTGTGTACCCAATTTGTAACCTGCTTAAAGCTTATGCCATATATTTTCGCCACCTCTCGGCTAGATAAGCCCTTTGCAACCTGATACACCATATTTAACCGGGTTGCTACGACGAAACCAGAATCACTGTTTAGTAACTCCTTGATCTCCTCTGGTTTGGATCGTGTGATTTTCAGAACTGGTTTGCCCATATTTTTGATTTTAGACTTAAATATATTAATTATATGTGTACTTAATTAATATAATAATGTCGATATCTCATTTTGTACTTCCTGCTGGTATCCGTTTCGGACAGGTATCTATCAAACATAACAGCTCCGGTGTATTAATAACTGCCCTGTCTGCCCAAAAGTATTCGCCATGTCCCATCTGTAATGTGCGAAGTAAAACTATTCATAGCTATTACCATCGGAAGTTGGCAGATTTATCAATTGCAGGAAATAAGGTTCAGGTCTTGCTGCATTGCAGAAAGTTTTTCTGCGGTAATACAAAATGTTACCGAAAAGTATTTACTGAAAGATTTACAAATGAGCTATTAACTTATGCAAGACGATTTTGCAGAACTACAAAAACACTTGCAAAAATTGGGTTAGAACTGGGTGGAAATAAAGGATCTGCAATAAGCAGAGCTATTGCCTGTCCGATAAGTCCGGCAACAATGATAAGAACAGTCAAAAAAATTTGTTATTGTACGGATCAGCAGACTTCCGGAGTGATTGGTGTCGACGACTGGGCCTTTAAAAAAGGGAGAAATTATGGAACTGTCATAGTTGATCTGGTTAATGCCAGAATAGTCGATTTATTAGGTGACAGGGAAGCTGAGACTTTGGCCAACTGGCTTGAAAAGCATCCGGAAGTACATACTGTTTCGCGTGATCGCGCCAGTGCCTATGCGCTCGGAATTCGTAAAGGGGCGCCACAGGCAGTCCAGGTGGCTGATCGCTTCCATCTCCTTGTTAATCTACGTGATGCACTTCAGCGATCGTTTCACAAACACAGTGCCGTTTTAAAGGCGGCTTTTAAAGAATTTACTGAACAAAAAAATCCTGACAAACCGCAGTATGTTGAGGAAATTAGCGAACATTCCATTATTAAACCAAGTGTCCATACCCCGGAAAATACCTCATTATTTACAGGTAATGTAAGTTTACAAAGGCAGTTTAAATTTGAAAAAGCCAAAGAACTTTATTCTAAAGGTTATGACATCGGACCTATTGCCAAGCACCTTAACGCAAGTAGGAGATCGATAAGAAAATACATTCGTCTCGATGTGTTGCCAGCAAGAACAGAGCCTGTTTACTCTCCATTAATGAGTAACTTTGACAAGTTTAGGCAGTACTTAAGTGCAAATTATAAGCCGGGCCTTACAACATACAGACAATTGCATCAAACTATTGTTGCAAATGGATTTAATGGGAAATACAGCAGCTTTTGTGACAGGATGAACCAACTTGTTAAAGGGGGAGAAATGCAATTTGTGTCTCAAAACGAAAACATAGCTTTAAAACCACTGCCTGACATTAAAATTTGGTCAATTACGAAATTGTCCTTTATGGCCCTTTCCGATGTGGATAAACTAAACGTCACAGACAAAGAATTTCTTGATTTTTTATACAGATCATCCAGTATTATAAGTGAAGCATCAGAACTTGCAAGTCAATTCAAAAAGTTATTTTATACAAAGGAACCCGGAAGTCTACAAAAATGGATTGAACGAGCGATAAAGTCAGATTCAAGCCTGAAAACATTTGCAAAAGGAATACTCCTGGATTATGAAGCTGTGAATCAGGCCGTCATATCGAGTATCAGTAACGGGCAAGTTGAAGGACAAGTAAATAAACTTAAAACCATTAAGAGAAAAATGTACGGAAGGGCTGGATTTGACCTTTTAAAGACAATGGTACTCGCAAATTAATTCACCAAAATTGAAGAAGAACCCAGCATTAACGGAATATCCAGGTGAGGTATTGCCGACTTCCATAAAGATAACAATAAGTTAATTTCTTAGATGTTTATTTAGTACAATCTATGCTCACGCCTATTAACAGGGCATTATCAAAATCCTATTTTATCGACGCAGTAGCCGATAGCGTAGCTTTCACGTCGGCTGGGAAAAACTCAGATTTGTAGTAAACATGTGCTAATGTTCGCAAAAATGGAAATCCAGCTTTATCAGTCCGATACACTAACGGTGATAAATTTTCATTTTTACTCGAATCACGATACTCTTGGGCCGTTTTGGGATATTCAATCGAGGATTCAATATGAAATTCTTCATCCAGATGGTTTTCAAAAAGCCTTTGTTCGATATCGAATTCACTTTCGTTCGGGATAGCGACCTGAAAATCTATCTCAATTTTATGAAGTAACTTCAATCCGTCAACCCAGGCTTTATCAAGATTTAGAAATGCCATTAGATCTAAGAGAACTGGGATTAGTAGGGATGATTCATCCGAATAGTTGAACGGTCTGTTTGCGGTCGCCACATATTCAATTAGTGGATTCAGGTTAAGTGATATTGAAGGGAAACGCCCACTAACATCTTTGATGACAAATATCGAATCCAAATTGCCGATAATATAATTACCTACAATCTTCCTATCGACCTTGCTAACCTGCTCGCAACTTAGTATGTACAGTACGGTAGCCAAAATCGGAATGCTGTGTGAATCCAATAGTGGTCGCTGGCAACCCGAATTTGATTCAAGAAGTTGTTTTAAATATCTCTTGTGAAATACTTCCAATCTATTTTTTCTCTGTGAAGTTTGGCAGCTTTCAAAATCCGGAAACCAGCGGCTCGCTTCAAAATAATATATCAGTAAGCCGAGATATTCAAAGCTACGCATCGGATAACCTATCTCCTCAAATGGCCCACTACGTTCTACGAATAGACCATTTGGAAGTGCTGCTGCACTACTTGTTTTCTTAAAATACTCCCTAAGAAAGCTGAAGTGCAATTTGACGAGTCGTCTGAATTCTCTCAGTACACTCTTACTTGTATCGAATTTTCTACGCAGAATTTCAGCCCAAGACTCCAATAGCAGAAAGTTAAGAGCATCGATAGCTGGATAGAGATTCTCATTTTGACGGCACTTATTCCAAACAATGCGTCCGAGAAGAGCCAGTGTAGCCCAGGCGGATCTAAATTTTCGCTTTTGCTTCGGGTCGGGAAGCCGTGCCAGCAAATTTTTGACAAGTTGCCGAAAATCAACTTGATTGTAGTCAGGTGTATCTATCAGTAACAATACCCTTCGAAAAAGACGGCTATCTATTTGATTAGGAATGAGATGCTCATTGAAGAGATATTTATCAAACTCTTGGGTAAGCCAGTCCAAATCCCACCTTTCAAAATTTCCATCCGGAAATGTATTAGCAGTGAATCCCTCAAAACTCTGCCTAATGTTTTCCTTTATATCCCCATTATGTACTAACACATATTTTATCGGGAGTTTTTCAAAAGCTGGCACTCCCGCATGGAGAAATGGCGTGTCCTTAGCTTCGAGCAACGACATTCGGATGCCATCATTGTCGTAAAAAGTGTGATCATCGACATTTCGATTTCTCCCGCCTTTAAGCTCACAGTAAAATCTGGATACAACGCCTTTTTCGTCCTTACCAATTGCAACGATATCTTTCCCATATTGAGACTGGCCTTTCGAATTAGCGGGTGTGGCCAACACCCGAAATCCTTTGGCAACTAAAAGCAATGGGAAAATTGCGTCAAGCTCTTGATCTTCCGTTAGACTCTCGAGATATTCCCTAATCACTAATCTATTATCCATTCCTCAAAATCGGTCTTATCTGATTTCCAATTAGATGCTAAACTTATTCTTCGCTCCAAATCAAACCTTTCAGGATTTAACAAGTGAAGACGCGGCCAGGAATATGAAGACTGAAATCTGCCCAATTTGGTTATCTCATCTCGGTCTCGATGTTTCCAGCCACCGCCTTTTACTAAGACAACTTTTTTTGCAAAACTCATAATGCCTTCACGGTTATTTAAGATATTGTTGATTTGCTTATTCATGGTGTGTCTATGAAGTTCTCGAAATCTATCATAATACTGTGATTGGCAAATTGACGGATGAAATTCCACAATATTATTCTTTCGATCAAGCATTTTACAAAAACCTGCATAATGCGCTTTCAGTCGCATTACAGCTTTCTGAATTATCTGTGCATTCTCTTCAGAATACCGTTCTACAATTGTAATAATTTCTTCATGATAAGATTCAGTAAGCTCTTCTAATTTGCAAAGAAGGGCTTCTGAAACTATCTCATTCTTGCTATCCAATAATGGCAATAGCCACACTAAACTGTTCTTGGGAGAAGATTCCATGCTCAGAATTGACATCCAAAGTTTGTATTGCAGAATTGGATCTAACTCTTTAATATTTTGAGCAAACTCTGTTTGAAACGATTCAAATCTGAAAGAGTTAAGTATTTCAATCCCCAAATAACGTGTTGCTCCTTCGTCGTGAACAACAAGACTAATGACTTCTTTACAAAGCTCTGCGACACCCTCGGTAATGTCACTTAAATGATGGACTGTGCCCAGAAAGATATCACGATTAAATTTGAATGGGTGAAGGAGAGCAAATTCCTTGAAAAAATTGAAAATCAACTTGACATTTGAAATCTCCGCTAGAACGTTATCGAAGCTAATCAAGTTTTTCTGACTTGCCAGATGTTCATATGTAACATTAATGTTTTTCAACAGTTCTATCATCAACTCAGTTGTTTGAGACGGATATTTCTCAGCAGATACACTAGAAGATGATAAAATATGTTTAACAGTCTCTAGATCAGCCGCCCCCGCCATCTCCTTTAGTATCTGGAAGCACTGGTTTACAAATTTCATATCTTCGAAGTTCGTTTGGATAAGTATGCGCGTCAATGCGTAAGGTACATGTCGGCGGCTTTCATCCATTGTCGAATTATATGTTGTTATTAAATCGAGAGCTTCCCATGCACGTGCCTCTTTATTAAATTCGAAGTGATGAATTGCCCCCAAGATATAGCTTTGATTTTCTGAATTATCAAACTGTCTTTGGATTAACGACCAGGCCGCATCCGAAGCATGTTTAATCAACCAACTCAAAAGCATTGTTCTTACGATCCTGAATTCTGCAGGCAAATTTATCGTAAGTCTTTCAGCTTCGTTAATATCACGGGCAACAAGTCGGTCAATAAGCGGATTTACATTTGGGAAAATGGCTAGGTCATTCCATGTAAAAAAGTGATGACAAGCATGCACTATCAATGTGGCGTCTAATGGTAGGATGTCTGCGATCTTACAATAAGCCTGCAAAAATTCAAATTTAATTACTAACTCTTGCTCATCGAGCTTAGTTATCCAACCATAAAACGTTTCACCTGTTGTCTCGTGAGTTAAAGCCAAGAGAAGCTCCATTATTCTGTCAGCCAGCAACGTGATTCCCGTTCTTCCTTTTCCTTCTGATAACTTAGTTGCAATTTCAAAATACTCAGCTAGTTCAGCTGCATCATTCGGGACTTTGGATTGTAAGTCCAGAATTTTACCGTCAAGAACTGTGAATGCGAAAAGGTAGTTCGGCTCAATTATCCAATTACTATAATCCTCGTCAAATGATATAAGCTGTAATTCACTGGCTCTTTCCCAATCGAAGGCATCTTCGTCAATCACTTTATTCAAGATCATCCCTTTGTCGAGATAACAGCGATAGAGTGTTTGAAGTAGGTTATGAAGCTTTTCGTCAGAAAGTATTTCTTTTTGAGTCCGTGCAAAAATCATAGTAATCGAAATGGTTTTCCTGATATGCAACAAGGCACATGTTGGAAAGCAATTTACACCACTCAGATTGGCAAACAAAGAAAAGATCGATAAACTCAATGCCCACTGCCCTTGCCAGCTATCCTTTCCACCTTTTTCCGACATCTTTAAAGAAAATACACCATTTCTTTAAAAAAACTATAATCTATGTGGAGAATACTATCGATCAAACAAGATTTGCTCACCACAATTTATAGCAACGTGATATAGATATCAATACAAAGATTACAATTGACATCTGAAGTTTGGACAAGATGTATTTAATCACCTAAAAGCGCGCTCCGCCAGTTATTTAAGATTATTTCACGAACCTCCAATTCAAAGGTCTCAAATAGTTGGTCGTTACACCAATTTGATTTCGTCCTAAGGTCAAATTTAGCATTTTCTGGTAATTGCTGTTCAAGTTTGTCGGAATATTCATAGTGAGAATTTAATAACTTCTCGGCAACAATTCTCTTTGCCTGGGTGCTACTTTCACTTGGTAAAATCCTTGTTGAATGTAGTCCCCAATAAATATAAATGTTGTCGGAACGCGTTCCGCGTAATTCTTGATGACAGTCTTGTAGAGCTTCACTGATAGTCAATCTGTCCACTTCGCGATAAAAAAGCTTAGCTGTGTAGGTCGCTACGTCCTCCTCGACATCCCATAGAGTCCCCACATATCCCTTTGCACCAGCATTGAGAAAGTGATCAACAATATTCCGACCAGACCAACAGCTATTATTAAAAATAAAAGGCGACTCCAGGCTACCTAAAAAATCAAATGTAGGAAAATAATTGGAATCAGATGCCTTTATAGACTCTGATCCCGGCACAGATGATTTGGGAGTTACGTTGAGCCTATTATCCTTGTTATTACTGTTCAAAGAAACCTGCAAATCTATATAAAAACTGTGATCATATCCGAGCGCTCTAAATTCATCGCTTCCCCAATAAACGCCATCAAGAAATCTTCGATACATAAGCACAGTGACTTTAAGCTTTTCTTCGTTGGGAACCCGCATCAAACCAAGCACGCTGTCGTAGACTACCTCGTGACGGATACCATCTCTGTCAATAAAAATTTCCGTCACGGACGCTCCGCTTGCTGTACCACCGTGAGAGCAAATGTGAAAAATATCGAAAGGGAATTCAGTCAAATTCATTTCTAAATTGTATACAGTTGCGCTATTTCCAAAAAGCTCACGAACATAATAGTTTCTGTCGGTCAACACATCCGAGATAAATTCTACTTCCTCATCCGCAAAAAATCGGGGTGAAAAAATCACCGCTGAGCTTGAATTTCTATCCGATACAATTAGACTATTAACAATTAAAAAATCTGGTCTTGCGTGTAAGTGAATGTGTGACATCGGAATTTCGTTCTCGAGAAGGAGTGAGTATGGTAAGCCAGTAGTGAAAAAACTGGCGCAGCTATACGAATTGAAGGAAATCGTACCAACACGATCATTTACTTCTGCTAACAATTCATCATATGCCATTTGTTGGGCACTCCGCCATCTAAAAATTAAGTTGGTGATGTCGTTATGGTCATATGTTTCTGATGTCTGAACCAGCACCACTTGCGCTTTCACAGACAAAGCGTAGTTCAAGGCAATCACAACAGATACAGCTGGAATCTTTTCTATAATGACTATACCGGATGCATCTTCAACGCTGGAAAATTCAATTATATCCGCATGGTCATCAAGTTGTAACAAAGCGTTTAACTTATTTGCCAAGCATAAGGCGGCCAGAACATCGTTAGATCTAAAACTTAAAATTGTATCTCTACTCTCAGACAACCCTGCTAAGCGAATGGGCACAACCTCAATCGACTCAATTTCAACTACATTATAATGATCTAGAAATGATAAGTAGCTCCTTTGCTCTCCAGATAACCCTCCAAGTACTAAGTTTACCACATCACCGATATCTTTGACTTTATTCCCAACTAGAAAATTGAATTCAAGAGCACGCCTTCTCATAATAAAGTCTTCATCAAAAACATCATTCATTTCAGGATCATTCACCGGCCTGGTATACGGAAATTCAAATATTGGTAAGTAGTTGTTAGGTCTATTGAGATATGAAGATATTACAGCAGCCAGATTAACATTGCTTCTATCTATGATACAGACTGTATTAACGGACAAACTTGGAGGAATGAACATCAGCTTTATTTATTCTTTAAATTCTTAATTTGATGATATCGACTTCGTTCTAAACATGGTGAGTAATAAAATTTTAGTCGTTTAACGGACACGTTTCCTTTGCTCACTCCTTATATCTTCTTCACTCCCCGCGAATCCAAATGCCTCCAATGCCATGATAATTAACTCCTTTGATATGTCCATATGAGTTGCAACAATGTCCGCTGATGACAATGTGTATTCCAGAACAATTTGATGCTCTCCGGTGATTCTTGGATTATGAAGTGGTTCTCTTCTATCACCATCAACTCTTAACTTGCGATTAAGTACGTTCTTTAAAGTGAGATTAATTTTTAGGTCTTCCTTATAGAAACCGACTGCAAATAGCTTAGAAAGAAAACTAATTGAGTCAGTTATGAAGAATACGATGGAGCCGTGAAGATTTACAACTGTTTCAGAAACAACTTTCTTATTCAAACTTGAATACATTTCCGAATCTGCATACCAATCTTCTGGAAGAGCCCAGAGATCTATAAAATGGCCTGATTTGTACATGCGCCAGAATTCCTTCCTTGTTCCTAAATCTGAGACCGACTCCAAAAAATCAACTCCATTTCTGTAAAGCTCCTCTTCTGAATTATAGCCTGGAATATGGGGGAAATTCCACCCGTCGCCGGTACTAGACCTTTCGATCGCTGCTTTGATGTCTGAAATATTGAGTTTTTTATCTTTCATTGGACGAACACAAAATTCCCAATAAGCCTTACTAGTTATTTTTTGAACTACGCCTTCATTTGCGATCTTGCCACGCTCCGTCTCATACTTACTTTCCAATAAGAAAAAAGGAGTAGTATCTTCCATACTACTAATGTTATTTTCACCACTATCAGCACCTTCCTTCAAAACAATCTTCAGTAGTTCCGCGAAGTCCGTATCAAGATGATGCTGCAAAGTATAATTATTCATATCACTCAGAACGGTTGTCAATTCCGCAAGCATCGCTCTAAACTTTGTGTATCTATCTAACGAATCCCTGATCCCTTGAAGATTTGCTTGGCTTTTAAGTGTAAGCATTTCATTATTGAGAGCATCAATCTCCTTTTCCCAAAACGAGAGGTATTTGATTCGATCGATGGGCTTGTAAAACTTAGCAGAGCTTAGTACGATTGGAAAAATTCGATCATAGAAATTTCCGTGTCTAACAATTTCTAGCAATTCAAACATGCAGTTTTCAGATTTTAGGTACTTGTCGGATAGCAAAAGCACTACCGATCCGCTTTTACCCAATCTCTTCATGAATGCCGATATCAAGCCCTTAAAACCAATTTCTGTCTTGTCTCGAACGATTTTGACACCATTCAAATTACAAATTGAATTTAACTGCTCAATGACTTTCTCACTTTCTGCCTCCCAAGAATAGGAAATATAAATTTCCGGATTATTTACATTGACGGTCATATTAATGAATTTTGCATTGATTTACTCTTGATCTGAAAAAGCGTCTGACGCCGACTGTACTGGAACCTGAAAAAATGGATATGTAATATTACTAACTTCAATTTGCTCATCCTGATCAGAAACAATCGTAAAGGAAAAGTCTGTGTAAACTCCGGAAAGCAAACTTTGAACCTTTGATAAAGTATAGATCCTAAATTTCGAATTGAACATATAGAATGTTGGAGTATTGACTATAAAAATTCCCTCAATTTCAAAATCTGCCAAGGAAAAATTCTTGTCTGAATATTTTAACTGAAAGTGTTGCTCCAAAAACGGAATATTTTGATTAAACCAAATCATTTTTTTGTCGAGAGTTTCATTATACGATTTCTTATTTTTCACAAATGCGCAAAAATCATTCTTTTGGTTCACCATGTCGTATCTAGCCAATAAATGCTTGCAATCAACTATGTAAACTTTTCTAAGTATTGGCTCAACGATGATAAAATCAACTTCACCTAAACCGGGAGAGTCAATTTTAAATGTTCCATTTTTATGTCTTATTGTTTTTACATTCCGATCGTAAAAAAGTCCTAGTTCATTTGTAATGTGTTCAACAGGATTTTCTAACCACTTATCATGTTGATCCTCCTTGGCATGAACATATGTTTTAAAACAATTATTTGCGAGCCACTCAGCAGGCGCTTTACCCCAAGGTATTGCATTTGTACCATAGTGAATAATTGCTTCCGTCCAAGCGCCAGGCCCTAAAAAAGCATAATCAATATCATCGACATTCCAAATCAAAATAGGTTTATACATATACCTATTAATGTTGTGCGGTTTGCAGGCAAGGCTCAGAAGATCCATTTTATTATTCTTGTCCAACGTCAAACCCTTAAAGAAACTTTCTGCTATCTCCAGTGATACACCTATCATCCTATTCAAATTTGCTGGAAAATTCTCCCATGATACTCCGATCAAGTATCCTCCTTGATCTTTTAATTGATCATGTATCCAGGCAATCAAATGACCAACAACCTCGTAAGGTATTCCGAAACAGCTGGTCAATGCATCTTTCAAGTCCTCAAACGCTGTTTCATCATTAACACCTGCCGCAAAGTCTTCTTCATATGTTCTCATTATCTCTTTAATAATCAACTCGTAGTGATGCTTTCTGCTGAAAACATACAAACTGTTATTGTCGAAGGAAACATCTGCAACGTCTTCTATCATCGATTGCTCTGCTACAAGCTCTACGCACGTTATGATCATAGTTCCCAAAAAAAGTAGTTCATCAATCTTTTGATCAGATCTTATGAGAAAGTCGTCAGTTATCATTTCTCCACCTACCATTTGAATGTCGCAACCGCACTCTAAAATATATTTCAATATTCGCCTATATTCGGCCATGTAACTGAGTGTGATTTCGTCAGAAATGTCTTGATGCTGATAATAGGCCGTCAATTCTATTGCATTTTCGTGAAGTTCAAGTACCCTTTGATAAAATATAACTGACTTCTCATCCTGACAGATTTTAATAAATTCGCTCATGTAATATTCCAAACTGAATAAAACTACATCTCCGACGACTGTAGAGTCGTATGGTCCATTTCCAAATTTGGCACGTAATACATCTGAAAGATGAATTCTATGTCCATTCTCCGAAGACTGTTCTCCTTTGAAAACAATGTATTTTTCTTTCACTACGTGTACAGGCATGTTCAATGATTGTTTGTTAGCTCAAATTTTCTATTTTTTCTTATAAGCTACGATAAGGATTTTCCTCCTCACCGAGCCTTACGCCCTTGCTGGCCAGTGATTTTGCAATGTCAACCTTAATCAATCAATAAGTTACATCTAATTAGCCTAGGTCAGAAGCGTATTTTAACCCTCGATAACCCTTGACCATATTCTATTTTTACAGATTATGAGCATACTGTGATATCAGTTGTAGCCTATTGCAATAAGATTAGAGTAATTGTAATATAAGCATCATCCTTACATCCAGACATATCTGAATTTACGATCTAATGTGACACCCAGCGAGATGAACGAAGTGGTTAAAAATTTTTGGGCTTCAGAAGGCTACCAGAGTATTCCCAGGCCAGAGATCAGTATTGTCTCCTCAATACATTACATCCGGTAATAGGTCTTCCCAAGTAAAACATTCTTTATTCTTTGGGTATTCTCGATGCCAAATTGGTGTGCAATTTCATGGGTAGACTTGCCACTTTGAGCCAGTGATCTTATCAGTGCTACGTCGTCTGCTGAAAATGTATTTCCTCTACTGCCGATAACTTTGGCATAGTACTCATCGTTCAACCACATTTGGCCGATTAACAGGTTCGGAACACCTGCACGAGGGTGCTCTTGGGCATATCTTGAGATAGCGGCCTCTCGGTCCTTCAGGGAGACTGAATCCAACCTAGACAAGTAGACAAGTTTGTGCAAGTACTTCAGACCCTTAAATCCCCCTGGAATCATATTCAAGGAGCAATTCTCGTTCATATAACGATCCACAATCCACTCCTCCCAAGCCATAGCAGCGTCGTAACTATGGTTCAATGCAATAAGCTCGGAATTTAAAATTACAGATGCGTTTCCTTGAAACTCGCGCCATTGCTTGTGAAAAAGCTTATTGCTGCCGCTGTTTATTTCTCTGAAATGTTCTGCCATTCTGGTCAACCAGCTACGCGAAGTTATCCCACAGTAAAACATCTCCTTCCCTCGCACTTTCCCATCTTCATCGAGCATAGTGATAGCATGAGAGTAGCATTGGTACCCCTCCGTTGGGTCGCCGAATCCTTTCATCATCGCTTGTAAGGGAAGGTGAATAACCCAAGTAGTTTTTTCAGAATGCTTATTTACAATATGCATTACAACACGCCTTTCTTCAAAAGTGCGTTCAAATTCCTTATGCTTTCTATAATCCCTCAAATTAACAGAAACTTTTTTACTGGCGTTATCAAGTTCTATCACCACATCTACATCGATTTTTGCGAATTCGCTCAACTCTCGCTTCCGATGACCTGATAAATTATGTTGCAGTAATTGTCTTGGCATAGGGTCACCTTCAACTTCAAGATCAGATAAAAGGCGTTCGAGGAGCGTGATCAAATGTTTGACACCTAGGGAATAATGATTAGCAAGGAGGTTGTGTACGTACTTCTCGTTGATATAGTTCATTCACTTTATTTGTTTGAAATGTCTTTAAGATATATAACAGTTATCTCAGAGCGACAATGGTGCCTACAGTGACTCTATATTCTTCACGTGGCAGGTTGTCAGATCTGCTGAAAGCATACTTGTGCTTCCCTCAATTGAAATATTTGAAGAAGGATTTTGATAATGCTAATAACAGAATAAAATAGGAAAAACTAGGTAATTCCGGTTAAAAGTATCGCCACCGCCGGAATCAAACCCCCTCAAATTCAGCAGTGGTCAAAGCTGCCTTGGCCTGGGATAGTTTCGAATTCAAAACGGCAAGCGGCATCATTCTGAAACGTAAACCGGGCAAGCGGCAAGCAGACCGAATCTTCTATCAGGCGCTGCTGCAAAAAACTTAACTTTAGAACAAGTCATCTTCGTCCTGAGGCTTAACCTTTTTTGAAAGCCGAAGCCCCCTTGGTACCCAGACTTCATCGGTGGGCTGCAGAGGCATGGAGGTGCTGACTGTGATTTTGGATTCGGGCACAGAAAGCCAAATTGCGACTGTTTGCGGGAGATCTTTGAACTGGATCGGCACTTTTATAATTCCATGTTCAATCAGCAGCTCATTATCCTGAAATTTCAATGAAGAAAGCTTGTAGGAGTCCTTAGCCGAGGGCTCATCGCTAAAATAGTTACTTTCAACACTTTTCTGAAACGTTGCCTCAACAGCGACCGGCATTGCATTGCTTCCAGGTATATAGAACAGTGTATCATCACATCCCCGCAGGTTGGCCCAAATAAGATCGAACGAACTGCGAAACTGGCTGTGGCTTTCAAGTTTAAGGAGTTCCTGCAACCACTCTGATTTTAACTGCTCTTCACGAAAAGCGCCCGTTTTGTCAAAATATACCTCAAAAAGCATCCCGTTGATCAGGTGAACGCCTCTGAAAGAACCAAACATCGACAGGCTATCGGGAAGTCGCCTGATAAAATCTTCTGCATTGAAGCAGCCACCCTCTGCTGTCTGGAGGATATTTCGTCCCAGTATGAACAAAGAATCGTCATCTAATTCCCGAGCACTGGTTCTGGTTATAGAAGCCATGGCCTGGCGTTGCGTTTCCCAGGTGTGTGACCTAAGACCTGAGATTATCTTGCCAAATGTTGAATCATCGGCAATGTATTTTCCGTCGGCAACCGAATGAGGCTTATAAGGTAGTTGCAGAGAAACCACCCTTTGACCAAAGTTGAAATAATAATCTCCGATCAGGGAGGTGTGCTCCCAGCTGGTTTGCTTGCCTTGAGTAAGTGAGTAGACGGAAGTTCGCACGCGCTTAAAGACCTCTTCGATAGGAATATTCGGATCGTCAATATGGCGAAGCAGGGAACCTGTGTAGATGCTATTATTTCCCATTCCATAATCCTGGGCAGATTCACCTGGTGAGGTGGAAAATGCGATGATCGTACCCTTTGGCGCATAGATCGGCGCAAGACCGGTGGCTTGCGCTCCTCGATACCTGTTTTCAAGGGGATTATCCCGGCAGGCATCCAGAATCAGAATCTTGATCACCGCCTCGGTACGCTCCATATATTTGATGACCCGGTCCAGTCGGTAAGACGTGCCCGGAACTGCGGTATCGTCGAAGAAATTGGTGCTCGCATAAGTGAGGTAGTTGACACCCTCGATTTGAAGTCCATGGCCGGAAAAATAAAACAGCCCGACATCATAGTCAGCTAGCCGTGTGCCAAAGTCGGCGACCGCCTGTTCAAATGCCTTTCCATCGCAATCATTCTGTTGTATGACATCAAAACCAACTGTACGCAACTTTTCCGCAATCGCATTGGCGTCATTGATTGCGTTAACAAGGTTGCGTTTCCTATCGTTGTAGTCGGCATTACCAATAATGAGCGCTAGCGATTTTTTCATATTAAGGGAGGATTCTTATTTAGTGACCAATTTAACGATAAAAATGATCGCCTAACCGCCGAAGAAAGAAAAGACATCATTTTGAAACCTATTCTATCCGTAACTGAGCTATAATTTAAAGCCTTAGGTGTATAATAATTTGCACTAACGTTAAAGCCTGCTGGCAAAACTCGAAAGTTGCCCTTTTGTGCAGTAATATATTATTGCAGTAGCCATTTGCAATATCAAGCATGACTAGTTAACCAAAAATATTTATGAGTTTCTCATATTTACATATAAGTTGACACACAGTTCAAAACGAGAGAAATCAAAGTGGAGTAACTATAAGTGGGGAATGTAGAAGGGGTGCTATCAACACTAGTTTACCAAATAATATTTTGTTGTATAACAGTGGTTATGTCAACTGATACGTATAGCGTCTTATGTCATGCTAGGTAGTATATGTAAAAAGTCATAAGGGTAGGCTAGTTCAAACTATCAATGGTTTCCGTAGCATACAATTACTAAAAAATAGACAAAAATATACTATAAAAGACAATAGTATTTATTAAATTTATTGTTTATAATTTAACGCGATGGGGAAGGCAGAAAGGACCAAACAATACATTCTTGAAAAAGCATCAATTATTCTAAATGAAAAGGGAATTTCAGGGACTACGGTAGATAGTGTTCTTGAAGCTGCCGATGTTGCCAGAGGCTGCCTTTACGGCCATTTTTTGAATAAAGATGCCTTATGTAACGAAACGGCAGACTATTTACTAGACCTGAATGACAGGAAAACCATAGAGTTTGTGACCAAGGAAAAAACCGCTAAAGGCAGGATTCATGCTTATCTGAAATTCAATAGTGATCCGTTGAACACCGTTATCCAGGGAGGATGCCCGATAATGAATTTGGCTGCTGAGGCAGATGACAACAACCCTGTTATCAAAGAAAAAGTAAAGAAAAACATGATTGCTGCCCAAAAATTTCTTTCTGATATTTTAGACGAAGGAATTAAGAACGGGGAATTTAAAGATTCGTTAAATCCGGATGAATTCGCTATAAAATTATTTTCATCTGTACAAGGTGGCATCGTTATAGGCCGCACGCTGGGAAGCGCACAGCCTATGCGGGCACTGATTAAAAGTCTTAAATCAGAACTTAAAACTTTCGAAAAATAAAATTATTCGCTTCCGGCAAATGGGAATGCCTTATAGGCTGGAACTAAAAAATAGACGAAATTGTCTATTATTCAAGAACGAAAGCTTTCTGTCGCAATATGCTCTTATTTTAACATAAAGGCATTTTTTTAATTTTAAAAATAGACAATAATATTTATTATTATATATACTTGTCTATTTATTTAGGAGTTAAAATAGATAATATTGTCTATTTTAATATATTTTTCAACATTTATAAACGTTTTATTCCAATGATTCTATCAGGTAAAACAATTTTAATCACAGGTGCCGGATCCGGAATAGGCCTGGATACTGCAAAGTTGCTGGCTTCAAAAGGCAATAGGGTAATTATTACCGGAAGAAAACCTGAAAAGCTAAAAAAAGCCGTTGAAGGACTCGAAAACATCACTGCAATGACAAGTGATATCACCGTTGCAGAAGATGTAAAAGAGCTAGTTGCCAGAATTACAGCAGAGTTTGGATCTTTAAATGTATTGATCAATAATGCAGCGGTTTCGTCTGTTTATTCCCATGGACAGAATTCTGAAGCTTTTGAAAAAGCCACAGAAGAACTGCTCACCAACTATCTGTCAGTAATTCGTCTGAATGAGAAATTCCTTCCTTTGCTGAGTGCCCAGACTGAAGCAGCGATAGTCAATGTAACCTCCGTCGTATCTTTTCTCCCTGTTGGCATAATACCAACTTATTCTGATAGTAAAGCAGCTCTTCATTCTTACACCATCACGCTCAGACGTACTCTGGCAAAAGATACTTCCATACGTGTCTTTGAACTATTGCCACCGCTTGTAAATACAGAATTTACAAAAGCGATCGGTGGTGAAACAAATGGAATGCCGCCAATTCAGGTAGCTCAGGCACTGATCGACGGAATTGAAAATAACGAAGAAGAAATTTATGTAGGAGCTGCAAAGGAACTTTATAATCTGTATGCATCAAACCCCTTGGAAGCTCTGAATATAATTAACCAATAACAACCAATTTAAGATGAAAAAAACGATTCTTTTCCTTGCGATGATAGTATTCGGAATTACTTCCGTTCAAGCACAGCAAACTACGAAGGCAGGTAAATCCGGTATAATTGTGCTGGTTCACGGTGCATGGTCTGATGCCAGCGCCTGGGATGCAGTTACACCGCTCCTTAAGGCACAGCAGTATCAGGTGATAGTCGTCAGCCTTCCGGGCCACGGAAAAGACCAGACTTCTTTTGCCGATATAAAGCTGCAAACCTATGTTGACGTTGTAAAGGCTGCCATCGGTGAAAATAATAACATTGTCCTGGTCGGCCACAGTATGGCCGGGGTTGTAATCAGTGAAGTGGCCGAACAAATACCGTCACAAATAAAAAAACTTGTTTATCTGGCTGCTTATTTGCCGCATACGGGTGAGAGCTTGTTGTCTCTTTCTACAAAAGACGCGGGTTCGCATCTTGGCAAAAACCTAATTATTGACCAGGAGCATGGCCGGGGTATTATTAAGAAAGAACTGGTTACTGATGTGTTTGTAGCGGATGCTCCTAAAAAAGTTGCTGATTACGTCGTGGCCAATTTCAGGACCGATGAACCGCTTGCCCCGTTTGCAGATAAGGTTACCCTAACCGATAAAAATTTTGGCAGTATAAAGAAAGCGTACATCTTCACCACAGAAGACCATGCAGTGAGCTACCCATACCAACTGGAAATGGTGAAGGGGTCAAAAGTTGCCAATACGTACACGCTGACGACCAGTCATACGCCATTTATCTCCGCACCGTCAGAATTGGCCAAGATCATTTTAAAAGAAGCCAAATAATCCGCCTTTGACTGCCGGAGGTGAAAAATGCATTGTCACAAGCCCTGGCAAATGTAGTTTCTTACCAACGGCATACGGTAGTTTTTCTCCCCTTGGTTACTTCAGGCAGATGACCGCTAGCGGTTACAAGGCCTATGACCAATTAAATATGCCTTCTTAAATAAACTCGAATAATGATTAACAAAAAAATTGCGCTTGTCACCGGTGCCAATCGCGGGATAGGTTTTGAAACGGCCAAACAACTGGGTGAGCAAAATGTTATTGTGGTTCTAGCTGCACGAAAACTCGCCGATGCCGAGCAGGCGGCGGCTAAACTCAAATTACTGGGGATAGATGCACATGGCATTCAGCTTGATATTACCAGGGAATCAGAAAGGTTGGCAGCGGCTCAGACCATTGAAGATTTATTTGGAAAACTGGACATACTAATCAACAATGCCGGGGTAGCACCAAAGGATATGCTGAAAAAATCAGTGAATATCCAAACTACACCTGAGGATTTTGACTGGGTTTTCAAGACTAATTTCTTTGGTGCAGTGCACCTGACCAGTGCACTTTTACCACTTTTAAAGAAAAGCGATTCGGGCCGGATCGTCAATCTTTCAAGCGGTGTGGGTTCATTATCTATACAGTCTATGGCAGATAGTCCTTTGGCTGCTTTTCGTACCCTGTCCTATAATGCTTCCAAGGCATCTTTGAACATGTTTACCATTTTATTGGCTGAGGAATTAAAGGAGTTTGGCATTAAGGTCAACTCTGCACATCCGGGCTGGGTAAAAACAGAAATGGGTTCGGCTGATGCACAACTGGAAATTGCCGAAGGCGCCAAGACCAGCGTAGAACTTGCACTCATTGATGATGAAGGCCCGTCTGGTAAATTCTATCATTTGGGAGAAGTAATAAGCTGGTAACCTGGCCAGCAAGACATCCATTGTATCACCTTTAAACAAATAAATAATGAACAATCAAACAGCGTATCCGCATCTTGAAAAGAAAGTGCTGTTAATAACAAAGCATAGCCCTGCATTCTGGAGGGTAACACTGGACAATCCGCCAATCAACCTGATGGGCCCTGATATGATATCCGGCCTTCAGCTTTTGATGGACCAGATTGAGGCTGATAAGGAATTAAAAGTCATTGTTTTCGACAGTGCCAACAAGGAATATTTTGTCTCTCACTTTGATGTACTGCGTGGTGCAGAAGTACCAATGGTTTCAGGGAAGCTTGGCGTTCAGCAGTGGGTCGATGTTTCCAACAGGCTCCACAACTCAGGTGTAATCAGCATTGCATCGGTAAGGGGGCGTGTCCGTGGTATTGGATCAGAATTTATTCTTGCCTGCGATATGCGTTTTGCCAGTAAGCAGAAAGCAATTTTTGGCCACCTTGAAGTAGGGATGGGCTTAATGCCGGGTGGCGGAGCAACAGAATACCTGCCACTGCGTGCAGGATATGCGCGGGCACTTGAAATTGCCGTAAGCTCGGATGATTATACGGCTGAGACTGCCGAACTATATGGCTGGATCAACAGGGCTTTTGACGATGTAGAGCTGGACGGCTTTGTTAACAATCTGGCAGCGCGCATTGCCGGATTTGAAATGGCCGCGTTGCAGGCAACCAAAGCGACAATCCTGCAAAGGTCTGGCGGCGGTCCGGGGCCCTTTGAGATCATGGAGTCAACAAGAAAATTCTTCGACCTGTACCAAAGGCCTGAATCTCAGAGAAGGCTTGAAAAGTTAATGGACATGGGCTTTCAACAAGATTCAGATACCGAATTAAGGTTGGGGCATTACCTGGGCACCTTAGCTGAATAAATTATATAAATCAATAATTCTGTAAATAACCTGTTTATGAAAGCAATAGGAAAATCAACGTGGGAAGGCACCTGGAAAGAAGGAACCGGGACAATTTCAACAAAATCAGCCATTTTGACCAATGCTCCGGTCAGTTATTCAAGCAGGTTTGAAGGTGCTCCCGGAGCAAGTCCGGAAGAACTACTGGCAGCGGCACACGCGGCCTGCTTTAATCAGGCGCTGGCCAATATAGCGGGGCAGAACAACTTGAAAACAGAAAGTATCAATACCGAAGTTGAAGTTGAACTTGGATTTGAAGAAAGTACAGGGCACCCTGAAATCAAAGGTCTGCATTTTAATGTGCAATCCAGTATTCCAAATGCCACCGAGGAGCAGTTTCAGGACTTTGCCCAAAGAGCTAGTGTAAGCTGTACGATTTCAAAAATTATCAAGGTGAAAGGAACTGTTACGGCAACCCTGATAAAATAACAGAAGTATTTTAATTTAACTTGGATTAAAATGAAGACCACCTATCAAATTGACAAAACAGCGCTTGTTTTAGTAGACGTTCTGAATGATTTTCTGGCAGATGACGGCAAGCTGAATGCGGGAGTGAAGCCCATGATCGAAAAAATGGATCTAAAGGCAAATCTGAAAAATCTGATTTCATCCTCACGTCAGGCAGGCATTAAAATTGTCTATGCGCCGCATGGCCTGGACGAGCATAGTTTTGAGAATCTCTCTCATGTACTACCCCGGATGCAATGGGGAAAAGATAATAAGGTGTTTTGGAAAGACAGTAAAGGTGCTGACTTTTATCAGGATTACTATCCGATGGAAGGTGATATCGTTGCAGAACGACATCATATCTACAATTCGTTTTTTAATACTGATCTTGACAAGCAGCTTCGTGACAATGGAATAGAGTATGTGGTACTGGCAGGCTTTACCTCCCAGACTTGTGTTGAAGGTACCGGCAGGCATGCGCTTGAATCAGGATACCACGTGACATTCCTGACTGATGGCGTGGCAGAATTTACCGAGCGTGCCCAGGATATGGCCATTGAAATATCGTATCCTGCCTTTGGTCATGCCGTGCTTACCATCGCAGAATTCATCGATGCTTTAAAGACATCTGTGGCATAGGACCTTGGATTAACCCGTGTCACCAAGATCCGGGTTAATTTCTTAAAATAAAATTTAACAGCATGAAAGCATTAATTTTTGATAAAATTGGCATTCCACAGCAGGTGCTTTATTTGGCTGAGCTGCCAATTCCTGTCATTGGCGATAACGATGTGCTTGTTCGTATGGTTGGCGCATCAATCAACCCAGGAGATTTTCTTTTTATTCAAAACCTGTATCCCGAGCCTAAAAAACCGGTTTTCCCCCATCAGGTTGGTGGAGGCCATGGAGCTGGAACAATAGAAAAAGTGGGTAAGAATGTCATGCTGAAACCCGGCGCTTTTGTAGCTTTCAGTTATTACAATACCTGGTCAGAATATGTGGCAGTTCCTGCCGAATATCTGATCGAGCTTCCGAAGGATTTTCCACTGGAAAAAGCTGCACAGATTAATAATCTGGTTAGCGCCTGGGATCTGCTTACTGATTCCGGAGTAGAAAAAGGGCAGTGGCTTGCCCTAACAGCAGGAAATTCTTCCCTCTCCCTAATTATTTCCCAATATGCAGCTCAAAGGGGGATAAAAGTAGTATCCATCGTCAGAAAGCAAAGACCTGAATTAGGTGCCCAGCTTACCAAAGCAACGGAAACCATAGAGCTCTCAAAATTAGAAGGGTCTTTAAAAGATAAGATCATGGCAGTTACAGGTGGCTGGGGTGTTAACGGAATTATCGACAATGTGGGTGGCCCTCAACTTGCTGATTTGATTAAATCTGTTGCTTTCGGCAGCAAGTTAATTGTTAATGGCGGGATGAGCAGGGAAAAATTTGAGCTGCATAACTTTGATATCCTGATGACCAATCTTACGATCCAGGCTCATATTTACCGTTACTTGTTTGCACCTGTTCAAAGTAGTGACTTTACAATGCTTAGTGATATTATAGAAATAACAAAGCAGCCAGATTTCTATGTACATATTGGCGGTAAACATCAACTGGAAGATTTCAGGTCCGCAGTAGAAGCCACCATTCAAAATCCGGAAAAAGGAAAGCGTTTTTTTGTCTTTTGATTGTAACCCGTTTTTAGAATAGAGAAGCAATCACCGGTTACCATAACGGCCATGGGCACAGCTATAAAAAGCACTTGAAATAAACTCATTTTAGAAGATTGATGATACAATTTACAAGCTATTACAGCTCAGCCTATCAGCTACACCTGCTGAAATGCGTGTTAACACTTTTTCTGTTTTTAGAAATCCAGTCCGTTCTGGCTCAGGATCATAAAAAAGTGGCGTTGTCAGGTGAGCTAACGGCTCAGGCGCTGGTGTCAACGGATATACATTCCTTATACCTGAATTTTGTAGCAGGTGGAATCAAATATAAATTTAAAAATTCGGCAGTTGCACTTAATGTATATCCAGCATTCCGGTACCTATGGGATACATCACAGAGAGTACCCGGAAGGTCAGCTGTTACGCCGGGTTTAGCCTTTGGTCCTTTATTTCAATATAAACACTATATCATTTCAACTCCCCTTTTTTACGATGCATTTAAAGGGAGGTGGAGATTGACACTGGGTATAGGACTGGGCATTGACAAGTTTTTCTATAAGAGCGGTAAGGAAGAAAAAGTGCAGCAGTAAACCAAAGAATAATCACCCAATGAAAACTGATATTACTGTCATTACACATACCGTAAAAAAAGGCCACAACGAAGCTTTTGAACAGTGGATTCATGATATTGTAAACGATGCTGTAAACTTTGAAGGCTATCAGGGTATTAATATTATTAAACCATTTGATGAAAGCAATGAATATACACTTACTGTGCGGTTCGATGATAAAAGGAACAGACTGCAATGGGAATCTTCCGAAATCAGAAGACATTGGGTTTCAAAGCTGGATACACTCGTTGCCAAAGCAGGGGAAATCCACTATGAGCAAGGCGTGGAATTCTGGTTTTCGACCCCGCTGCGGCCTGCTAACCTCACTGCTCCAAAGTGGAAAATGGCTTTACTGACCTGGTCAGCTGTCTTTACGCTCATTTGCTTTTTAACGCTTTTTATTAATACCATAGCCCCTGATATCCCCTTAGTGATAAGGTTGTTTTCTATGACGATTGTAATGACTTTGAGTTTAACTTATATCATTATGCCCCGGATAACAAAAATGTTTTCTTTCTGGTTATTTAAAGAGGCTAAAAATGAACAGGCTGCCAAAGTAGAGTGATAACATAATCACAATTAATGAAACAAAATGGCACAACATAAAGATCAGTTAAAGCAATTTGGAGCGCTTACCGGTGTTCCCCTTTCTCAGCTGGAATGGTTAGAGCAACATAGCAAAGTGTTCAATTATTTTGATGGTGACTTTATAACGGTTGAAGGCACAGATATCGACGGACCGCATTTCATTGTGGAAGGCCATGTCATTCTCTTTATGAAACAGGGGAATGAAAACAGGGAAATTGTGACCTTGGGCGAAGGTGAAATATTTGGTTATCTGCCTTATTCCAGAAGTACGCATGCAAGTTATTTTGTACAGGCTATTGGGCCGGTAAGAATAGTATCTTTCAATACAAAAGAGATACGTATAATGATAAGGGATCATTTTGAACTATCCCAGGCACTGGTGCATATGATGAATAACAGGGTGCGTGATTTTACAGCACTTCAACAGCAAAATGATAAAATGGCCGCCTTGGGAAAATTGGCTGCCGGCCTGGCACATGAATTGAACAATCCTGCTGCTGCCCTGGTTAGCGATGCACTTTCACTTCGCCTGCACCTGGATTTTGAGACAAAAGCACTTAAAGAACTTACCGCATTGGGTATGGAACCCTCACAGGCACGGGACGTAAATAAGGAATTGCTAAGAATCATGGCATCAAAATATAATGCAGGCTTAAGTCTGAAGGAAAGATCCAGAAAAGAAGAAGAAGTTGCTGGCTGGCTGGATAAACATGAAGTGACTAATTCCGAGGATTTGTCGGAAATATTTGTTGATTTTAATATTAGCCCTGAAAATCTTCAATTGTTGGAAAGATTCATCCCTGAGCAAATCAGGTCATCTGTTTTTGATTGGATGCATCACATTTTTATAACTGAAAAAATGATCCGGGATATTCAGGTATCATCCTCAAGGATTTCTGAACTGATTAAATCCGTTAAAATTTATACCCATATGGATCGGGGGGCGGAAAAATCAGCTTCGGATATCCACAGCGGAATCAGCAATACCCTTAGCATTTTAGGTCATAAACTCCGGGCAGGAAACATCGAACTTGATGAAATATACGATCGAGTGCTTCCACCGGTTATGGCCTACACAGGGGAGCTCAATCAGGTGTGGACTAACCTTATTGATAATGCCCTGGACAGTATGCAGGTGAATAAGAAAGGTAAATTAACCATTTCAACCCAAAAAGACCGTGAATTTGTTAAAATCATGATTACCGACAATGGCCCGGGTATACCTGAAACGATCAGATCAAACATCTTTGATCCGTTTTTTACTACCAAAGACGTCGGCAAAGGAACTGGCATGGGCCTGGAAACCGTACAGCGGATCGTGCTAAAACACAAAGGTACTGTCAAAGTACAGTCCTTGCCGGGTGAAACCACCTTTACTGTCTGCTTACCGGTTGACTACAGTGCCGCCAATAAAAAATAAGACAACATGGAAAAGCCAATAATATTTTCAATAGATGATGACCGGCAGGTATTAAATGCCATTGCAAGGGATTTAAAAGTACGCTATGCTTCCGAGTATAAGATTATCAGCACTACTTCCGCAAAAGAAGCACTGGAAAGAATTACTGAACTTAAAAACGAGGCTAAGCCGGTAGCCATGTTTGTTTGTGACCAGCGCATGCCTGAAATGGAAGGTGTTGAATTTCTGGAGAAGGCCATGAAAATTTACCCGGAGGCAAAGCGCATCTTACTTACAGCTTATTCGGACACTGAGGCCGCCATTAATTCCATAAACCGGGTCCAGCTGGATTATTATCTGATGAAGCCCTGGGATCCGCCACAGGAAAAGTTATATCCGCTGCTTGATGATCTGCTTGTAGACTGGCAGAGCAATTATGAACCAGATTTTAAAGGAATCCGTGTAATTGGTTACCAGTATTCACCTTTCTCACACAACATCAAGGATTATTTGGCAGGCAACCTGGTACCTTATCTTTGGCTGGACATTGAGAAAAATCCGGAAGCACGCAAATTGCTTGAGCTCAACAGTCTCAGTGAAGAAAGCCTGCCCGTTGTTCTGCTCGATGGCGGAGTGATTTTGAAGCAGCCCGATATATTCGCGCTTGCTGAAAGCATAGGAACCAACCCTGAAATCACGGCAGAAATCTATGATGTGGTCATCATCGGTGCAGGGCCCGCCGGACTTGCTGCAGCAGTTTACGGGGCTTCCGAGGGGCTGCGAACACTGGTCATTGAACGGAAAGCGCCTGGCGGACAGGCCGGAATAAGTTCAAGGATAGAAAATTATCTGGGTTTTCCTTCAGGACTTAGCGGAGCAGACCTGGCAAGAAGAGCAATTAGTCAGGCCAGGCGCCTGGGTGCGGAATTTTTATCTCCTAAAGAAGTTGTATCGATAAAGAATGCTGGCAACTACAAAATCATAACGCTGACAGATGGCAGCAAGCTCAACAGCAGGGCAATAATTATTACAACCGGGGTTGATTACCGTAAACTTGAAACACCTGGGGTAGAAGATTTCACAGGGGCAGGGGTTTATTACGGGGCTGCAATGACAGAGGCCGCAGCATGCAAGGATAAAAATGTCTACATTGTTGGCGGGGGAAATTCTGCCGGACAATCGGCGGTGTACCTTTCAAAGTTTGCGGATAAGGTTTATATTGTTATTCGCAAAGACAGTTTATCCTATACCATGTCTTCCTACCTGATCCGGCAAATTGCGGATATATCAAACATCGAAGTACTCACCGGTACCGAAATCAGGGAAGCCTCAGGAGAGAAGTATCTGCAGCAGCTCACCCTTGAAAATGTTGCAACTGGCGAAAAATCAACCGGAGATGCTGCCGCACTGTACATATTTATAGGGGCCAAACCGTTTACTGACTGGCTGGATGGTACCATTCAGCGAAACCAAAAGGGCTTTATTGAAACCGGCCATGAGCTCGTGGCCTATACTGATTTCAAACTAGCCTGGAAGTTAAAAAGAGATCCTTTCCTTCTGGAAACAAGTATGCCGGGTATTTTCGCCGCTGGCGATGTCCGTGCCGGAGCTATGAACAGGGTTGCTTCGGCAGTTGGCGAAGGTTCGATGGCAATTTCCTTTGTGCACAAATACCTTGCCGAAAACTAAGACAACAAGGAACTGAAATATGGAATATTATGGCAGATAACAATAGCATATGCGGCCATCTGGAAGCGATCACAGAACTGAAATTTCCAGTAAAACATGAATGCTCCGAATGCATGAAAACCGGCGGTAACTGGGTACACCTGCGTACTTGCCAGGCTTGTGGGGAAACGCTTTGCTGCGACTCTTCGCCCAACAAACACATGAGTAAGCATGCAGCTGAAAAAGGCCATCCAGTGGCTATTTCAGCTGAACCCAAAGAGCGTTGGCTTTGGTGCTTTAAAGACAAACAGATGGCTGAATATTAGAAGTGTAAAGCACTGATATCAGAATTTTCAGATGTAAATAATATCTATCACTTTTAAAAGCAATCCTTACCCTAACTCAAAACAATACGATGTCACATTCTTTAAAAGTACCAACGGTGCTGGTTTTAGGCTCTACCGGACAGATCGGCCAATTAATTGTTAAGAAGTTAAAAGATCGTACAGACGTAAAAGTTCGGGTAACGTCTCGCAGGCGCGCCGAATACGAGCAGCTGAAGTCAAAAGGTATCGATATTGCGTACCTTGATCTTGATAGGGCAGAGACTTTTGCAGCAGCACTTGCCGGCGTGGACAGGGTTTTTCTTATAACCGGCTATTCGGTTGCCATGCTTACCCAGAGTAAAGTATTAATCGACTCAGCAAAAAAAGCAGGTGTGCAGCATATAGTGCATCTGGGAATCTTTGGGGAATGGGATTGTACTGATCCCCATTTTGCATGGCATCAACTCATTGAAAGTTATATGAAAACAAGTGGGATGAAATGGACAAACCTGCATCCGAACATGTTCATGGAAAATGTACTTGCTTTTTTTGCTCCAAAGAATGGTAAATTTACAACCTATTGGGGGGATCAAAGAATGGGATGGGTGGCCGGGCAGGACATTGCCACCGTAGCGGCCCAGGTACTACTGGAAGGACCTGAAAAACACAGCAGCAAAGACTACTGGATGAGTACAGAGGTACTGGATGCCTCAGGTATTGCTGCCATACTTACGGAAGTTTTAGGACAAGACATTAAAGGGGAAGTTAAATCACACCAGGATTTTAAAGCTGTTTTCATTGGTGGAAGTGTGGCAGTCGAAGATTGGTATGCTGAAGGTGCCATTGAATTTACCAGGCAGGTAAGTAACGGAGAAATGGGATATATCGGAACCATCCGTAATGACGTTCCTTTCATTACAGGTGAAGCTGCGTTAACGTTTAGACAATGGGCAATGATCCATAAAAAGGAGCTTGCACAAGCCGCAAAGTAAATTGTGAGTTGTGGTAAGTTAAACTACTGTTGATATTTAACCGGCAGATTCTTTTGCAACAAAATTAAAAAAGGAAGGCATTAAGCAATGCCTTCCTTTTTTATCTCAGAAATGTAAACTAAATACAGGTTAGACTTTATATAAATCCACTGTACTATTTAGCAATGGGAATTGCTTTTGATGCCAGTAAGGATATACCCGGGGAACTTCACTTGCGGCATCTAATTTTTTTACCTGTTCAATGGTTAAGCTCCATCCAACTGCGCCAAGATTATGTTTAAGCTGCTCTTCATTGCGGGCCCCAATGATTATGTTTGATACGGTAGGCCGCTTTAATAACCAGTTAAGTGAAACCTGAGCTACAGACTTCTCTGTCTGCCCGGCAACTTCTTCGAGTACATCAACAATTTTGTATAACCGATCCTGATTGTCATCTTCAAGGACCGGGCTGCCACCCTGTGCAATTCTTGCATCAGCAGGAAATCCACTCCTGCGGTTATACTTTCCACTTAATTTTCCTGCTGAAAGAGGGCTCCAGATAATAGAGCCGATATTTTGATCGATGCCTACAGGCATCAGATCCAGTTCGAAGTCTCTGTCAAGTAAGGAGTAATAAACCTGGTGGGCAACAAATTTTGACCATCCATAGCGCTCCGAAATGGAAAGGGATTTCATCAAATGCCAACTGGAATAATTGGAACATGCAATGTATCTGATTTTGCCTGATTGAATCAGATCATCCAGTGCTCTGATTGTTTCTTCCATGGGGGTATTTGCATCAAATCCATGCAAATGGTATACATCGATATGATCTGTTCCAAGTCTTTTTAAACTTTCTTCGCAGGACTTTCTAAGGTTTATCCGGGAAGAACCAAAATCATTAATATCTGATGAAGTCGGAAAAACAGCCTTGGTGGAGATTAAAACCTTATCACGCAATCCCGAAATAGCTTTTCCAAGTATTTGTTCAGATGCTCCTGCTGAATAGACATTGGCTGTATCAAAAAAGTTTACGCCTGCATCCAGGCAAAGGTTCACCATCCTCGAAGCTTCTTCAACCTGAGTGCTTCCCCATGCTTTGAACCAATCATTTCCCCCGCCAAACGTGGCTGTTCCAAAGCTAAGGACCGGTACTCGTAATCCTGAATTACCTAGCTGTCTGTATTCCATTTCTATGTATTTAATTTTTTTATTGTTAGTAATAGATAAAATTGTCTATTATGATAATATGTTAAGGTATAGTAATTACATCTGAACAGATGGCAACATTTAAATACTTCGAAATAAGGGCCAACTATAAAAGGTCTATGTACGGTTAAATATTTCCTTTCTGCTCTACTTCATCAATATCAATTGTCAAAAAGCCTTTTTGATAGAAAGGTAATCCATGCAAAATAGTCTCGGCCTGCTGCATATCAGGTGCATATACAATGCACCAGAATTTTAGAACCCCTGTTTTTTCATAATAATGGTCAATCTTCTTTTTGCTGACCAAATCCATAAAATGCTCACGTTCTTCTACGGCGTATCCGGCTAACTCGTGATGAGATATCTCAGGCTTTACGGCTATAACGGCTATAAATAATTTCATTAGATAGTATTTTAATGTTTGCCAGCAGCTCGCCCAGCGTCCTATAATTAGTTTACTTGCAAAAATAGATAAAAGAGTCTATAAATATACAAAAAAGTCTATTTATATTAGAATTAACTTATTGAAATACAGGAATGTAATACCTTGACAGGGAGATGTTCAGATATAGGAAATATCTTGTAATAGATAGAAAATGAATGGATTGTATATTCTTGCAAAGTTTTAATAATAGTAGATTATGGGATGGGAAATATTGAAAGATTGAGAGAAATCGTTTAAAATACATTTGGAATGAGCGATCAGGAATTTGATAAATGTCCTGCATATTGGCACCATAAAGACTTTGCGAAAGGAGAGTTTTATAACGAATATAAAAATGCTTGCAGATAAATGTGATTTGTGCTTAGGGTTTTTTCAGGATATACAACTATTTGTATAACTTACCATGCTATTGGTCATTTATGTACAATCCTTCAATTTAACTGAATATAGCCACTTTCAAAAGGAATAGAAAAGTATAGTAGGGAAGGTAGTTAATAAATTTCTTGTTAGTAGGGCTTCTTAAAATTACAATGGCTCTAAAAAGTCTATTTAACATAACTTAAATCATGGAACAAAATAAAATTTGTTTCATGAACTTTGTATAGCAATTATTATAACTTTAAGCCAAATATTATTTTGTTTTATAGCTATATTTATGTATTCTAACATTGTTATAACAATCTTTTGAAATTGCGCTTTAATACATCATTCTACGCTAAGGACGGCGGCTGTACACGAGAATATGATCAAATTAACGAATTCATACCTCGCATGATTAACCGTAACAGTGTCGTTGTTAGACGGCGGTTTTAATTAAGATTCCCGGTTGCCGGCGAGACCCAATGTGGCCATCAACTCCCTGGCAGCTATCGGTCCCGCTCGGTTGGCGCCAATAGTTGAAGCCGATGGGCCGTATCCGGGCAAATGGATACGTGGCTCTTTGGCAACCATTGTTGCGAACCGGCCAGCCATCAGTATGCCACCACTTTCCTCTCTGGGTAACACTGCTTTTAAATGCTCCAGCGCTCCCTTAAAGCCAGTGTTCCATAGAATGACGTCGGCTTTTTCTTCCCTGCCATCTTCCCATTTTACCCCGCCTCTTGTGATCTCGCTAAACATTGGAAAGCGTTCGAGCACTCCTCTTTTTTTGATGTCTAAGACTTCCGGCGAAAGGGGTAAGCCCGTAACAGACACGACGGACAAAGGTGGTAACCCATTCCTAACCCGTTCTTCCACCATAGCCACTGCCTTATGGCCGGCTACATCGTCAAAAGGCAGTTCTCTAAATTCGGGAGCGCGGCGCGTAACCCAGGTGGTGGTTGTCACTTTTGAAATTTGGTCGAGCAGTTGAATGGCGGATATTCCGGCACCCACCACGATAACGTGCTTGCCCCTGAAGTAGTCGGCAGATTTGAAATCCCGTGTGTGCAGTTGTTCACCACCAAAGAGATTAGTTCCCGGGTAGGTAGGGATGTAGGGACTTTCCCAGGTACCGGTGGCATTAATAATGCCTAATGTAGAAAACAGTGTTTCGGTAGAATCAATGTAAAACCGCTCCTTGTGGAGATAAACATTTTCTACTTCCAATGGGCGATAAACCTGGATTCCAAATTTCCGCTCGTAAAGCTCGTAGTAGTGCGGCACCGCTATACTAGCTTGTACTGTCTCGCTACCCGTATCCAGCGTTTCTTCAAAAGACATACCGGGCAGATCATGGATTCGGTTTACAGTACTAAGGGTGAGTGACGGCCAACGGAATTGCCAGGCACCACCTGCCGCAGGCGCAGCATCAGCACGACAAAATCGGGGCCGATTGACAAGCCGAGCTTCTTTAAATGGTAAGCGGCGGACAGGCCTGCTTGACCGGCACCTATGATTACAATCTTTGTCTTATATCGGATTTTATCTGCCATTTATCATTTCTTTTAGAACCGTTCCAATCCTGAACCGTAATGAGTGTCGAAATCCATCACCGCTAAATCAATCAATTTTTTGAACGCGGTTTGGTTCGTTGAAAGCGGCGTGAGAATTTAGCATTGATACTAATAACTCTATTAGTACTCGAATTTGTTGCAAAAGACCAGAAGAAGGTCTGCACATTTAAATCTTCGGCAGCGATTTCCTTATCTCAGGCGAAGCTATAATCCCATTTTATGAAATATTTGATCACCCTCAATACTACTATATTTTGAAATGGCAACCATTTCTTTCAAACCTCAAAGCGGTTGTCCGAAATACTACACCTGCCATAGTGGGTGATCAGCATTCTGATATCAGCTTAGGGTATAAAAAGGACCGATCTTTGGTATTGTGCTCCAATGTTGTGCATCCATGGATATCACATCATTTTCCTCCTAAATCAAGGACTAATTTAACTTTACTTTGTTGAACCAAAATGGGCTAATGGTAAATTAGTTCAGATTTCGGTAAAATTGTTCGTTTCAACACCTGGTTTTACGTGTTCGCGAAAACGATCGATTAAATGAAATCTAAATTATTTTTCATTTAATCTGTGAAGTTTGTGTCTTTATTGTTTCATCTTGCTGTTTGCGAAATCAAATTTTAAGTTTTACCTCAGAAAGTGAGTTTTGTGAAATAAGTAATGTTTAGGTTTAGTAATTTGTTGGGAGAGATTCCAATGAAAAATACTTTTTGTCATGATTAGGAAGGCGCTAGACATCTGCTTAGATATTAAGTAAAGTCGAATACATGTTTAAGGCACTTAACCCGCATGTTCAACAATCAGTTTGAGTGATAATATTTTTACGAGTTAAGAATTGCAACATTCGACATCATTTGGTATTTTTATACAATAAGAATTGCTACAAACAATTCGAGATAAATTTGACAGGATATTTTTTATAGCAGGGCACTTAGATTTTCAATTAGAATATATGAAATCCAGTGCGTAAATCGTGTAGTCTTGAACATTCACAGCTTGTAATCAATTGATGTACAGTAGTATATTGGTTAGGTTCGAGTCCCGTCCACAACAAGCCTGTTTAGACATAAAATTTTTCTTTGATATGTTATTAAGATTGGAACCCTTGGATACTTAAATGAAAAATATTAATTTTACTATCAGATTGTAGCTCTAATATTCAGGTGAGCAATTCGGTGAGTAGTCATTTTGTTGTTGTTTTAACTTGTTGATTATTAGATATATAGATGGGGTGTTCGAATCCCTCCGTCTCCACTGATTGAAAGATCAAAATTACTTAAAAGCCCCTAAATCAACGATTTACGGGCTTTTTCTTTTCTCTCCAACAGCCAAAATATTCAATTTTTATTAATCCCTGTGGGGGAAATTCGGGTACTCGAAGATAGTTCCAAATCCAGGTATCCGAATTTGCTTTAAAGTTTTGAAAATCAGTAAGATGTACGGCATGTGAACATCTTGCCAGGTCATTAAAAGAGGTTTCATTTTAGAATAAAAAAGGTGGAGATTATGGAAAAAAGAATGAGTATGATTTTTCATGCGCGAAAATTAAAGGCTACTAAGGGAAATTTGGTTCCAATTTATTTACGGGTAACCATCGGTGGACAGCGGTGCGAGCTTACAACCAAGCAATTGATTTCTGAGGAGAAGTGGTCAGTGCATACGGGAAAAGTAAAAGGAACATCCAGTGAAGCAAAAGCCATAAACTCTTTTTTGGATACTTTACGAGGAAAGGCCCATGCCATTCATAGAGCCATAATTCAAGAGGGAAAGTCAATTTCGATCGAACTTTTTAAAGATCGATGGTTTGGTATTGCCGAAAAGCCGGTAATGTTAATGGAGGTTTTTCAGGAGCATAATGATAAAATGGAAAAGCTCGTAGGGCAAGATTATGCTTATGGAACATTTCAGAGATACCAGACATCTTTACAGCATACCAGGGATTTTCTAATATGGAAATTCAAGGAGAATGATATCGACCTAAAGAAACTTAACTTTAAATTCATAACCGACTATGAATTTTATTTGAAAAGTGTTCGAAAATGTGGTCACAATTCGACAATGAAATATCTTGCTAATTTTAAGAAAATTGTTTTGATCTGTGTAAAGAATGACTGGTTGGAAAAAGATCCCTTCTTCGCCTACAAAATGCAAAAGCATGAGGTAGATAGAACGGCTTTAACTGAAAAAGAATTATCTGATATCATTAATAAGAAATTTGCTGCGGATCGCTTAAACCAGGTGAGGGACATTTTTATTTTTTGCTGTTACACCGGACTTGCGTACGCAGACGTTCACAAACTAAAACGGTCAGAAATTGTTGATGGTATTGACGGTGGGAAATGGCTTCTGATTAAAAGGCAAAAAACCGAGTCCCGGTCCAGTATACCGATTCTTCCCACGGCTATTGACTTACTAAAACGTTATGAAGATCATCCGCAGTGTGTAAACAAAGGTCAGCTATTGCCAGTCCTGTCCAACCAAAAAATGAACTCTTATTTAAAAGAGATTGCTGATCAATGCGGCATCGCAAAAACGATAACTTTCCATTTGGCCAGACACACTTTTGCAACAACTATAACACTTTCTAATGGTGTCCCCATTGAAAGCGTCTCGAAAATGCTTTGCCACCGGGATTTGAAAACTACACAGCTTTATGCGAAGGTTGTTGATAAGAAAATTAGTGATGATATGAATAAATTAAAAGAGTTGCTCGGAAGTAAAACGTCATAACCCGTGCGGAACCGGCATTCCAGAGGTCGAGGGTTCTAAGTCCGTCTCCCTCCCATTTAGAAGTTTTTAAAGTCAATAAAATGCCTGTAAATCAATGATTTACGTGCATTTTTTGCTTTTCGGGATATCCCAAAATTCCCATCATTTCCAGCGTCATTCGTGGAGTTCAATGAAAAACGAAAAAAAGACGCTGTGGAGTGTTAACTTATTGATTTGCAAGATGTTCATTTGTTGCACATCTTGATTTGAAAGCGCAGCGGCTCGATATTTATCACTTAAACGCTAGCGTCATGTTGGAAAACAGTTTCGGTATGTTGTTTTATTTAAAACACGCCAAGAATCAAAAAGATGGTTTACGTTATGTTTACCTTCGGATCACAGTCGACGGGAAATCGGCAGAATTATCTACAAAGCAGCTTTGGAGCCCCTCCAACTGGAGTATTGACGCCGGGCGTGCAATCGGCAACAAGGAGGATTCAAGAACCCTTAACGCGTATTTGGACACTCTGAGCTCCAAAGTGTGTCAGGCAAAGAAAATGCTTATCGAAGATGACAAAGAATTATCTGCCGAGGCTTTGAAAAATATTTTGCTTGGAAAAAGCAGTGAAACAAGGACGATCCTGGAAGTTTTTCAATACCATAACGAACAGATGGCAGCACTTGTAGGAAAAGAGTTTGCTCCACTCACATTAAGCAGGTACAAAACCGACCTTGAGCATACGCGCTCATTTATTCAGTGGAAGTATAAAATGGATGACCGGCAGATCCGCGACCTTGATTTCGAATTCATCTCCGAATTTTCATTTTGGCTTCGAAGCGCCCGCTGTTGCAATCGCAATTCAGCCATCAAGTACATGTCTAACCTTAAAAAGATTGTACTGATCTGCGTTAACAACAAATGGCTGAAAAATGATCCGTTCCAGGGATTCAAACTGACTAAAAAAGAAGTTGTAAAAAATCCGTTGTCGCGGGCGGAGCTTCAACGCCTAACAGAAAAGGCATTTGAAATGGATCGCCTTAGTAACGTCCGTGATATCTTTCTTTTCTGCTGTTATACCGGCCTTGCCTATGTTGATGTAAAGCAGTTGAAGCGTACCGACATTGTCAGCGGAATGGATGGGGATCTCTGGATTGATACGACCAGACAAAAAACTGATGCTGCTACCAGGATTCCGCTGCTCCCAACGGCTTTGGAAATAATGAAGAAATACGAAGATGATCCGTTGTGTAGTAACCGGGGAGTTGTGCTTCCGGTCTTAAGTAACCAGAAGATGAACGCCTACCTGAAGGAGATTGCTACTTTATGCGGAATTTCAAAAACACTCACGTTTCATATTGCTCGTCACACTTTCGCCACCACAGTAACGCTAAGTAACAAGGTTCCTATTGAAACGGTCTTGAAAATGCTTGGACACCGATCTTTGAAGCAGACGATGATTTATGCCAAGATTCTGGATGTGAAGATCAGTGAGGATATGAAGGCGCTCAAGGAGAAGTTAAGAGACGTTTAAGACTAACTGGTATCGCAGGTGGTGTTAATATGCCTGCGGTACCTAAATGATGTTATAATTACAAACATCTTATTCATACATGGGTGCCTTTCATGTACTTGTTTTTATTTGTGGGGGGGCGGCAGAGAAAAAATCGAAGACTTTCTCTGAAATATAAGACTTCTGAGGGCAGCGTGTTGACCAATCAGCCCCGGCTGCAACTTGCTCCAGAAAGATTATAAATTTATTGTAAACTTGAATTTTAAATCCAGAAAATGGAAAATCAAATTGAAATATATCAAAGCCAGGACGGACAAACTCAAATAGAAGTAAAATTTGGAGAAGAAACCGTATGGCTTGACGCTCATTCGTTGGCTGAGATATTCTCTGTTCAACGTCCAGCTGTCGTAAAACATATTAATAATATATACAAATCTAGTGAGTTAGATCCTGCTGCAACCTGTTCCATTTTGGAACAGGTTGCAGCAGACGGAAAGAAAAGAAAGATGCATTTGTATAACCTGGATGTCATTATATCTGTTGGTTACCGGGTGAATTCAACAAAAGCAACTCAGTTTCGGCAATGGGCAACACAGCGTTTAAAAGATTATCTGATCCAAGGTTATGCGATTAACGAGAAACGGTTGAATCAAAAGCAACAAGAGGTTCAGACCTTAAAGGACGGAATCCGAATATTAAGCCGGGCAATTGAAACAAAGATGGGGGATGCAGACCTAACCTTGCTTGATCAATTCGCCAAAGGTCTTGAATTACTGGACGACTATGATCATGAAAAATTGGATTCGAAAGGTATCACAACTCGGCAGGAGGAATTTCCGGATTTATCGGATTACAGAAATATAATTGAAAGCTTGAGAAGGGATTTCGACTCTGATATTTTTGGTAAGGAAAAGGATGATAGCTTTCAGAGCTCCGTGGCACAAATCAGTAAAGGGTTTGGAGATATCGACTTCTATCCTTCAATTGAAGAAAAAGCAGCTACATTACTCTATTTGATCATTAAGAACCATTCATTTGTTGACGGAAATAAGCGAATCGCTACCGCTTGCTTTTTGCTTTTTTTACAGAATAACGATATTTTGAAAACAAAATCTGGGGCTACGATCATAAGCAATGAAGCACTTGCAAGTCTGACCTTTTTGCTGCTGCAAGTAAACCTGAGGAAATGGAGACGGTTAAGAAATTGATTATTAGTATGCTAAATAGGAATTATTAAGCCTAATTTCAATTTCTTAAGCTCGATGCTTCGGATTCATTACCCGATTGGTTGAATAATATCAATAGTAAAGACAAAAACTCGCAAACGATGTAAATTAAGAAGGGGCCGAAAATTTCCCGGCCCCTTCTTAAATTCTTTTCAAAAATTTCTAAAAAAACTCGCTGTCAGATCTAGGGTTGACTATTACAGATAACTCGCACTTTAGCTGAAATTGCAGATTCAATTAAGATCTTGAAGTGTATGAATGTCTTAACAAAGTGTAACAAATGACCTCCCCCCGGCAAACTGGACAATTAAAAACTAGAGAAAATCGGGGTTTTCCTGTACTTTCAAACTGTCTGATAATTATGGACACTTACATAATTACCTGCGTTTTTTACTTTTCCCAAATTTTGCAAATTTAGGATCTGAAGCGGATAGTCCTGTTAGACTGTAAACTTTTAAAATGGGAGGAATTTAGAACTGAACTCGTACACATACTATAGATAGAACGCCGCAATCTTCATTACATGTGGTTTAAAGTTCTTGAAATAAGATAAATTAAAAGAAAACCGTTGCAGAATGATTTTGCAACGGTTTGTTAATAAAATTTTGATATTGAATTCGGTTTTCTAATATCTGGGAAATAATATAAATTCTTTCCCAGAATTCATATTATTTAGAAATGTGATTTATGCCAAAGTTACAGCCCAGGAACATAATAAGTCCATAATGTGTCTGCATTGGGCCGATATTCATTTTGCATGAACACTCCGGCTGTAATAGGTGATGTTTTCGGCTCGTCAAAATCTATTGTAAATAAGACAAACCATTTACCTTCCGAATTAATCCCACTGTACAGTGCCTTTCCGTCCTTTTCATTTCCAATCCATTCGACAAAACCATAATTTGTCAACTGCATAACAACCGAATCATTTCTTATGACTTTTAAGGTATCCGCGCTTCCAAAGGTCAAATTTTGCTTGATATTAGAAGTAAGGTCAGTGCTCACTTTTGTATTTGTATTATACGTTTTAGTAGCAATATAACTCTTCTGTGTCAGTCGGTTATTGGCTTCTAGTCTGTAATTTTTTTCACATGAAATCATACTGATAGCCGCAAAAAAAATTATATATTTTGTTAAAATCTTTTCCATATAGATTAAGGTCTCATTCCGTAAGTAACATTCAACGCTGTGTCATAAACATTTCCACTACCAGTAAAATTATTTAATCCATAAAAACCATTATCACTTCCATTCCACCCCCAATTAATATGGAAATAGTAATATTCATATCCCAAACAGCCACTCATCGGGTTGTTCGGATCTTGCTTATAATAAGTTTTATAACGTCGGAAGCCGTCTAGATCAAAAATATGCCAGTCATTAAAACCTAGAAATTTAGTAGTAGCATCCATTATTGCTGGGTGCCCCCCTTCAATTTCGTATCTTATTGCATCAATTACCCCGTAATCATTCCAACTTTTTCTGGTGCCCATATTGGAATAACTAGCAGCCTGAAAAGCCTTTTTTGTGTCTTCTCGCCAATTAAATGATGCACATCCAGAAAAACCATAAGTCATATACATATCTCCGGCCGCCCTCTTAATTAACCCCGCAATCATTATCTCAGAAGAGTTTGGTAAGCAATTAATAACACTATTGTAGGTTACAGAATTTGGCAGTGGATAATAGATATTATAATTACTCGTGCCTTGTACATAAGTATTTGGCTTTTGATAGAAATTCATAATTTGAGCTGCCGCAACGGCTCCACATCCCGGAGTTGTTTTACCACAATCGCAACTAGACTTGGTTGGACAGAAATAATTGTAAACTTCTCCTTGGCCCCAACTCGTCGGTAATAGTACCGAGGTTTCAGAGTATTCATCCAAAGGACATGGCCCACCTGGGCAAGGAGGGTCTGTACAATCATCATATGGAGAACCCATCAGACGGGCCGTTACACCAGTTTCCGCATATTTTTGCCAAAGAGCGTCAATTTCAGGATTAGGTTTTGATAAGGTCTTTTTTGCATCGACAATAATTCCACCAACATAATCCCTCCATATTTTCAGTCCCGGATTATCACCATCAAAGTCAATTTTATTCTCACCCATTGCCAATACGGGCGTGACTTTTCTATCTGCGGAAATTACAAAAAAACGCTCTTCATATTTTGAATTTGACGAGTCTTTAACAAACCTTGAAATTTCAATTAAATACATTATTAAATTTCCTTCTTTATCTTTCACTTGCTTTGTTGTACTTACGAAGCTTGTAGTATCAATCTCATTGGATAATCGCTCATTTTTCAAATTTTGCTGACTTCTGTAAATTTTGTGTGCGACTTTCAATGCAGTTTCTTTATCAACTTCAAAACTTGAAATTCTCAAAGATTTATTATTGACTAAATCATCAGAAATTATTTCCTGTTTACATTTAAATAATGATACTGATAAGATAAAAATAAAAAAGAGGACTATAATTTTTTTCATGCTAGGGAAGGGAAAGAGTGAGAAAAATAGAAAATTGACTTAAACAAATAACTACTTTATACAACTACTTCTACCAATTTATCAAATATAATTTACACATTAAGTGAAAGTATTCTATCGGTAAATGTAACTAATTGTTTATTATAGTTATGACTATTATTCTAATTATTATTAATAAAATTATTTTACGGTAAAAGATTTCCTATCCGCTGCTTGGGGTGTATTCCGTTAAAATTGGTTTTATCAGAATTCGGTCAAATGAAGTCCCTTCTTATTTGACGTTATCAGTACTTAATTAATTAGCTCAAAAAGCCATACCTTTCTGGACTTTCAAATTGTAGCTCACAAAATAAAAAAGTCATCCTAAAATCGGGTTCAAAAAGTAGGTTCAGTCACCAATTTTGATTTATATTTGTGAGACTAACTTTTTGATACCAATGAATAAAGTTTTTGGATACGCCCGGGTTTCTACCGTTGATCAAAATACGGACACACAAATTGAGGCTTTGGAAAAATTTGGCTGCGATAAAATATACCAAGAAAAAATCAGTGGGCTTTCAGTTAAACGTCCTCAATTGGATGAAATGATGGCCATATTGAGGGAAGGAGATACTGTTGTTGTTTCTCGATTTTCGCGGTTAGGTAGGAGCAGGGATCACCTCATTAATTTGGTCGGTGAATTTTCAAAAATTGGTATCATTTTTAAAGCCTTGGATCTTGGGATCGATTCTTCGACTCCTGCCGGAAAAATGGTTATCGGTATTTTTGCTGCGCTTTCAGAGTATGACCGAGAAATGATTCTTGAAAAAACGAAAGCGGGCCAGCTGTTGGCGAAGGCAAAAGGAAAACACATTGGCAGGCCTAGTGGTGTTAATGATGTTAATTTTCAAAAAGTAAAAAAAGGATTTGAGAAAGGGCTTTCGGTTACCGAAATTGTAAATTTGACTGGTGTTAGTATTTCCAGTGTAAAACGATATCGCAAACAATTAGGAAAAGGAAATTAATTGAGTTTGCGTTGTTCTCAACTTTGAGGTTTTTCTTACAAATGGGCGAAAAACGGCGTTAAGGAACTACGTTTTTAGTTTTGACTTTATTAATGGCCGTAAACCATTGTCGCCAAGATCTGGATTTGTATTAAACAAATATTTTCCCAGTCTGTTGATATGGAGATTTTCGTTACAACTGGACGGGAAATAGCGGTTTGATATTATTCCTTTTTCTTAGCCAGATAATTATAATACCGTTCCGTAAGCAACTTCCGACCGGATGCATAATCTATATATTTGCCAATGATTTCAAAGTTTCGCCTTTGGGCGTAATCCCTTAACTGGTTCAGCTGGTTTCAGGATTTTGTTCTTTATCCGGGGTGGATACCCTTGCATATAGCCAACCCGTTTGGTGATATTCTCTTGCTTTTTCATTTAATTGCCTATCAAAAAGGAACTGCTTTATATAAAAACACCCTGATCTGAAACTATATGAGAACCAGGCTAAAATTTTAGAAGGCTTGTCTGATCCGAAAAAGTACGAATATTCTCAGCTGTTCAGTCATAGTAACTCAGCTATGCATTATTACCATAAAACAGAACCTACCAGGCAAGATTATAAAGATTGGTTATTTTATCCGCTCTCTGGATCGGCGACTGAGGATTCCCTTTCAGGCCAATTTCCGTCGGAAGGCAAATTAATGATTTTGAAACCGGACAACAGTGTTCAATTATGAACAAAACTTATACTGAAAAAAGGTATTAACGCACTGATATTCAGTAAATTTTTCGTTCTGGTATAGTTTTTTAACGCTTTCTAAAAGACTTTTTTTTCTTCCATTCGCGGACCGCACTTACTGAATTGTGAAGGAAGGAACAGGAAAGACAGATAAGTTCTTTTCTCCGGCGTGTAGCCCATAATTAGTTCCGCAAATTGAACATAGTTAGGCCGTTTTATTGAACATTATGATCAGACATTATTTCAGAATAGCACTAAGGTCTTTACTCAACCGTAGATTTTCTACCATAATGAACGTAACCTGCCTTACGTTCGGGATTGCAGGAGCGCTCATGATTGCGCTTTACGTCGCGGATGAGTTGAAGTATGATCAGTACCATAAAAGAAAAGACAGCTTATTTCGGATCACTTCAAAGTATAAGCAAGAAGGTTCAGAATATCTTTCTGCACAAACAGACGGGAATGTTGCAACAACTATGCTGCAAAAATTCCCGGAAGTTGAGCGTACTACCCGACTGCTATCAAAGGACGATGTTTTTCTTTATCACAATGCAACTGCATTTAAGGAAGGGATCATTTACACCGACTCATCTTTTACCAAGGTATTCGCGATTGATCTTTTAGCGGGAAGCCAGGCGACATGCCTCATCAATCCATCTTCCATCATAATCAGTAGGAAAATTGCAAAGAGGCTGTTTGGCAATGGCTGGAAAAAAAAATCGGTAATTGGGCAAACATTGTCCCTGGACGGCCGCATACCATTAAACATCACTGGCGTGTTTGAAAGTTTTCCGAGCCATTCCCACTTTGAATCGGAGCTATTTGCCTCGGTGCCAACCGGGCACAGGGATTGGATGGGGGACAAAAGCAAGGTTTATACATATGCGTTGCTGGCAACAAATGCGAATGTTGAGCTCCTCAAAAGTAAACTTAAAATGCATAAGGAATTATCGGGGAGTGGCAATACAGAGCTCAATCTGCAACCGATCACAAAAATCCACTTGTTTTCAAACTTTGGAGATGAAAATGGGTACGTCGGCAATATCAAAAATATCTATTCGCTTGTTTTCGTCTCTTTATTGTTGTTGATCATGACGTTGGCAAATTTTGTCAACCTCTATACGGCAGGATCCTTTGGACGGTTAAAAGAAATCGGCGTACGGAAAGCAATCGGGGCGGTTAACAGGCAGTTACGATATCAATTTCTTTTGGAGACTGCAATAAGTACCTTACTTGCAATACTTATTGCAGTGTTAGTAGTCTTGTTTTTTCTAAGGGATTTCAGCGCAATGACTTCCAAGCGCTTTGCTCCGGAAAGTTTGCTCGATGCGAATATTTTGTCCCTGCTATTTGGGTTTTTTGTTGTTATACCTATCATAGCCAGTTTTTACCCTTCACTATATCTGTCCTCGTACAAAGCCATGGATGCATTGAAAGGTAAAGTAAAGGAGAAGCATTCCATTTTTGGGTGGAGAAAAGGGTTAGTAGTGCTTCAATTTTCGATTTCCACCATTATGATTACGCTGAGTGTGGTTTCCTACCATCAGGTCAGTTTTCTCAATAACAAAAGTCTGGGATTTGATAAGGAAAACATCATAACCCTATCCAATCCTTACATGCTTGGATCAATCGATAAGATTGTTGCATTCAAAAACCATTTGCTGACAATACCGGGTATTATTAATGCTTCAATTACGGGCTATACTCCTGCGCAGAACCGATGGGGCAGTCCCAAGGTAACTTTTCCTTCCAGAGATCAGCATGACCGGTTGGCCGCGCCCGCGAACTGGCTGACTGTCGACGAGGGCTTTATCCAAACAATGGGAATACAGCTGATTTCCGGAAGAAACTTCTCTCACGTCCATGAAAATGATATTCAGTCAATTATTATCAATGAAACAGCTGCCAGACATTTTACGAAGAACGCCAGAGAAAAAGATCCACTGGCGCTTGAACTATCCATACAAAACGAACGGGATTCGGTTTACGCCACTTATAAAGTGATAGGTGTTGTAAAGGATTTTAACTTTGGATCTCTTCACGAGGTGGTGAAACCGGTAGTTATGAAGGTTGGCTATCACCGATTCGAAATGGCGCTTCGGCTCTCACCGGAAAGATCTCGGCAAGAAGTGTTGAGACAGATATCGATGATCTGGAAACAAAACAATCCGGAAATACCTTTTCAATACGATACATTGAAGGACAGGTACGACCTTTTGCATAAATCCGATACGACAAGCAGTAGGGTTTTTCTCGTGTTTTGCATTTTGATTGTAATTATTTCTGGATTCGGATTATTTAGCATTGTTGCTTACTCTATTTTTAATCGAACCAAGGAGGTAGGCGTGCGCAAAGTTTTAGGTGCCTCCGAACTTGGCATCGTCTTGTTGCTCAGTAAAGAATTTAGAAATCCTTTAATTGCTTCTTACGTGCTGGCATTGCCTGCGGCATCTATCATCGCTAATAAATGGATCAATGACTTTGCCTACAAAATTGAAATATCATTTTGGCTTTATGGCATTACGGCCTTTGTGCTGTTTATAATGACCGGCCTTACCCTCGGGTTTCAATCCGTAAGGGCGGCGGCAGCTAACCCGATCGACAATTTAAGGAGTGATTGAGTCCAAAATTCTTAAACGTCGTTGCTGGATGTAGTTACCGTTAAAATCTCACTTCAAAATCGTAGCGGTGTCGATCATTATGTTTACGATTCTTGGAGGGAAAGCGGCCTTGTGAACTGGCCAGAATTCGCGGCTCTATGAGCATATTCATTATTAGGCATTTTAGATTAATTACCGTAGCTTATCAGATTTTTAGAGCTGCCATTGTCAATCCGGTTAAGAGCCTCAAATCCGAATAACATCACTCTTATGAAAATTGAATTTTTGCTGGTAACACTGGTAATGTATTCCATTGCTGGATTTGGGATAGACGCTCAGGTCGTCTCCAATAACAGGCCCAAAATAGCTTTTACTTTTGACGACGGGCAAACAAACGATTTTCCCGGATATAAATTGGTAGAATGGAACGAGTTGTTGATCAGCCATTTGCGAAAGCATCGCGTGAAAGTTATCCTTTTTTCATCAGGTGCCAATAAAACCGATGAAAAGGGGAAATATGTATTGTCGAGCTGGAACAAGGCGGGACATCTGATTGGAAATCACACATTGACCCATCCCAATTTCAACAGCAAGAATACCAGTCTTGATGATTTCAAGCGGGAGTTTGTAGCTAATGATTCGATCATCAAGCAGTATTCCAATTTCTATCCCTACTTTCGGTTTCCCTATCTGAAAGAAGGTAATACAACTGGAAAAGTAAGTGGGTTCAGGGAGGTTATGAAGAAAAGTGGATACAAAAATGGGCATGTTTCAATCGATGCATCTGATTGGTACATTGACAGTCGGCTGGTAAAGCGGTTAAGGGAGAATCCCAAAGCTGATGTTTCGGGGTACCGAGCTTACTATAAGGATCACCTGATGAGCCGCGCCTTATACTATGATTCACTTTCGACCAAACTAACTGGTAGAAAAATAAGCCACGTCATACTGCTACATCATAACCTGGCTGCTGCTCTCTTCCTGGACGATTTGATCCAGCATTTTAAAGAAAACGGATGGGAAGTCGTAGATGCTGATGTGGCTTATCAAGATAAAATCTACCAAGAAATGCCTTCTATCGTTCCGGCGGGAGAAAGCCTTGTCTGGGCACTTGCAAAGCAATCCGGTAAATTTGAAGGTGTGCTGCGATACCCGGCAGAAGATGTTGTTTATGAAAGGCCGATGATGGATAAACTAGGCTTATGAATGGGTCTTGGGAAATGGCGTATTAAAACCCCTTGCATAGTTTGCTTGCTTGCGCCTGTATAGCCCAAGATTTATAATAACCCCAATCAGAATAACCACAGCCAGAACTGTAAACCCATCAAAGAGGAAGTAATATCATCATTTCAAAGTTTATCTATTCGTACTTGTTAAAAAGTTACACATTGTGTAACTTTTTAACTGCCGATTCGGGTCAAAAGTAAATTATAATATAATTTATTGATATACAGCAAATTATATATTATATAGTTTAGTTTACCTCTGACAATCTTATTTAACGGTTGTTACATGAGAAGGCCATATCCGTCTAAAAACAACGTATTTTTATACAGAGAACACAGTGGTTTTCGCTTCGTTTATTCTGGAATTTAAAATCGAACAGTAGTGTCCGGTAACGGACATGACCTAAACCAAATTAATGCAATAATGATACGCTGGGGCGTTTTATTTATTTGGTACAGTCTTTGATTAATTGAGGCGAATCCAATAATTACTACTGATCCCGCATATGAATAAGTATTTAATCCTTTATGTCTTATTAATACTGTCTTTTACCGGTCGGGCCCAGGAACCTGCTTTTAGATCCTACCAAAAACTTCAGGAATTCCAGGGCCTATATCAATATCAAAATCAAACGACGCTTAAGATTGCTGCGTCACCCCGGGATTCTTTGTTGTACGCCATTATTGCAGAGAGCCGCTACCCATTGTTTCCCATTGATCTCAACCTGTTTAGAAATCAAAGTCACGATACCATCAGTTTTCAAAGAAATTCAGATGGGAAAGTTATAGCTTATTCGGTTAAAAAACAGCAGTTTAAACAACTAAGCGACACGCTTCATTTTCCAACGCAGATGTGGTATCCCCGGCTTGGACAATCCGCGAAAACTTACAATTATCACCGACCTGTTGCAGCAAAAGATGGGTTAAATGTTGGCGATCTCTGGCAGGTAGGTTTAGATTCTACGTTGTTGAATGAGATGACTCGAAAAATTATCAACGGAACTTATCCTAATATTCACTCTGTACTGATCATAAAAGATGACAAGTTAATTTTTGAGGAGTATTTTATGAATATACCCAAAAGACGCTGCATCAGCTTAGATCTGCTACTAAAAGCTTTATTTCTGCTTTAACCGGAATAGCGATTGACAAGGGATTGATCAAAAGTGTAAGTGACCCTGTTTTACCTTTTTTTCCTGAATACCAGATTAACAACAACTCAGATGCAAAGCAGAGGATAACCATTGAAAACCTATTAGCTAACCAAAGTGGGCTGGATTGTGATATAACCAATTCACAAGCGGTGGGCAGTGAAACCGATATGGATTATTCTGCGGATTGGGTAAAATATACATTGGATTTACCCATGAGTGATGTCCCGGGAGGTAAGGGGATGTATTGCTCCGGCAACCCTATAACGGTTGGACGAATTATTGAAAAGCAAACTAAGTTAAAGCTTCCTGAATTTGCAAGACAAACGTTGTTCTCGCCACTAGGCATTACCAAATTTGATTGGTACTTTCAGCCAGATTCTTCGAGTGCTGAAACCTATTGTCAGCTTTCACTACGCCCACGAGATATGGCTAAATTCGGTCTGTTATACCTAAACAAAGGTAAGTGGAATAATAAACAACTAATTTCTGAGGATTGGATTACTGCATCTTTAACAAAGCATTCGGTAGTACAAAATGTAAATTACGGTTATTTGTGGTGGTTGAAATATTTGAACGCCGGGGGCACACGGTTTGATGGTTTCGCCGCTCAGGGTAATGGAGGTCAGCGAATTTATATTTGGCCTGCGCAAAACATGGTTACAATAATTACAGGTGGCAATTTTAATCAGCAGTCGCCGGCTGATGAGCTCTTAGCCAAATACATTCTGAAGGGGTTTACAAATTACCGTTAATCGTCTACCTGCCTTCTTACTATGCGTTGTATGCGGCTTTGCAGCCAGTCTTTGAACTGAGGTGTTGAACATATAATTCCGCGGCAGATTGACCATTAATAGACTATTGCCTTCCGTGTGCTAAATAATTATTATTATTTACTAAATCAATCAATTCAAGGCAAAACGACCTGCCCTTTATTGATTTTTCGAGATTTCTTCAATCATTAAAAAGGCCGTTTGCTTGTATATTCTAAGCAACGTTTGTTTGTACAACACTTTTTTTAGATCAAATCTAACCATTTGAAAATTGAGAGCCTTTAAATGAGAAAGGGGAAACTTCCTTCAACAAAAGAGAAGATTAAGATCTACATAGTGTCTAATTAAGAACAGGATGGGGTAAATGTTGTAGTCCCTTTGTGACCTATCTTGCAATGCACCATCAATTAAAGTAAGTGCGCAATTTTGATAGCAGTCGGCAAAATCTCCGAATCCCTGAAATGCTTGATTTAGCCAGCCAAGTTGACTTCCTGTTTGAATAAACAATCGGTCTCCTGGAGTTAGGGAGCGATCTATATCTGCCATGGTAACATTATTATTCATTTTTGAAATTAGGTTTAATTCTAATCAACTTTGAATTTATTTATTAAATTATATAAATATATACTCTATCATGAGTCCGCAAAAACGGTCGTTAAATAGACAGTTTGTGCACTCTTACTGCAAGAAACAAGGTTTAATGGCTTTTATATTTAAACTTTTGTAAGTTTAATCGATCACTTATAAATAAGCAATGAAAATGCGTAAGCTGCTATCATCGTTTTTATTAATTATATCATTCGCGTCGAGTGCTCAAACGTTATCCACTGGATCGCTAAAAATATCAGGTCTGGTCGTTTCAGAGTTAACCGGTGACCCAATTCCATATTGTCAGATTACCTATCAAACTAATATAGGTACACGTAGTGACAGCTCAGGCAATTTTCAAATTATAGATTTACCTTCCGGTGTTTATAAAATTTACTTTCAAGCCTTAGATCGAGGCAGTAATGATACTCTTGTAACTATAGGAAATACGGACCTCCTTGGTTTGGATTGGCCAGTCCATACCAGTTGCACTGAAATAAATCAGAACTGCGCTCTATTCGATATTAGTATTGGTAAGTTAAAATTGTTCTTACAGAGTGGTGATCCTCCCATTACTTACTTTAGTCAAAAGCGTTTTAGTAAGAAGTATAAAGTCCAGTTTTACGAATTTGGGGATTTGATTCAATATCCATTTGACTGTTTGGTAATGTACAACCAAGCAGTTTTTCAACATTTAGATAATAAATTTGGAAGACACTGGCGCAAAGATTTTCGTCCCAACGTACCAGGATATAAATGAATATTATTCCGAAGTATTTAACATCAATATTTCATTTCCGTAAACGTCGATTTAAACGGTCGTTTTAGAGAGAAAACTTTAAACAAAATAGAATTTAAAGATAGCCCCAAGATCATTATTTCTATTCACACGGCGATATTATTTTCATTTGTCTAGATGTTTTAAAATTTCTAAGTCTTGAAAGGTGTGAATTTTATTCTCTCTGTTTTTGTCAAAGTACGTGCGGTAATTTTTCGCTATCATTTGGAGTGCAATTTCTTTTGAGGTCAAGAGCTTGTGGGGTTTAGGGGCGATGGGTGTTGCGATTAAAAAGTCAAAGTCATCCATTTCGCTTGTCCACGGTATCTGTAAAAAACCATTTTTGTCAATAACAGGGGCTTCGCTGTCTTCAATCCGGTATTGTGAATTGTCAAAAGTCTCAGTATATGTTTGATATAGTTTTGTCCACCAATTGCGGATAACATCTGCATTCTTTTTATCTTTTAAATCAATATTCGGATTTATTAATAATCCAACCGTACCCCACCTTTTATTTATAGATGGATTTTCTGTTTCCCAAAAACCTTCTACTGCTCCCAGGGCGAAAGCTTGGCTTTGTAAATTGTTGGCGTTTTTAATTCTCTCTTTGAAGCCTAAGATATAGGCTTGTCCTTTTTGGGTCGAAATGTGGTTAGAAAAAATTATGGTAAAGGTATCACTCCTCATTGACGATTGCCTGCCATAACGAATGGGTACTGAAACCATTTGTTTGAAGTCTACACTTTGCAGGTTCAAAGCCTTCCATTTTTGTCTAATAGGTGTCTCCTCCCAAAGTAAAGAACCTATAATTATTACGCCCCCTTTGAAATTCATATATGATAGTGTTGGTTCAGATTTGCAGATAATGTGACAATTTACTTTCTTTTAAATAAGAAAATGTAAATGCAGGGCACATATCATTGATACATAAGGATTTTGTTGAAACGATTAACAGCGTATTCTGTCATTAGCTCTATTTAAACTGTCGTTTATCATATGGTTTATTCATCTATCAGGAATAGGTGCGGGAGGAGGTACAGGAAGTGTCTCGTTTTGCATCTTGGTATAAAACTTGTGGAAAGGTATTAGCTTAAAATCAGGCGATGTTTTAATCAATTTTATAAAATTTTTAATTGAATCTCCGTCAGTCCCTGTCACAAAGTATTTAAATCCGTGCCGAAAACTTTCTTCATTGTATATCAAAAATTCTGCAACCACAGCATCGTTATCTTGAAATATTGAAAGGGAATCAGTTGAACTAATTCTACTTTTTACAAAATCAGAAATTACCTTTGCCTCGTTCAAAGAAATTTTACTATAATAATACGATCCTGTATCATTTTCTGGGATAACTTGGTAGTAACAGTCTCCGTTAAGGTTTATTTCGATTGCCATCTTAGGGATACTAGGATCTTCCCAAAAGCCAGACGCAATCTCTACAAATTCTTTTTTTTGAGAACAACTCTCAATAAAGAGAAGGGGTGAAATCAAGAGAATACTCTTAAAAATAAAATTACTAATTTTCACAATGCGCTTTTTCATCGTTGTTAACTGATTTGGCTTGCTTCAAAATTCCGTGCAACCAATTTAATATCAAAATGTTGCCTGTCAAAGACTTCTATTTAAACGGTGGTTTATCTGAGAATTCTATCGTTAGCTGAGCATTTGGAGGCTGTCTCACGAACGAGGGCTTCGTGAGGAATTTATCGACACTGGCAATTGTGCTTTTTAGGTATCGTGAAACACATCCCTCTCCAATCCGCCTCAATTGAAATAAATCTGTGTAAAACAGACATCGATGTATGGGTCCAGCATTCTATTTTTGCCGATATATTATTTCCCATACTGGTTCAAATTCTAATTCGCCAAAGTCAAAGGTGTGTAAACTTTGTCCTTTGTAAATACCGTTGCTAAAAGTGTCTTGAATCCAATTTGAAAAAGTCCAGTCTCCTGCTTTCTCAGGTTTATCCCATTTTCTTGTTTTCAAAATTGTCGCTTTCGAATTTATTCTTTCTGATAACTTCTTTATAATGGGTTTTGAATCAATTTGTAAGTTCTTAGCGATTGCAACAACAATGAAATACCCAAATTTAATATCAAGCTTGTTTTCAAAATCCCTTTGATTGGACATTGAGATATAAATGTCAGGAGGAGATTGCCTCTTGTCGCAAATTGTCCATATGGGTGTCCATAGTTCAAAATTGAGAAAGTAGTTTTCAATATTGTCAGGTGTCGTCCATTTACCGTGAGATTTATTGTCCCATTTCAATCTTCCTAATTTTATATCTGAATGATAAATAAATTCCTTATTGTCCTTTTTGGAAAATCTCTTTTCAGATTTGTATTTTGTTGCTCTTATTCCTGAATCATTAGAACATGCGGTTTGTTTTATGAGCAAGTTAAAATAGGGCTCAAAATCTGATTCCCAATTAGTTGTTATCCAAGGGGATTTGTTCTCTTCATTCTGTCCAAATATTAAGTAAAAGTCATAAAGTCTATTATCCCACCCAAAGTCAAGTTGACTAATTGTGTCCAATTTTTCCTTGAAGAATTGTTTTGTTTTTTCGATTAAATGCATTTTAATTCGTTTAGGTGCTACATGTGCTGACGCACAACTCGCCGATTGATGTACTTTTAACACCAAATATGTAATGGGTATTTTGTACTTTTCAAAAGAAGCCGAATGGAGAATTTACTCATGATGCGTATTTGGAAATTCCGGGATACTTGGGTTCTTCTTCAATTTTGGTGAATTAATTTGCGAGTACCATTGTCTTTAAAAGGTCAAATCCAGCCCTTCCGTACATTTTTCTCTTAATGGTTTTAAGTTTATTTACTTGTCCTTCAACTTGCCCGTTACTGATACTCGATATGACGGCCTGATTCACAGCTTCATAATCCAGGAGTATTCCTTTTGCAAATGTTTTCAGGCTTGAATCTGACTTTATCGCTCGTTCAATCCATTTTTGTAGACTTCCGGGTTCCTTTGTATAAAATAACTTTTTGAATTGACTTGCAAGTTCTGATGCTTCACTTATAATACTGGATGATCTGTATAAAAAATCAAGAAATTCTTTGTCTGTGACGTTTAGTTTATCCACATCGGAAAGGGCCATAAAGGACAATTTCGTAATTGACCAAATTTTAATGTCAGGCAGTGGTTTTAAAGCTATGTTTTCGTTTTGAGACACAAATTGCATTTCTCCCCCTTTAACAAGTTGGTTCATCCTGTCACAAAAGCTGCTGTATTTCCCATTAAATCCATTTGCAACAATAGTTTGATGCAATTGTCTGTATGTTGTAAGGCCCGGCTTATAATTTGCACTTAAGTACTGCCTAAACTTGTCAAAGTTACTCATTAATGGAGAGTAAACAGGCTCTGTTCTTGCTGGCAACACATCGAGACGAATGTATTTTCTTATCGATCTCCTACTTGCGTTAAGGTGCTTGGCAATAGGTCCGATGTCATAACCTTTAGAATAAAGTTCTTTGGCTTTTTCAAATTTAAACTGCCTTTGTAAACTTACATTACCTGTAAATAATGAGGTATTTTCCGGGGTATGGACACTTGGTTTAATAATGGAATGTTCGCTAATTTCCTCAACATACTGCGGTTTGTCAGGATTTTTTTGTTCAGTAAATTCTTTAAAAGCCGCCTTTAAAACGGCACTGTGTTTGTGAAACGATCGCTGAAGTGCATCACGTAGATTAACAAGGAGATGGAAGCGATCAGCCACCTGGACTGCCTGTGGCGCCCCTTTACGAATTCCGAGCGCATAGGCACTGGCGCGATCACGCGAAACAGTATGTACTTCCGGATGCTTTTCAAGCCAGTTGGCCAAAGTCTCAGCTTCCCTGTCACCTAATAAATCGACTATTCTGGCATTAACCAGATCAACTATGACAGTTCCATAATTTCTCCCTTTTTTAAAGGCCCAGTCGTCGACACCAATCACTCCGGAAGTCTGCTGATCCGTACAATAACAAATTTTTTTGACTGTTCTTATCATTGTTGCCGGACTTATCGGACAGGCAATAGCTCTGCTTATTGCAGATCCTTTATTTCCACCCAGTTCTAACCCAATTTTTGCAAGTGTTTTTGTAGTTCTGCAAAATCGTCTTGCATAAGTTAATAGCTCATTTGTAAATCTTTCAGTAAATACTTTTCGGTAACATTTTGTATTACCGCAGAAAAACTTTCTGCAATGCAGCAAGACCTGAACCTTATTTCCTGCAATTGATAAATCTGCCAACTTCCGATGGTAATAGCTATGAATAGTTTTACTTCGCACATTACAGATGGGACATGGCGAATACTTTTGGGCAGACAGGGCAGTTATTAATACACCGGAGCTGTTATGTTTGATAGATACCTGTCCGAAACGGATACCAGCAGGAAGTACAAAATGAGATATCGACATTATTATATTAATTAAGTACACATATAATTAATATATTTAAGTCTAAAATCAAAAATATGGGCAAACCAGTTCTGAAAATCACACGATCCAAACCAGAGGAGATCAAGGAGTTACTAAACAGTGATTCTGGTTTCGTCGTAGCAACCCGGTTAAATATGGTGTATCAGGTTGCAAAGGGCTTATCTAGCCGAGAGGTGGCGAAAATATATGGCATAAGCTTTAAGCAGGTTACAAATTGGGTACACAGATTTGAGGAAAGTGGAGTAATTGGTCTTTACGATTTATCTGGTCGCGGGCGGAAGTCAATTTTATCGGAATCGGATCTGGAAAATATCAGATCTGTTGTCTTGAAAGAACTGCCAACGAAATACGGGTATGACAGAAAAAGATGGTCAGGGCCGATATTACTGGAATGGATAAATAGCACCTATAATACAAGATATCAAAGTGCCCAGGTTTATAAATTACTAAACAGAATTGGTGTAGAATTCCGGAAAGAGGAAGGATATGTAGCAAAAAATAATGTGTAATATTTAAAGATATTTTTCACCAAAATTGACGAAGAGCCCAAGTTCCGAGGAAAAAGTGGCTCTCATTGGTCCGGAATATCCAGCGTATTTGGCCGTCTCACAAAAAATAGATTAAAACGGTGGTATTTGTGAGACTTGCATTGGTAGCTGACCATACGATGAATGTCTCACAAATAGTTTTTTTGTGAAATGATTGGTATTTTATAGCCTTTCTATGTTAAATGACAGAACACAGAACAAGGGGCTCTTCTGTGTTTCAGTGAAGTTCGTGGGATAGTGCAAAGGAGGTGAAGAATGAAACTAAAACCTGTCATTTGTTAACAAGCTGCCGTTATTGTCGTCCGTGTAATATTGTATAATTATTCTTGGTCTAGTTCTGTTCCCCAACCGTCAAATTCACAGTCAAATTTATAGCCTAGTTCACACATTTGTTTTGTCCACTGTTTTACAACGTCGTCTGCCATTTTCATTCTAGCTGTCCAACCAGTTACTATAAATAGTTTCTTATCGCCTGCGGAAGCACCGTGTTGTACAATGTAATTTAATTTTGCGATTTCAATCGCCAGTTGCTCGGCTTTGTCTTCTGTGTTGGTGTAAAAGAAATATTCAAGTTTTAATTCCTTGTCAGCCGGGACGCTAAGTTTTCTTAATTGATCAAGTGTCTGCAGTGTCATTTGCATTTGCTTGTCACGATTCCCATTGAAAGAAGCTTCGCTAACAAATTTGCCTGTTGTTAGATTTTGCTTTTAAAAAGTCAAATATTCCCATTAGAATTACTGTTGTCGTTAGTAAAGTCAGTCCTGCAATTATTTTTCTTTCATGTCATAGATCAGCACGGTCGTCATACTGTTCCTTGTAACTTGCCCATTGACGCATTTTCCATACAAAATATGCACTTTGTATTGTTGTAAGTAATATGTTGTTAAATATACTTGTGGGGCTATTAACAAACGCACAAAATGTCGTTTTATCGGTATTTAAACGGTGGATTACTGAGACTCGCAATGGAATTTGAGCATACGATGAATTCCACGAAGTCTTTGTAAAGTCATTTATGATTAACAACGCTTTTTATATTAAGTGACGGAACATAGAACAAGGGGATGATGGGCTTTTAAGTTAAGTTCTTGGTATAGTACCAGGCGAAAGCACTTTTCCACTGCGTTCTGGATTATAAGTAACCAACACATAATATGCAAGTATCTATTCCTCAAATTTGTAGAAGTTTGTTTTCTGTTATTGCTCTTTTTAAAGAGTTTAGATGCAAAGGAAATCGTTCGTAAAATTTCATACAGTCAGTTAAATTTTGCGGTTCCTCAAGTCCTGGCAGAATATGTTCTTCAAAATCATGCTGCATTGATAAAATAAAATCAGTCAAGTCCGTTGTCTCAGTTATAGAATAGCAGTTATTATTATTACTATTATCCAAATCTCTACTTTTCCAATCTGGAATAAAAGCTTCATGACTAATATGAGTTGTTAAATCATAAATAGTCGCCTTTTTCTTTAGCTCGTCTTTAACGGTAGCTTTTAATGCAATACCTATATTAAATCTAAAATCAACACTGTCTTTAGAGTTCCAAGAGAAATTTTGAAGGTTAATGACATTAAAAAAATCACCTTTGTCTCTCCACCAAGTTTGTCCACTGGTCAGATATCCAGATTTTTTCAAAGTCGGCTTCAAATAATTTTTAATAAATTGTGTTTGTTTCTCCTTTGCATTCATCTTATGGGCATATTAAATAGGTTAAAGAGGAAGCTTATCAGAAGATATACTCACAATGCTTATCTGTCGATTCTCTGGAACCTCAGTTTGTAGATAGCTAAAAACCGAGGTTTTTGTGAAATGCTCTTTAAATCGACTGTTTTTGAGGCACCAACTGAATGAGACCTTTACAACCAACGCTTATACAGCTAAAATTAATTCCGAATGTACTTGGACGTTGTCACGCGGGGATGGCAACCGGAGAATACAAGAAGCTCATCTCCCGATTGCGAAATATTCCATGTGGGACAGCCCATACAATCGACCAGCCCGCATTTTTTGGAAATTTCTTGTGCTGTTTCATTTTTTACTTTAAACCATAACCCGTTCACTATATACGCTTTGGGTGCGCAGCAATTCGGCAATCCCCTTGAATCAAGTATTACACCATCTTGCCTGAAAGTGACATCGTATTCTCCATTGACAGCAACCCATGTTGGGATCTCGTTTACAATTTTTTCCGTAGCAACATATTTCCATGAGCCCACAATGCCTTCGATTTCTATCGCTGGTTTTGGATTATCACTTTTACAAGCAATTAAGACAAGGGTTAACATCAGCGCAAGTAAGAGGTTTTTCATAATTTGAAGTTTTTAACAAGATGCATATCGATCCTTTTTGGTTGGAAGGATTTTTAAATTAACACCCCGTCTATTAAAGCATTGAATGATTTATTTGGTTTTTAATTTCCAACTCAGAAAACGGAGGTATACCGAAACTGAGGCTTCCATACATCATTAATCCATGTTTCGTTTTTTGGCCGTCTCAAAAACTTGTATCGGTAATCAAGTTTCTATATATTTGAAAAACATGAGTTTTTGAGACTATCTATATTATTAGGTTAGGCAAGGGTATTGACTGCAGCGGTGGTGCAAAAGAACAAAATTTCGACTTGTAAATTGACGCCTTAACGGGGGCAGGGAGCGGAATAGCATATCCTTCCGCCTTTCCAATAGGACTGACTCTGCGGCAATACTTTGTAAACTCTGCTGCATCTATTCGTACAGTGACTACCGTTTTTTCACAAATATTGAACTGGCAAATGGTCCATTACTATCATTGGGTAATAGAACCGGTACACCATTTTTCCAATACATCGGACTTTTAATACCGTTATCACTACCCTCACCCGCCACATATACGTCATTGTTAAACACTAAGACACTGGAAACCCGAATGGCCCCGGGAAGGTTCTGGACTATTCCATTTTTCCAAAGTTTTGCGACTCTGGTATTGTCGTAATACTGCAGATTTCCAACACAATACACGTCTTTACCCGAAACGGCTATATCAACTGCTTCTGAACTGTATTCTGAGCCATCTGTAAGATATGCCCCTGCTCCATTTCTCCAATATCTAGCCCTAGATCCACCCTTAAACCCTTCACTTCCGGCTACGTATACGTTTTTTTCTGCCACTGCAACTGAGTTTGCGTAAGAAGTGTTGAGAGGATCTCCCAAAGTTACAACTGTTCCGTTTTTCCAATAGACGGCAGTTTCATTTTGGAAGGCGAGTGAACCTGCGACGTATACATCTTTTCCAGCAACAAAAATAGCCCGTGCGCGAGAACCTCTAACTGCAGCTTCATCGAGTGGTACTGCCACGCCATTTTTCCAGTAAGCAGCTTGCAATTTTAATTGCTTGCTGTTAAGTCCATCTCCACAGATATGTACATCTCCTTCTGAAACTGCAACATCATAAAGTAGCTTCGCAGGTATACCATTTTCAATATTTGATACAACACCGTTCTTCCAATATTGCCCAGTAGAAGAGGAGTATATGATATTAGTACCCACTGAGGATGCATCGCCCACAATGTGTATGTCGTTGTCTGAAACAAAAATGGCCCTGGTACTTGCAAATACATTAGGGGTGGCGAGTTCTACCATCTCACCATTTTTCCAATATTGGCCATATGGTCTAAAAGTGTTTGAAAAAGTCACAAAGACATCTACTGGTAGGTCAGGATTTACATCTTGGTTCGGCTTCTTTTTGCAAGACAAGCAGAACAGAAAAAGAAAAATAATTACAATGCGATATGTGTTTTTCACAGAAGGTATGAAAATGTCCAAGGATTTATTAAGTTCCAAAGGTACACGCATCTTCACAATTTGCCAAGTAACCACCCGACTGCTTGTGTTCGCCTGGAAATACTACTATGCTTTAACAAATTATATAAATTCAATTTACAAGATACGCTTTTCTTAAATCACAAAAAGAACTCATTTTCGTGATGCAGACCAAATGAACTCTTTCTGACAATCAATTCTTCACCATGCTAATTTTTAGCCGTTCATTTTAAATAGACAGGCATTATCTATATTTACGCTTCACAAGCGACAGTCCCCTTTTGAATGAAAAACTTAATTTTACTTTCCCTGATCTTTTTCACACTAACTTCTTGCAGGAAAAACCCAGAGCCAGATTTGGCAGAAAAATTTGTAGGTGACTACTATGGCTCAAAAACAGACAGTATCGTTGTTACAACCGAAAATTGGAAAATAGCCAAACAAGATGTAAACCATGTAAATGTTATTTTTTATTTTACAAATACTTATCCGAATGGAGATGTTACACGGTCTAAATACGATATTTATATTCCCGATGTAACCGTTTCTGAAAATAATGTTCTGGATTTCAATAATCAGTTTGTTTTTGATCAGTTAGAGTACAGTGTCATTGGCAAAGCATACCTGATAAATGACATTTTCGATTATGATATTACCATTACCAGTGAATACAATACTTCAAAATTGAAAAACAAGATTTACAGAAAGTAATTTATAATGAAAAGGCTTAACACCTGAATCCGGAAGAATCAACAAGTAACCTATAATATCTGTTTGATTATTCTCTTAATCTACCTGTTGCCCCAAATCACAAAAAGTAATCCGGCAAATAAATTATACCTCTGAGGCTTTGGTTAACTATTTTGGGCTTCATAAGTGTTTGAAAATTAATTACTTAAAAGTCAGGTTCGAATTCCTCCGTCTCTTACATGGATTTCATTGCGAAACCCCTCTTTTTTAATTTAGTTATTCATTTTCTCTCCCTAGCAATGAGTTATTTGCCAAGAAGTCCGTTGTTGAAGCGTTAGATACATACTTTTTTCTTCGTGAAAATTTTTGTCTAACACAAAGGGCGCAATTTTCGTTTTTGTAAGGCATTGGAATATTGTATACAAATCCATTTTTGAAGTAAATCAAGATTTTCCGAAGTAGAACTCTGCCCATACGCTTGGATTGGTAAGGGGTCAAATCTCTCGCTTCAAAATTTGCATCCATTCCAGCTCCGCAAAAAAATATACTCTCACCTTTTTTTAAGTGACTACACCGTCATCAAGTAGCTCCATATTTACAATTATATAACGCTAAGATTTCTAACAGGGCGCTTGGTTTCTTGAATAATTAATCCTGTGAAAATTTTTATGAGATTAAGTTGTAACCAATAAGTTATTTTTGTCGAAACATTATTGTTCCTTAGTGCGATAATATTAAGAGGTTTATTCTAAAATCAATCCGTTGCATATGTTATTTCATTGAGGATGCTAAAAAACTTTATACATCTTTTTTATATGTAAATCATGGAACATATAACATTCGACCAATTACCTGCTGTTGTAGCGGAGATTCGTGATCGATTAGCGAGAATTGAGTCAAGTCTTAATCTCATTAATCCTATAAATCCCTCCGAAGTTAAAAATCCTTTGATGACAATAACCGAAGCATCGGATTTTTTAAATTTGGCTAAGTCCACTATTTATGGAATGGTTTGTCGGAATGAAATCCCTGTCAGTAAGAAGGGAAAGAAACTTTACTTCGATCGGGAAGAACTCACCTATTGGGTGAAAAAGGGAAGGAGAAAAACGACGGATGAAATTCAATTAGAAGCTGAGGGATATCTAAACAAATTCAGTAAGCGTAGGTGGTAATTTAGTTTTTAACTATAAATTTTGTAACTGGAAGAATGATTTTTATGTTCACGAAGAATTTTTTTTACCTTTGGACAAGTTTTTTTTTCAATTGAGTAATGTTCTTTTTAGTTGTTTTTGTTTGCGGATATTTAGTTTTTTTCTGTCTCCCATTTGTCCCTTAAAGTAGATAACTAATTGACAATCAATACACTTTAAGTTCTGTATTGGAATTTCATTCAATCCATTTTATTAACTTACAAAGAATCCCTTCTTTCAAATGAATCAACTGATCAGATCAATTATTACAAACTTATCAGGTCCAGGTCATACCTGACACCTGTTAAAGATGCTACCCCCTTGCGGGTACCAGTCTCATTTTTTAGAATTGCTATTTTGTTAAGATCCCTGCCTTCAGAAAACTTTACAAGTAATTGGTTCACTTTTCGATCACAAGCGTGCTTCGCGCCCTTTCCATGAGCAAGTCATAAAAGATACTATCGGAGTGCCCTTGAATATCGGCTTCCATAACCCTTTGATAAGGCATCTGATCCCGTTTCCCATTTTCTGGATTCTTACCTCTTGGCCTGATCGCGGTGCGATATGCTCTAATGTTCATGAAGTACCTTTAAAGTCCTGAATCCATAAGAAACATGCTCAAATCTAGCCTCCAGAAGCGGTTTCACTACTTGTTGGACCAGGCTTTGAACGACGCGGTCTGCGATTGTAGGCATGCCAAGCTGACGGTGTGTATGACAGTTCAGATTATACTTAATCCTCGGTGATCAGGGCTGGCTAAATGCCGGTAAAAAACAAAAACAACTATTTATCAGGATTGATCAGCACGCTGGCCGGGAAATTTTGTCACTCCTAGACTTAAAAATTGACAGGATCGTCCTTTTCTACCGGAAAAAATGACAGCGTTGCCTAAGAGAAGTTAGTCAATTCTGCAGCTGGCATGACCTTTGATTTTTGCATGATAGCTTTGGCGATAAAGCACAAAGCGGGTATATTGTTTAACTTTTAAAAACAGGTTAATTATGTCACTCATCAAAAGGAATGGGCTTCTGCCCACAGGATTCCCGGCGCTGTTCGACGATTTCTTTGGCCGCGAACGTTTTAACTGGGACAACAGTAACTTCTCATCGACCAGCACAACGGTGCCTTCGGTCAACATCCGCGAAACCGGCGAGCATTTCGAAGTCGAAATGGCGGCTCCTGGCATGGATAAAAATGATTTTAAGATCGAGCTGGACGGCAACACCCTGACGATTCGCTCCCATAAAGAGCAGGAGCAGAAAAGTGAGGACAATGGTTATAGCCGAAGAGAGTTCAGCTACGAGTCCTTTCAGCGGAGTTTTGTGTTGCCTAAGGATGTCGTTGATGACAATGGCATTGCTGCACGTTACGAGAACGGGCTGCTTTATCTGACTATTCCAAAAAAAGAACAGGCAAAGCAAAAGGCCCCAAGGTTGATTGAAATCGCCTGACCCGTAGAGGGCTTGCCACCGGCAAGCCTTCTGTTTTTTAGTCCCAGATACAAAAATCCTAAGCATGTCGATTATGGAGACTTCTTACGAAATTATCATTAGCCTGAGGGCTGTCACAGGCTGGTTAACCTTTGGGTATTTTCAATCGGGTTATCATAAAGAACAGGCAGTATCCACTTTCGAAAGCCTGGTCGGCCGGCCGGATGAGCAGGTATCAACGTTGCGCATGGAACTGTTTGAACATGGACCAAGCGGAAGTTTACCTCTGGCTAACAAAAGTTGTAATTTAGAGGAGCTGTCAGAAAACGTACGCATCATTACCAGGGATGCATTCAAATACGTGAACCTGGAATAGAAAGAAGAAATCAAAGACCTCAATAAATATTTGGATATGAACCAGGTTTTATTGCCGGTGAGCGTTTTATGCCTGCTTGTGCTGCTGCTGACTGTGCTGCTAAAAAAATTTAGGCAGCCTTATATGATTGCCTACATCATCGCAGGCCTTTTAATCGGACCGCATGTGGCCAACCTGTTACCCCAAGCCGAGACCATTGAACCCGTAGCTGAGATCGGCATTTTGCTGCTGATGTTTTTTTTGGGAATGGAAATCGAAATTCCGGACCGGGGCTCACTGCTTTTCAAGCCGCTTGTGGCACAGGGCACCAAGATAATACTGACGCTGGTGCTTACCTTCGCAGTATCGTGGCTGGCGGGCTGGCCATTTCTGACGGCTGCAATAATTTTCATACTGCTGATCTTCAACAGTACTGCTGTGGTCAGCGAATACCTTCGAAAGAATGGGGAACTGAATTCTGAGTTTGGTAAAATGATTTTAAATGTCCTGTTATTGCAGGACCTGATGCTGGCGCCGGTGCTGACTCTGCTCCAGTTCATGGGCGGCGGAGTCTTTTCTTGGCCGCGCATCACTATTTCCGCCGGTGCATCGGTACTGATTTTTTTTATGCTACGGGCAATCCGCAACCGGGATTTTATCCAGCTTCGGCTCCAAAGTGTTTTGCAGGATGATCATGAAATTCAGGTTTTTGCAGGCAGCGTGCTGTGTCTGGGTTTCGGACTGCTTGCAGAGCTTTCCGGGCTGAGCGGCGCCTTGGGAAGCTTTATTGCTGGTATTTTCATAGGCAGGCTGGATGCTTTCAACTGGCTTGAAAAATCCCTGCACCCTTTTAAAGTCTTTTTTGTCGCCCTGTTCTTTGTTTCCATCGGACTTCGCCTGGACCTGTTCTATATCAAAGCCCATTTACTGACCATAGGATTGGGCACGATGCTGCTTCTTTTAGTTAACAGCCTTCTTTCGGCAGTTGTTTTCAGAGGCCTGAAATATTCCTGGGGCGAAAGTCTTTACGGTGGCGCGCTGCTTTCGCAGATCGGTGAGTTTGGTATTGTTGCCTGCTCTCTGGCTTATAAAATGCAGGTCATAGGGCACGATCTTTTCAAAACGGGTGTGGCCATCACAGCCCTGTCGCTACTGTTTTCTACGGTTTGGATCACGATGCTCAGACAATGGGTAATAGCTAAAAAATAGAATGTCCTAGGCGGCAAAGGCTGACTCATCCATTTACAAAGGAAAGGAGGCTATTTAAATTACCCTGCTTTTCTATTAATTCTTGAAGGTCGGCCATTTTATCAGCGATAGGGTAGGTAACGAAGGGTATCATTGCGGCAATTATTTCCCTCATTGCCACCGGAAATTCGTTATGACTGATGCAAGTGTCGTTTTTATTACTTATGATATTTTATAGCTTCTACCGAATATCAGGCATTACTTTTGTAAAAGTAGAATGGTTCTGCTCTATTTAATTCAAAAAGTTGGAAGCTTTATTTCGATCTCAAAATCAGTTTGCCGCTGCGAAAAAACAACGCGCCTGATCTGGTGCTGAACCCCAGTTAGGACAATATTTTCCTTGGTAGGAGCTTGCGCTGGCTCTTAAAAAATAATAATAACGCGCGGAAATTATAACTTCAGACGATTTGTGTCACGTTCTAAGTTAGGCCCGTTTATACTTCCTCATGTTGACTGTGATGCGGATAGGCGCCCAAGGAAGAGTAAATGATCGAAAAGTCAGGATCTTGTTTCCATAGCTCATTCTTATGGTTTTGGCCCCAATCTTTTAAGGCGATTATAATTGGCTTCAAGCTAGCTGCCTAAGGTGTAAGGCTGCAAGTGATAACTGCCGGGTAACGATCAGCAGTGTCGCGCCTGGTCAGCCAATGGATTTCCATTTTGCTTAATTGCTTAGCCAATGTTTTGGGCGTGATACCGGGTTACACTTCCTGAATAGATCTAAAACGGTTATTGCCTGCTCTCATCGTTACTATGCACGGCGTCTTCCATTTACCACTGAGTACTTTCCATGCATTTCTGATTGGTACCAGTGTTTCGCTGCAAGCCGGGTAAGGTATTTTATTTGTCATAATTAAGTTACTTTCCGAAAGGAAAGTGATAAACAAAGGAAAGTAATTTATCTATAATTTTGATAAAATTAATATGACATTCTGATGAAAAACGAAAAAGTACGCGTGGGAATTATTGGGGCTAATTCAACCAACTGGGCATCACGCGCACATATCCCGGCACTGCAATTACTTCCCGAATTTGAGCTGACTGCTGTCAGTACTACCAAAATGACTTCGGCTCAGCAGGCGGCTGAAAAGTTTGGTGTAAGGCATGCGTTTGACAATGAGAATGATCTTGTTAGCTGCCAGGACGTTGATCTGGTCGTGATCGCGGTTAAAGTGCCGTTTCATTTTAAATTAGTCAAGGCTGCAATTGATGCAGGGAAAATGATCTATTGTGAATGGCCGCTGGGCAACGGAACAAAGCAGGCTCAGGAGCTGGCGGAACTGGCAGCAGTCAAAGGTATACGGACATTTACCGGCTTGCAGGCACTGTCACTTCCAGAGACCATTTATTTGAAAAAGGCAATCGGGGAAGGTCTGATAGGCGAAATATTATCTTCTAGCATCATTGGTTCCGCGGGCGGCTGGGCGGCAGCCAAGACGCCCGAAGACCTTTACTTATTGGACCCTGCAAACGGTGCCACGATGCTGGACATTCCTTTTGCTCATACCCTTGCCGCGTTTGTTGATATTCTGGGAAATTTCAAGTCCATTAACAGCACATTGGCACGCCGCAGAGAGGAAGTGACGCTTTTAACAACGGGGGAAAAATTCCCACTGCTGACCAATGATCAAATCATTCTTTCGGGTATTTTGGAAAGTGGAACAGTTGGTAATATTCATTACCGCAGCGGAATGTCTGCCGGTACGAATTTTCTTTGGGAAATCAACGGTACCAAAGGTGATATTGTGATTACCGGTGAGGTAGGGCACTACCAGTTGTCCCCGGTGAAATTACACTATGCAGCTAGTGGAAAAAAACTTGAACCGATGGAAGTTCCTGCCGAATTTTTAACGCAGCGAGCAGCAGTGCCTGCCCAACCTGTACACGGTATGTATTACGCTTATAAGGCTGTATGGGCTGATCTGGTTAATAGCACACAGTTTGTCCCTGATTTTAAAGATGGTGTTCAGATGCATAAATTGCTGGATAATATTGTCAAAAGTTCTCAGGAAGGAAAAAATATAATATTCTGATTTGTGATAGATAATAATCTGGGGCTTGGTCAAAAAGTCCGACATATACGTATTTCATCCGGATACTTATCGGAGAAAAATTTTTGTACAGAACATGCTTAGGTATTTAAATTTACTTTTAATCAGCCCCTTTTACGTTCTGACTACCCAGATTGTTTGGTATACCAAAAAAAGAAAAGTAAAATCACCCCCACCGTTCCGGCAGTAATAAAGGAATTTGTTGCTGCCGAGATAAATAAAGCCGCGCAGATGCCCAAACATACCGCCTGTACATTGTAAAGAACGGAATGCCATCGTTTAAAATCAGCAAATTCGTCAAGAAAAATACACATGGTAAGCACAGCCAGGAAAACACAGGCAATCCAAATCTCCAATGACATCGTTAAAATCTATTAATTATTCTTAAATCAAGAATTTCTTTCATCCAAGCAGCACAACTTCCTATTGGAACTTGAATTCAAGGGTCGGTTTGAAAAAATGAGACGTAGGCCACTATATGTACATCTTTTCTGCGGCTATTAAGTTTTTATAAAATGTCTAAGACATCGCTCGCATTGATAGTAAGTAACCGGAATAAAAGTGATTCTAATGATAAGTGGCCTTGGGCGCCTGACTATATCCTTTGACTTGCAAAAGGGACACACACTTTTAATAGTTAGCATAAACAATGTTTTTTAGGAAGGTAAGTACAAGTAAAAGAGCTCAAGCGGAGGCTAGTATTAAAAGTGCTTGATGTTGTCCTCTCATAGCAGACATACAAGGCATTTTTATTACGCTTAGCCTCAATCAACCGTGCCGGATTTAGCTATGCGTTAGTTAAGCTCAGTTTGTTTTTAATACAGTTTATCAACTGATCGACAGTATGAATTTCATCAGCCTCATCATCGGTAATGCAAATATCAAATTCTATTTCCACCACCATAATTAACTCAGCAGTATCAAGAGAATCGAGTCCCAAATCGTTTTTGAAACGAACGGACAAATCATTCGGATCGCATCTGGAAGCAAATCTTTCTTTGAGAATTGTTATTACTTTGTCTTCTATAGTTTTCATTTTCAGAAAGGCTTTTATTGCACTTTTTATCATTCTTACCGTGCGCCTGAACAATAATGGTAATAGAAAGTACCTATAAACGCGGTAATCTATTCTGAGAATTTCGGCTTTGGAAATAGCTTAATCATCGCTGGCTTCAGCTGCCCTTTGGGCGTAGGACTGTTAAATACACAATTACGCTACCTATGGCAGGAGATAGATCCTTACGATTATCAATTATGCATAGCTATCCTCAGCTCAGCGAGACTTTCTTCCGAAAGACGAAGCTGACGGGCATATATATTTTTTGCAAGATCTAAAAAAAGATAAACCTCCTGGTCCTGCACGTTATAGAATATCGTTGTTTTCTCCCGGCGGCAGGTGACAAAATTTGTCGAACGCAGCCTTGCAAGGTGTTGAGAAAGAATCGACTGATCCGCCTGAACAATTACTTGCAACGCTGTGACCGAAAGTGGTCCGTTTCTTAGCGCATCTAATATGGCGAGGCGCACCGGATGACCCAGTGCCTTAAAAAATTCCGCTTTATAAATATGTAAGGGAGAATTCATATCTTGTTATATTAGTATATACAAATATAATAAAATAATAAATGCATCAAATGAATTTTCTGTTAAACCGTAAACACAGTAACTTCTTTCAGCCTGTTAACAGTAGGCCGTCAAATTTTACTTTGGGGAACGCTTAATGATCACTTTTACGAAGTTACAAGCGTAGCAGCCGCTGATTTCGGTAATATTTCTTGAGGAGCCAATGTATCAGTAGAAAATGAAGTAGGTATAGGCCATATGCCAGACCGTGCGGTTGACTCAGTTATGAAATTGTTTCCCGTAATTCAGTGGATATTAAAAACCTATAAAGGTGGTTACATTGGCAAGGTTGGCTTCTGTTGCTAACTTGCATCCTGTTAGCATATTTGAATAGAATATTTTCCAAAGTACTATCACGCTACAAATGGGGGTATAGATGTGAAAAGTACGAAAAATTTCAGCGATCTAATCAGACAGCATACCGGGCTTCGGCTAAGCGGCATAGGGATGGCAAGCTGATAGAAGCCGCAAAAGAACAACTATCTGAGCTGCATTGTCCGTCAGCGAAATTGCCTTTCTGTTTGGCTTTTCAGGGCTTGCAGCCATTGAGCAGCTTTTTAAATTGAAATCCAACTTGAGGCCATCAGAATACTGCAGCACTTTGAATTGAACCAGCAGCTATAAAATAAAAACGGTAGCAGCAACGCCACTACCGTTCCCATCACATCTGCTCCACTTACAATAGCTCACCCATCCCGAATACCGCCAATCCTTTGGCAAACTGTTCGGCTACGGCCTGGTTGGCGGCTTCGATGTATTGGCCGGTTATGGGATCAACGACGGTGCGTAATGGCCTGGTGCCTTTTGGCGTGCCGATCAATTTTACGATGGCATCGGCCACGTCCTGCGGGTCCGGGTTTTTAGCCTGCATTTCTCCGCCCAATGCGGCCATCATTTTGTTGGGTATATCAGCAATTGCGCCATAGCCCTCAAATACCCCCTGATCCGATGCGGGATTGTTTTTTTGCTGCATTTCGGTTGGGAAAGCGCCCGGCTCGACAAGGACAACATCAATGCCCAAACGCTTTACCTCATAATGCAGTCCCTCACTTATTCCTTCCAGCGCAAATTTGGAGGCCGAATAAATGGTAGCAAACGGAAAAGATACCCGCCCAAAGCCGCTGGTCACGTTAATGATCAGCCCATCAGCCTGGTTACGCATGGCGGGCAGTACCTGTTTGATCAATCGCCAGGGGGCATAAACATTGATGTCAAAAGTGGTATGCACATCAGCGGTGGTAAAGCTCTCAGCTACACCGCCCATTGCGTAACCTGCGTTATTCACCAGCACATCAATAGCGCCTTCTTTGGTCAAAATAGTTTCCACTGCCTGCTTCACGCTCTGCTCGTCGGTCAGGGTGACATCCAAAACGGTCACGTTCGCTACCGCGGCCAGAGCCTGGGCCTTATCTGCATTACGGCCCTGGGTATCGCGCATGGTGGCGTATACCTGATGCCCTAGGGCGGCCACGCTGTGGGCGGTAAGCCATCCAAAACCACTATTTGTTCCGGTTATCAATACAATCTTTCTGCTCATCTTTTTAGTTTTAAATGAATAAGCAAAGGTTGAAAATGGCAACTAAAAAACATTTATCATTTGGTAAAAAGCGTCCTTAGCGTATTTTACGGCGTATACGGCTCAGCGATTGCTGGGTGATGCCCAGATAAGAAGCAACCTGCGAAAGCGGGATGCGGTTCAAAAGGGTTGGGAATGCCTCAATGAATGACAGGTAGCGCGTCGTAGCGTCCTCTGAAACCAGCGGACTGCGCCGCTCCATGGCCAGCGTAAGACATTTTTTTACCATATTGGCCTTCATCATTTCCCAGCCAACAATGGTGTTAGATATCTCATCCCAGCTCTTCTTGTTGAAAACCAATACTTTGCAGTCGGTTACGGCCTGTACGTATTCCGAAGCGGCAATCTGCGATTCGAATTTTTCGTTGTCTACTACAAAATTGCCTTCATCCACAAAATAACTGGTGATTTCTTCGCCCCTGTTGTTATAATAACAAAAGCGGAATACGCCCTCTAAAACGAAAGCCACATACCGGGGTACCTTCCCGGCTTCCGACAGGTAGTCCTCCTTTTTTAATTCCAGCATTTCGACCTTGCTCAGCAAAAACTCGATCTGCTGTTTGTTCAGGTCACCAAATTGCAGGATAAAATCGATCATTTTTTCCATTAGATAAAGATAATACATGGCAGGCGCCACTGATTTACCAAATGGTAAAAAATCAGGGAAGGCAGTCATAAGCGGCTAGACCCGTAAAATTTTTACTAACTACCATGCATAGATTTACCAATTTGCTATGTTATTATTTTTAAGCAGGGTTGGAGCTATTCCAAACTTCTTTTTGAAGGCAACAGAAAAATGAGAAAAGGATTCAAAACCGAGTTCAAGATAAATATCCGAAGGCTTAGGCCTTGATTTTGTAAAACAAAAGAGGCCTCTTGCAAACGCTTTCTTATCAACCAACGGCTGAGGGATCCTTAAATGCCGGCTTAAAAGCGCGCTTAAACCCAAAAAGGCTGCTTCCTGTAAGCAAAGCGCTCCAGGTTGACATTGAACCGAAAGTTTCGGTTCATATAGCCTTCTAAATTAATTTCTGTGGGGAATAAATAAGAAAGTCCCTGGCAATAGGATCGGTATGACAAAGTGATCATCTATAGGTCAAGCACCATGCACATCGCATTCCTGAAAAGTCCAAATGTCTTTATTGAGCGGTCCAAAGAAACGGCGTTTGGGTTGAACGTTGCATAGGGACAGAATCAGGATCTATGCTTTGTGATTCTATTCTTAGGTTGGTTGCATATGCATTTCAGTTGAAGGACTGCCTAAAATCCAGTGGGCTTTGTTTGGTCTTGCTTTTAAATAATTTATTGAAAGACTGAGGATGCTCGAAACCAAGCTGATAGGCAATTTCACTGACCGACAACCTGGTCGTAGATAATTTTTCTTTTGCTTTCTGGATCAGTTTCTCGTGGATCACCTGTTGCATGGTCTGGCCAGTGAGTTGTTTTAACAGGCTGCTTAAATACTTTGAGGACATGTTCAAAGCATCGGCAAAGTATGTTACCGTTGGCAGGCCGTCGGAAAGCAGGTCCTCATCGTTTAAATAGGCTGTTAAAAGCTCTTCCACCTGGCTTAGCACGTGGTGGTTGGTAATCTTTCGGGTGATGAACTGACGCTGGTAAAATCGTTCGGCATATTTGAGCAAAGTCTCCAGGTGCGAGATAATAATGTCCTGGCTGAACTTATCCATGTTGGAATAATATTCCGTTTTTATATTTTTAACCAGGTCATTGATCATTATTTCTTCCTTATCTGAGAGAAATAGCGCCTCACTGGTCGTATAGCTGAAATATTCGTACCGCTTGATTCTGCTGGCAAGCGGTGTATTCCAAAGAAAATCAGGGTGCACGAAAAGCATCCAGCCGTCCAGATCCACAGGTATACCATTCTCTTCACCGCGCAGGATCTGACCGGGAGATAAAAAGGCCATAAGCCCTTCGTCAAAGTCATATTTCTGTTGCCCGTAATGCAGGCCGTCACAGCCTCTTTTCATCGATATCACATACAGATCGAAAACGACTGCTTCTATACCTGTGTCATTTCTCAGGCCTTTAAGGTCAACGATGCTGATCAGCGGATGATGAGGTTTGGGAAGCCCCATCAAACGGTGTATCTCCGTTATGGAACTGATCCGGTAGGGTTTGCTTTTTGCCATACTGCAAGTTATTTGAATTTAAACGGATACTTAAGCCATATCATGACTAATGGCATGACTAAAAACGGAATCTCCATCAGCGCCATGCGGTAATTTCCTGCTTGCAGCGCCAGTCCTATGATCATAACGATCAGAATCGTATTGAGCATATTGCCCAGGAAAAAGGTGCCGGGGATCAGCAAAAGTACGCCGACAGCTAAGGCTACACAAGCCAGATAGGGAATGAACGTTTCGCTGATTCCTAAACTTTCCATCATTTTAACAGATTCCGGATTGTTTTTGTAATGCAGGGTATCCCAGGCATGTTTAAAACTTAGCGTTACCGAGATGAGCAGTAGCAGTGCAGAAATTATGTTTTTTATCATGGTTTAACAAAGGATAAAAGTGTTCATGATGTAACCACCTAGTATTGCTATCGGCACGCCGATTACTGCGCTTCTTAAAGCGCTTTTGGCCTTATTGGGATATTGCTTTCGGTGTCTGAGATAAAGCAGAAAGCCAATTGGGGGAAGGGCATTGGAAATAATGAACCAAAACCTGGACAGATCGTCTTTTTTATCTTTCATTAGCGTTGCTTTTATGATTACTGGACTCTTTTCCATTTAAATGATTTTCCTACTAATGGGATACCTTTGTAACCCCGGGTTTCAAGATCATTAGGGCCTTTCAGTTCACCTTTGAAACCATAGGTGTTTCCATCCTCTACGCTATACAGATTTCCGTTAACGTATTCGCCGTTCTTAAAAACAAGACCGGTGATATGCGTAAGGCCTTGCACGGACCTGCCCCGAAGTTTTTCATCCGGGTTTTTAACGTCCCTCTTTACCGTTTTGCCATCTGCTTCGAGCATCTTTTTCGACCATAAGAGCTTGGCTGAATACGTATTGCCTGCTTTAAATACCTCGATCTTATAATCATCACATTTCCAGGCTCCTATGATATTATCCGCAGATGGTTTCTGCGCGAAAGATGCCAGTGATAACAGCAGCGCAAACACTGCTAAAATTGTTTTTCTCATATCTGATTATTTATTGTTGACTATTCAATTTTTTGAATTTTTCAAATTCCCTGTGTCCTAATTTCATCAATTGGTTTGGCATCAGCCTGCTTAGAAATTTTATCACACCCACCAGCAGTGGCTTGATCTCAGGTGTATTGTTCAGAAGTCCTTTGATAGCTACGTTTACCAGTTTATCCACATCCATCATTTGGCCTGGGTTAGGTGGCAGCACCCAATCATTCTGCAGATTGGTATTGACGCCCGGGGGGACCAGCTCGAATACCCTGACACTGGTTTTTTCTAATTGCAGGCGCAGAGCCAGGGTGTAAGCATGAACTCCTGCTTTGGAAGCGCTGTAAACCGGAGCAGTAGAGTAAGGCATAAAAGCAATAGCGGATGAAACGTTCACAATCGCCGCTGTACGCTTTTTGATCAGGTGCGGCAAAAACTGATGAACCATCCGGATCGTTCCTGTGAGATTGATATCCAGCTCGCGGGTCATGTTTTCCAGGTCCTTACTGGCGTCCTGAACGTCAAGCAACCGCATTTCGCCTGCGTTATTAACGATCATATTCAGATCAGGGAATTGTTGTGTCACTTCTTTATAGAGACGCTCAATATCTTGAGGATCGCTTACATCGCTCTGAAAGACGTTTACTTGGGGGAAACGCCTTTTTGTATCATTTAAGGCCTCTTGTTTACGGCCTGTAACAATGATTGTTGATCCCTGCTGGATAAGTTGTTTGACAAGTTCCAAACCTATACCGCTGGTTCCTCCTGTGATCAGGATGGTGCTATTCTTTAAGTCCATATTTCGTCTCTGTTATTTATGCAAAGTTCAGCCAATGGCAATTAGCAATTGTATCCAAAAGTCGCGAGACTGTAGTAAAAAGGAAGATTACGGGCTTTCGTGAGAAGTAAACTGTATGACAGCTTTATTTAAATGTCGGTAAGCACCGCCTTCTTAATGCCCACAGAGATAGCGGTCAGGCCGGACGATGCGGCCTGCTAACATGTCCGGCCAATGGAGCAGGATTACCTGACTGGTCAAACAGTAACAGTTGACAGCGGCTGCGCGCTTTAAGAATCCAGTTATTAAATCATTTTAAAGCGCGATTAAAACAAATTGATTATGGTTTAATAAAGAATGACTTCGAAGTTCAGAAGTGACAAAAATGGAAAGATTTCGCCGGGAACACTACAAAATCTTCGTGCTGATAGGCATTTAAGAACAAACTAGATCAATGGTTCTTATCTTTTTTGACATAATAAGGTCATTGGCTTGCTGGCAGGAATGCAGCGGGAAGAAGGCCGGATATGAATTCGAACACGCCAATTGATTCGTTGGCACTTCTTTCAAAAGAATCCAGAAGCCTCTGGGATATGGGTATGTATTTTGCAACGCTTGGACTGTGGCATCAGGATGGATTCAAAATCAGGTATCTATGACCCGAATAAGATTTTAAAACATTCCTATATAAGAAATATAATCATCTGCCAAAGTGTATTGGTGAAGTTGGTTATATTCGCTACAAGCCGTCTTATCATCCAAAAGAAGGAAACAGCATATACCTGATTTCAGCCTTTTAAACCAGTTGAACAAGTTCGACCGGAAAATGGTAAAATTTCGGTAATTAAATTTTTGAAGGTGGCATTCGATAGAATGGTATTGATCTTTACGCCATAAATAGATGGTACAGTTCTCTTGTTCTCCCAAAAGGCAGGCGTGAATCAGCTTTGATATAAAACATTGTGTCTGAACTACTGCTTACGTTTTGTGATGGTGGTAGAACCGTTTGATCCGTAGACGCAACATATCATATAATAATGTGAATAATAAAATCATCACTGGAAATAAGAAAGCAGAAAAGTCAACTCGGCGGAACAATAGCGCCCCTGCAAGCGCCCCTAACATAAAAAACAGAATGATGGCAATGCGCAATTTTATCCGGGCTTTTAATTGCATACGCTCCTCTTTTTTCTTCCGCAAGAGTTGCCCCAATTCAATACCCAGATCCGTGAATGTACCTGTCAGATGTGTTGTCCTTACCACTGAGCCGGATACCATAGAAACCAGCGAGTTTTGCATACCCATTGCAAAAAGAAGACTGCCGGCAAAAAATTCCTTTGCTATGAGCTCACCATGATATCGATGTCCCAACAATGCCACGATTAATAAAATGAGGATCTCAATAAAAATGGCAATTACATAAGAATATTGCTGATTACGACCTATGCTGGAAACAATTAAACTGGAGATAAAGGCTCCTGCAAGAAAAAGAGACATCCATAGGGCAACGATCCTGGCAGTAGTCCAGTCCTGAAATGCGATGCGTTCTGCAAACAATGCCGCATGACCCGTAACATTAGTGGTCAATACAGCGAAGCCTAAAAATCCTGCTGCGTTGACAAATCCGGCAGTAATGCCAAGTAAAGAGGCCAGCTTTACATTGTGCGCATAAGTTCTTTTAGTGCCCAGGTGCCTTAGCATACTTAGTGGATTGGTAGATAAAACAAAGATACATATCTGTTGATTAATCAGTTGTCGCTTTAAAGTTTTAAGCATTGACTTAAAACAGTTCAGTGCCAATCATGCTTCGTAAATTATGGCCAGCAAACAAGCTCGGTTCAGTCGCACTACTAACGTGCTAATAGTGAAAAGGAGCCATATCCAAAGCGCTGAAAAATACAAAGACCTTAACTAGGCAACAAGATCAGACAAAAATATCATCGATTTTAAGGGAGGAGCGCTTAATATTATACCAGCTGATAACCGACTGATCTCTGCCCTGCTGAATCCGGAAACTGACTATTTTCGGAATTTTTTAAAAGCTGCTTCCGGGTCTACTTGGTTGCAACGAAGATAATTCACTTTGTTTTTTGATAAAAACAGCAACTCATATCAGTATATGAGATCTGATAGCATTTGCGAATTGCTATCTTTGCATTTAGATAATCAAAACATATACCCTTCTGCTAAAATGAAAACCGATATCCAAAATGTATCCGTGATTAATGATCTGCTTTTGATCTACAAATCAGAAATTGAATTGACGACAATGAAGCCCCTGACAAAAAAAATGTATACGGAGCATGCGCAAAATTTTGTTCGCTGGATATCAGGTGATTTTGTTCCTGGTAGCAGACTTAAAACAGGCCACTCGGCTGAAGTGAATAACCAAGACTAAATAGTTCATTTGCTAAATTATGAAACTCAGCAGTTTCTGGATCATCGTGTGTATCTTAGGATACAAACCCCCATCATTTTAACGCCATTTGAATGTCAATGGGCATGCCGGCATCTTACGAACATTATCAATTTGAAAATGTCGGCATTGGAATGCGTTCATGTAGAGGGTTTTGAATTTTAATGAAATTTGTAATGAATTTTGCGTTTGAGAATCGTGGAAGATATCCAATACTGCAACATTTTTTCCATGCCAACGGTTGGTATATGGTAAAGACAATCATCTGGCCCTACATAGGACACATGCAGATTTTCCAAACTTCCGGTCTGACAAAAATTATGACATCTGAGCATGAAGGAGTTAAAATCAACTTCTTCGGTTTCGAAAACTAAATCACGAAACTGATCCAATATAAAAATATAAAACATGTTTCCTTGGTAACTCCGAAGCCTATCTTAAAAGCGACGAAGTATAATTTAAACAGTGATGGGTTTTTCACTAGCAATTTAACATAAAAAGATATCTGATTCAGCCGCTAAAAAACTTATTTCAAGAAATAGTTTGATTAGGCTTTATAAACTGATATTTCGGACATCCAGCATGAGTAAGCAGGTTAAGTTTGCTATTGGAAGAGCGTGAGGATCCTGTGTAATACAAAGGGTAGGGGAATTAATAAATTATAAAATGGATCCAGTATCCACTTCAACGAGGAGCGGAACATCAAAACCTGTATCTAGCGGTTGTGAAGTGCGCCTTATTGGAAAGCGTGAATCTGGCAGTAGGTGCTAGGAGAGGGGTTTAATTTGCTGAATGTTAAGAATATATAACTTTATTTTCCGGTATTCAATAAGTAAAGGCGAATTAAGCGAGCCGAAAAAACTCTGCTTTGCTTTATTCGCCTTTGCCCTAATCATTCTTCAGAGAAAATCTCGTTTGCAATTTCAACCTCTCTTTTTTCCAGAAGCGGAACAATTTGCTTGATTACAACCTGCTGAAAATGTGCAGAACTTTTATGAGTTTCCAGCGCGTTTTCGTCGCTATACCCCTCGTATAAGACCAAAATATTTGGATCAGCAAGACTCTGATGGATTTTATAGAACAAATTTCCTTCCTCACTGGTGCTTTTCTCGATCAGTTCGGGAAGAAGGCTTAGTACCGATTGTAACTGACCTTGTTGAACCTGCCATTTGGCAAATGTATAAACAGCTTTCTTTTTCATTTTTAAAATAGTAAATCTTTAATAAATATTAGCATCAGTCCCGGGGTACTTTCCGGGATTAGACAATTATTCAGCGTCAAGAAGGACAACGATCTTTTCGCCTACACCTTTTGCCGATGCCGGGTTCTGTCCGGTTACAATTTTTCCGTCAGCTAAACTGTTTTCAGACCAAGGCTCGGCCGCATGAAAAATGGCTCCTTGTTGTGATAAGGCGGTTTGAAGATCAAAAGGCACGTCCGCTCTGGCATAGTTATCCTCTTCTTCGGTGGTAAATGATGCAATGTTTTTGCCATCAATTAAATAGGAGCCATCGCTTAATTTCACATTTAAAAGCGAAACCGGTCCGTGACAAACTGCACCAACTACCGCGCCGCGTTCGTAGGTTTGGGCAATCACTTTTTTCAGCAAGGGATTTTCTGGCATATCGACCATAGGCGCCAGTCCTCCGGGTATAAAAATCGCATCATATGAGCTGACGTCAACGGATTCGAGTTTTTTGGCCTTCTGCATATCTTCCCAGCCTTTTCCGGTTAAAAACTTCAAATTGTCGGGATCGCCGGCAAGGTTCAGCGCGTCAAGGTACGGCGTCTCGCCGGATAAACTGGCAAAATCCACCTGGTAGTTCGCTTTTTCAAATTCTGCATAGGGATGCGCTACTTCGGGCAAAAATGTTCCTGTTCTTCTCTTAAAAGGTCCGATCGCGTTAGCGTTGGAAACGATGATTAAGATTTTCTTTTCCATGATTTCTACAGTTTTAGAAGTTAGAAAATGTTCTTTGTTTGACTAATTATTGTAAGTCAAAATTACCACCGTAAGGCGCCTGAAAGGAAGGAGCGTAGTCACAAAAAAAGTGTGATCAGAATCACACTTGGAAGTTGAATTAGAAATTTCGTTATTTCGAATACAGCCGGCTGAGTGTTTCGCGGCTTACGCCAAGATATTCAGCAATCACTTTTTTAGGGAGCCGCTGCAACAGCGTCGGGTAAAGTTTTGAGAAAGCCTCATAGCGCTGCTGGGGGGTGCTGGATAGCAGCAATTTGATTCTCTGCTGCTGGGCAACGTAGCCATTGGTAAGTTTTACGCGGAAAAAATGCTCCATCTGATGAAGCTCGGAAGCTAGTTGTTCCCTGACCTCAAGGGTGGAAAACAGAACCTCTCCTTCTTCAACGCACTGAATATGCATGGTGGCCTGCTGTTTTTTGAAAAAGGCCTGATAGTCTGACATCCACCAATCCGTTTGGGCAAATTGTACGATGAATTCCTTACCCTGTGCATCCACATAAAAAACCTTATAGATGCCTGACAATACCAGAAATTCATACTTCACCTCATCACCTTCGTTGATCAGGTACTGGTTTTTTCGGACACGCTTCATGGCAAAAAAAGGTTTGATGTATTCAAACTGCTGATCGCTGATCTGGGCAATTTGCTCGATATGTTTCCGTAATCTTTCCATCAGGTAATAGTTGTGTTCAAATTTTTCCAGATTTAATCTGGCCGTTAGCAAGATAGATTGCCTGCGTTAGAATAATCATAGCAGCTTCCGGTGAGACTACGGATATTATTCAATGGTCTGAGACGATTTGCTTAGTTTACCATGTAGCTGAATCTTTAAAAATTTTGGGTAGGAGTGTATAAAAAATCCGCTATGTTGATTGTATTCCTTCCAATTCTAGATCTGCAAAGTAATGAATTCTTCTTATACTCTATACTTACAAAGATGCCCGATTTGTCATTTGCTTAAAGATCACATCATGGATTTCGGGCAGCTTTCATCTTGAATGTAAAGTGTAGCAAGATAGACCATATGCAACCGGGCACCGGCCGAGTAGTACCCATATTACATAATAATTTCCTTATCTGTGGTATTTCATAATTTCCTTATCTGTGGTATTTCATCGCGTAAAATATTCAGCGCAGGTTTCCCCATTTTCACTTTCGTTTTGGGATATAAATGCATACATCATCTGTATCATTAGTATCAGCCAAATTGATGTGATTCAGGTTCTATCATGATCAACATTAGTTTGTCCTGCAATAACTAGCTTTATTAGTTGAATGATTGTCTGTATTCCAGCGGTGTTTTACTTGTCTTGCTTTTAAATAGATTGCTGAACGACTGCGGATATTCAAACCCTAACCGGTAAGCGATTTCACTAACTGAAAGCTTGGTACTGGTTAAGATGTCTTTTGCATGGTCAATTAACTTGTCGTGGATGTACTGCTGGGCGGTTCGCCCGGTAAGCTGCTTTAAACAATCGCTTAAATATTTTGGCGACAGGTTCATTTGTGAAGCAAGGGAATTCACCATGGGCAAACCCTTTTCGGATGTGTTTTCAAAACGTTCGATCAATATTTTTTCAATTTTATCAAGAAACTCGCTGTTTTTGGGCTTTCGTGTAATGAACTGGCGGTTATAATAGCGGTTGCAGTAGGTGAGCAGCAAATCAATGTTTGAAATTACTACGTCCTGGCTAAAATTGTCGATCGGCAGGTTATACTCTTTTTCAATCTGCTCAAATATTCGCCGGATCGACTCTTCTTCCTCTTCTGAAAGTATCAGGGCTTCGTTTACTGCATACTCAAAAAAGCCATAATTTTTTATTTTTTGACCTAAGGGATGTGCTCTTAAAAAATCCGGGTGGATGTTTAGCAACCAACCTGATTTTGCCAAAACTTCACCTTCATCTAAAATATTCACTTGTCTCGGTGCAAAAAACGACATAACACCCTCATCAAAGTCATAGCTGGTTTGCCCGTATTGTAGCTTTCCCGGACAATCAATTTTCAAAACAATTTGGTAGTAATTAAAAAATAACCGCACCCTTCGGCCATTGATAATTTGAGCGATATCTTCAAATTTTACAATACTGAATAATGGATGTTTGGGCTTTCCAAGTCCAAGTAGCTGATTGCTTTGGGCGATGGATTTTACCTCGATCGTTTGTAGGTTATCTTTTGCCATAGTTAAATATACGCCCTTATAAATTCATTTTCTTTCTTTTGCTACCGGCAAATACCTTTGCAATGACAGCATTGGGTATTAGAGCCCCTATTTTGGTGGCAAATGAATTAAAGCGGCCTGATACATGAAACGTTTTTTTCTTTTCCCATGCCTGTATCATTTCAAGGGCTACTTGCTCGGATGTTTGCGTATAGGCGCCTTCGGTAAGCGTTTTTCCCCAGGCATTGTCATTAGCAGGCGTATTCATGAAGTTGGTGGCAGTAAATCCTGGGCTGAATAGCAGCACGTGCACGCCATATGGTTTACATTCTTCGGTTAATGCTTGTGTAAACGAGCGCACAAAAACTTTTGATGCAGCATAAACAGCCATATAGGGACTTGGGAAAAAAGCGGCCAGAGAAGCCACATTGATGATACTGCCACTTTTGCTCTTTATCATATCGGGTAAAAAAAGGTGACAAAGAGCCACCAATGAAGCATTGTTCAGTTGAAGCATTGATAGTTCCGATTGCAGGTTATTGCGCACAAACTCACCGCTTGAGCCGATACCAGCATTGTTGACTAACATCGTTACGGAAAGATTTCTTTTTTTGCTTTCTTCAAACACCGCGTTGGAACTGTCAGGTCTGCTCAGGTCTGCTGCAATATATTGTGCGTTAATGCCAAATTTGTCCGTAAGGTGCTTACAGTGTTTTTCCAGTTTGTCACCGCTTCGGGCGATGAGCAGTAAATTATGTTTTCTTTCTGCAAGTTTGAATGCGAGCGCTTCACCAATTCCACTTGAGGCTCCTGTTATTAATGTTACTTCCATTTTTTCTTTTAATTTATGCAGCAAAGTTGAGATAGTTTATGTACTTAAAAGTGTTCTAAACTCGGTTGGTTGTGTTCAAATGACAGATTGTGCGGTGTAGTCCTGTTATATCAACACTTATCTTCGGTTTGCAGCAAAATTTTTATGCACCCGGGCCGTCAATTAGATTTTTTCCTTCCGGACTTGTTACCCGAGGATTTTAATCGCCAGCGCTCTTCATATGTCCTTCGATCCCGGTACCATTGACGCATTTACCTCATGTCAAAAATCAGTATCAGAAAAACCCAGCTCAATAAAGCTCTGGGTTGACCATCTGATTTCCAGCGGATCACCTGCATCTTTTATAGTTTCAAAGCTTACGTCTTTACCTGTTCCATAATTGATCTGGGCAAATGGGTTTTTATCGATGTTCAAAACCAAAAGAAGCCTGCTGCCTTTTTGCAGTTGCCTGCTAAAAAGCCTTGACCGGTAAAAAGGAATTGTTTCCAATTTTCCCGGCAAAAGCAGCTTTCTTCTGCTCATATCCTGCGCATAACTGGCCCTGCCCAGGTAATACGATAGCTGAAAATAGGATCCGTCCGGCGTTATTTCGTATAGCACCAGCCCGACGTCGATGTCTTTTTTATTGATGACCGCTTTAAGTTCACCCTGTAAAGCGCCGCTCACCGAAACTGCTTTTTCAAAGGGGCGGCTCATAAAGAAAATTCCGTTGCTTCTGTCGATTTCCTTTTTGATAATTGGGTCCGGATAGTAATCATTATTGGATGATTTTCTTTCACCCAAATCAACTTTTTGGAATATAAAACCTGGCTTCAATGGTCTTTTTTGCGTGAGCACAGGCGCTGTGGCCACAGTGCTGTCAAGGTAAAACCTGACTTTTTGGGGCTCCATCTTTTCCAAAGAGGGTGTATGTTTCCAAATATTAGCGCTCATTACTTCAAAATTGATCTTGTCTTTTAACAATTCAGGTTTCTTTCCGCCTTTTAGAACATAATCCAGCCATTGATAGGTGATCTGCCGGGTACTGATCAAAGCAAGTGAATCCACTTTGTAACCTCTCAAATCGGCAGTACCGCCACGCTGCGCGCCGAAATGATCATAGGGACCGATGATCAGGTAATGCTCTGCGGCCGGATTATATTTATAATGCTGCCGAAGATATTCCAAGGCCGAAACCTGCCCGTCGTCGTAGTAACCCGTAATGGTAAGTACCGGTATATTTATGTTTTTAAAATCCTTCTTATAAGGCACCATTGACTGCCAGTAAGCATCGTAGTCTGGATGCGACAGCCATTTCTGAAGCCATGGATTGGCCGTTCCGTCGATACTGTCGATCCTGTTGTAAGCCGCGCCGCTATCCCACCATTTGCCTCTCATCCTGCGCCAGCGGGCATTGTCGCTATTCACAGCATCATCCGTGTATTTGCTATTGGTCACATAAAACGCCCACTGATAATTTGCCGTCAGAAATACATTGTTTTCCATCGGAAGCCCCAGGCCGGGAATCGCTGCCACATAAGGCACAATCGTTTTAAGGGCAGGGTGCAGGTTTTTGGCCGCTGCCCACTGTGCAAAGCCTGAGTAGCTGCCTCCATACATGCCAACCCTGCCATCGCTCCATGGCTGAGAAGTAATCCAGTCGATCACAGCATTCACATCTTTGGTCTCATGCTCGTAGGGCTCTGGTTTGTCAGGGCTGAGCCGCTTTCCCCGGGCATCTGCAACAATACCTATATACCCATGATCGGCCGCGTATTTCGCTTCTGTCAGACTTCTGTTTGTGTTGGAATAAATAAAATAGAAAAGAGCTGCCGGCAGTTTTTGCTCTGGCCCTTTTTTCCTTACCACCACCGCTGAGAGCGTAATACCATATTTGGTTTTGATCATCACACTGTCCTGGATCAGATAGCTGCTCGTATCTGGCAAGTCTGTTTTCTGCTGACCGAAGCCCGCAATGCTGATTAAAAGGCATAGCAGGGCCACACCGAATTTTTTCGATTTCATATTCATCAGTAAGTTTTGTTTTATTGTCTTTTGAGATTTCTGAATTTGGCAGCCTGCCGCTCTGAAAGATGGACCAGCTCGCCCGTGGTAAGCTCCACGGTCATCGCATTATCTTCTCTTGATATAGATTTGATAAAATCTATATTGAACATCTGACCTCTTGCGGCCCTGAAAAACATGCTGCAATCCGGGCTTTGTTCCAGCTTATTGAGTGAAGTTTTCAGAAGTACCTGGTTTTTTCCAAACCAGAGCCTGGCATAATTTTCCACTGATTCGATCAGCTGTACATCCTTCCATTTGATCAGATGGTACCTGCCTTTGTCCTTCACAAATACGGATGGTTCATTTTGCCCACAGATTCTTTCAATAGCCTGGTTTACCGCTTTTGCGAAGCGTTCTTCACGTACCGGCTTCATCAGGTAATCCATGGCACTTACCTCAAAAGCCTTGATCGCATATTGGTCAAAAGCGGTAACAAAGATCACCTGCGGCAAGTGGTCCAGCGTTTCCAAAAGCTCAAAGCCCGACCGGCCAGGCATCTGGATGTCAAGGAAAATAAGGTCTGGGCGCAAAGATTTAATCAATCCCTCAGCCTGATCGGCATCGGCCGCTTCTCCCAGAACCGTCAGCTGCGGATATGCTTTCAGCATCCGGAGTAGTTCCTGTCTGGCGCTGCGCTCATCGTCAATGATCACTACCTTAATGGCTTTCATAGGAGCGGAATCTTAATTTGCGCACAAACTTTTTTACCCTGCTGAACTAAATTCAAGGATGCTAGTCCCTGGTAGGTCATTTCCAGTCTTTCCCTCAGATTGAATAGACCAATGCCCTCATGGCTATTGTTATATTCCAGTATGCCCGGATTTGTGACGTTCAGATGTAAATATCCCTCTTTTTTCGATGCAGAAATATCAATATTTCCGCCTTCCTTTCGAGGCGCGATCCCATGTTTCACCGCGTTTTCAACCAGAGCCTGCATGCTCAGACGCAGCACCATTTGGCTTAAAAGTGACTTGTCGATATTTAGGTCATAAGTCAGCCGCTTCTGTATTCTCAACTGCTCGAGTTCAAGATAATCTCTGACCAGCTCCATTTCCTGCTCCAAACTGATCAGCATGGATGGCCCGCTGTAAAGTCCGCTTCTTAGCAGTTCGCTTAATAAATCGATGCCACGACCCGCAGCATCAGGATTGGTATAAATGAGCGATTTGATGGTATTAAGGGAATTGAATAAAAAATGAGGATTAAGCTGCGCGGAAAGATTATCCAGCTGCGCCTGCTTAAAGCCAAGTTCGAGCCTTGCATTTTCGCCCGATAAGCGGATTTCCCTTTTGGCGTAATGATATAAATGATAAGCCAGCAGCCATATCGCCATTAACCGGATGCCCCCTATGAAAATGCCCAGTCCGTTCAGCTCGAAAAAATCGCCAAAGCGCTGCTGGTAATTTTGAAGGAAAAGGCCCCTTATCAAGTAAAGCTTTACGAGCGTAACGACCGTATAGAAAACGCCCATAACTGGTATGGCAAGAAGCATACGCCACAATAAATGGTCGAGTGGAAGCTGCTGCCACCGGTTTTTTAATGCAAAATTGCGGTATAGATGGGTGATGGCAATATACATGAGCACGTCTGATAACAGATGCACCCATGCCAAATCCCACCTGAACCCGCTGCCAGTATAGCCCTGGACCGTCCAGTACAAAGAAGCGCTCGTCCAGCCTATAAGCTGGCATTTCCAATAATGTGATATGAAAGGTTTGTTTTCCAAAATTGCTTTGTCTGAAACAAAACAACAAAGACTTGGGATAATAAAAAAGATAAAGTACAGCAGCGCAGAATTTTGGTGGGTAAGCGCGGTATGCCTGGTAAGATCTTTTATTTCCGCCTGCCGACAATACGTAGAGAAGAAATAGCCATCAAAAGTTTAACTAGCTGGGTACAATAGGGAGGGTCGAGTACCCTCAAGTTCGGTGGTAATCCTGATCTTTAATACATAACGCAGACCATATCTCTAACTATTGTCAAAACATAGAATAAAAAAGATGCTATTTGGTTGCCAGCAGAATCAATTGTTGCCGTTCAACCACTTTTTATGTAGCCGATGGCATTGAGTTGTACCAATCTTTGCTATTTGTCCAGAGACGAACAGCAATTGTTCGATTCTGGACAATTTCGGTTTAACGTTTTTATGAAAATGTCGGCTCCTAAGCTGCAATGGCACTTTTTTCGTCCTGGCACATAGTTTGTTATACAGAAATAGATTATATAGTCATATTTTATTAAACATTGCTTTACTGATGAGACGAAGCGATCTAGGAGAATTTGAAGAAGTGGTGCTGCTGGCGGTTGCAGCTTTGTCGCCCAACGCTTATACGGTAGCTATCGCAGAAGAGCTGGAAAGCGAAACTGGCAATCTCGTTACTTCCGGTGCCGTACATGCAGCCCTGCAGCGGCTTGAACAGAAGGGGTATCTTCGGTCTGTCTGGGGAGAAGCAACTGCCGAAAGGGGAGGCAGAAGAAAACGGCTATATGCAGTAACAGCACTGGGCGGTCGGGTATTGCAGGAAGCAAGGGCGGTTCGCAGCCGGCTGTGGGACCGGATTCTTCCGTCTATTCGCCTGGAATGGAGCTGATCATCTCTTGTAGCCATGAAATCAAAAAAGTCCGCGCCAGGCCCGCCACCACGGTTTGTTACAAACTTTATAAAAATGCTGGTCGCTCCGCATCTTCGCGAAGAGATACTCGGTGATTTGCAGGAGCGTTACTACCGGCGGATGCAGCAGCAGGGAGCAGCGAAAGCCGGCAGAAGATACTGGCTTGAATCGCTTGCCTACCTTCGCCCGGCATTTATAAAAAGACAAAAAGAAGCGTTTCCCTCAACATTTTTACTTGACTCGGCCATGTTTGAAAACTACCTCAAAATCACATACAGGACTTTCTTTCAAAATAAATTGTATTCAATCATCAATGTAGCAGGGCTGAGCATCGGGCTGGCCGCAGCGATGCTTATTATGCTTTATACCAAAGATGAAATCAGCTACGACCAATTCCATGAAGGGGTCAGTCAGATTTACCGTGTGGACAGAAAAATAATCAAATCGGAAGGAATTGCCGCAAACAGTGGTTATACCGGTTATTTTCAGGGATCCCGGTTTTCGGCAGGAGTGCCGGAAATTTTAGCTTTTGTCCGGCTGCAACAGGCTCAGGTGGAAATGAAAATGGGTACGGAAATTCAACTTCAAGCTGTGAGCCTGGTGGATTCCAATTTCCTTTCCGTATTTACTTTTCCACTGATCAGCGGTAATGCCAAAACCGCTCTACTTGACCCGGGTTCGGTAGTCATTACAGAAGACATGGCACAAAAGCAGTTTGGTACAACAGATGTTTTGGGCAGAACCATATTTTTAAAAGATGGCAAAGGGTTCAACCCTGTTACCGTCACAGGGGTTGCCAAAAACTGTCCACAGAATTCATCGATTAAATTCCAGGTTTTACGTCCTTTGAATGTTTCAGCCAGTGAAGAAAGTGTTAACGAAAATTGGTTTAGGTTTTTTCTGAATACTTTCGTCGTTCTTGCTCCTAATACGAATGTACAAACCCTAAACGCTAAGATGCAAAAAGTCTTCGAGGCAGATGCAGCAGAATCTATCAAAATGATCCGCGAAAAATACGGCTTGGCAGATGTCGGCCTGTCTTTTTTCCTGCAGCCGCTTACCGAAATCCATCTAAGTGAGAATGTACCGGCAAGTGATGGACTTTCGGACGCGGGTAATCCGGCTTATTCCTACATTCTTTCCGGTATTGCCCTTTTTATCCTGATCATAGCCTGCATTAATTTTGTGAATTTGATGGTAGCGCGGTCAATAAAACGTGCCAAGGAAATTGGCATTCGAAAAGCAATCGGGGGTAACAGAAATCAGCTGATTGTACAGTTTCTGGGCGAGTCGTTTCTGCTTTGTCTGGCCGCTTTTGTACTTGCAATTTTGCTGGTGCAAGTAGTTCTTCCGGTTTTTAACCAGTTATCCGGCAAGGCGCTGGCGCTTTCTTACCTTGTTGATTTTAAACTCATAGCCGGGTATATTATTCTTTTTATCAGTACGGTACTGCTCGCAGGATTTTATCCCGCACTAATTATCTCGGACTATAACCCTGTTCGTGCGCTTAATGCCAGGTTTACTTTGAACGGGAAAAACTACCTTCAAAAGTCTCTGGTCGTTTTACAGTTTGGCCTGGCCTCATTTCTAATTATTTCAACGTTTGTAATTTTTTCACAATTCGATTTTCTGACCAGCGAAAAGCTGGGTTATGATGACAGTGATTTAATAACCATTGAGAAATGGAGCACTAAACACGATCAGGCAGCATTATTTAAGGAACAATTAATGAAGAATTCAAATATTACTGGTGTCGCATTTAAGAACAATGGTTATTCGGGCAATACCGTAAAGGTAAATCAAGATCAAAAGGTAAATATTACGTATGAAACGATCGACGCCTCGTTTATCCCATTACTAAAAATTCCTGTTTTGAAAGGACGAAATTTCTCCCGCAGTTATCCTTCCGATTCAACCCATTCGGTTTTAGTCAATGAAGCATTTGTGAAACAGGCCGGCTGGAAGGAGCCGGTCGGTCAGGAAATTGCTTTTTTTGATACCCATGAAAAATACAGGGTAGTTGGGGTGGTGAAAGACTATCATTTTAAACCCCTTACCGAAAAAATCGAACCCCAACTATTTACAATGAATCCGGGCAGCGACTATGGGATGTTCTATATCAAAATTAAACCCGGCAGTGAAACCAGTAGTTTAAAATACATTGCAGAAACTTTTAAAAACATGTTTCCGCTCGATTCTTATTCTTATGGTTTTAAAGACCAGGAAAATCTAAAGAGTTATGAAGCGGAAGGGAAATGGAAACAAATATTGTTGTTCGGAGCTATTTTAACCATTTTCATATCCTGTATTGGTCTGCTGGGATTGTCGGTGCTCTCTGCTGAGACCCGGACAAAGGAAATCGGTATCCGTAAAGTATTGGGCGCCTCAGTTGCTGGTATTGTGGCCAGTTTGTCAAGGGATTTTTTAAAACTTGTCCTGATCGCCTTACTATTGGCAATACCCCTTGCCTGGCTGGCAGCAAATAAATGGCTGGAAAATTATCCATACCGGATTGCGCTGAACGGGTGGTTGTTTGCCTTTTCGGCCATGATTGTTATTATGATTTCTTTATTAACGATAAGCTTCCAAAGTGTAAAAGCCGCTTTGGCAAACCCGGTCAATAGCCTTCGCAGCGAGTAAGCACCAGGAAAGAAACCAAGGCAACTGCGAAGGCTTTCCTTCATTGTTAACCAGGCCGTTTGCACCAAGTTTTGAGAGGAAAATCCGGTGATTTGAAAGCGCATTGCGGGAGGCGCGGGAAGATAAAAAGAGAAGTCAGTGCACCAAGACGGTGTAGCAAAAACTGCGTGGAGATCGGTTCTGGGCTTATTTAATCAGCTAAAACCGTATGGTTTCGAACCGTTATTATCTGTTATTATTAGACTTAGGAAGAATAAATTTAGCTGGTTGACATTGAAAGTATCTTCGAGGAAAATCGCGCTAGCATCTAAAAACATGCATCTTCTTTGGAAAAGATAGAACCCAAAAGTCCGGTTTTACTTGACAGCATTCCGGCCACAGTGCCTGTATTCACCGCAAAAAGACCTTTGAAGCCAGGTATTCTATTCCAGAAAGTCGATTTGGGCGAATCATAATCATTCAACAATGATTATTATCCAGACCCAATTGTCAGAAAGCAAGTCGACAGAAGCAACGGGCTTTTCTTTATGAGCCGCCCCTTGGAAAAAGCAGTTTCGGTGAGCGGCGCTTTACAGGGCGAACTTAAAGCGATCATCAATAAAAAAGACATGGAAGTCGGGCTGGCGCTATACGAAATAACACCGAACGGGTCTTATTTTCAGCTATCGTATTATCTGGGCAGGGCCAGTTATGAAGGATATGAGCAAAGGGAACCTGCTTGTGCCAGGTAAATTGTTACATAAACTAATTGTCTGATCATAGGGTTGTCTGAGAACCAAAATAATGAGCCAGATAAAAAGACATGACAATGCCACCAGCAAAAATAGCGATCCAAATCCATTTTGAACGTTTGCTGATTTTGCCAAGATAAAAAATTGAAAAACTGATCAAAAAATTAATCGTTGCCCATAAAACATTAAGAACAGAAGATGATAAACCTTTGCCGGGAGGATCGGCAAAGGGTGTTGGAAATGGCTTTCCGGTTATGCCGTGAATATAATGTGGGATGATATTCACTAAAAATACGCCTGCGAAGAAGGCGGCTATATAGTGATACCACCGGGTCTTAAGCGGGTTTTCATTTGAAGGATAATCCATTTATCTGCTGCTTATGGTTTCGAACATGGTTTATCAGGGTCTCTATTTTGAGGGGAGACTTAGCGCTGTTACCTGATAAATTCAAAATTAGCAGATTGGGACGAGTTCATCCTGAGACAAAAGTCCCAATATTATCGTTTTCCCCTGATCCGCGTAAGCGTTCTACGGTCTATCCCTAGATAGGACGCAAGGTTGGAAATAGAAACCCGTTGTAAAAGATCGGGATTGTTTTTCTGAATATAGGCGTAATGTTCCGCCGGAGAGTACATTTTAGATAAAACATCATTGTCGTGCAAATTCAGTCCTATATGACTCACCAGATTTCTTCCGAAAATCATAATTTGATCGTTCGCATAACAAAGCTCTTCCAGCTTTTTTCGGTTCAATATCCAAATTTTACTTTTCTCACCCGCTTTGATGGTGAATTTTGAAGGAATACTATTCTTCGCATTTCGATGATCCGAGGTAATGGAACCTTCCAGGTGAAAGTATAGATTAATTTCAGTGCCATCATTTTGATAGCATGTACGCAGATGGCCACTTTCAACGAAATAAAACGCAGTGCAAATTTCACCTTCCTTCAAAACAACCTCTCCTTTTTTAAGGGTCTCACCTTCAAAAATGCTTGCAAGCAGCGGTAAACCATCCCCGGAGTCAGGCATTAATTTTCTAATAAACTCGAGCAGTTTGACATTGGTCATTGTCAAATATACAAATAAAAGGCCTCTGTGAAAATTATTAGCCGTTATCACTCAGGGCCTCAACGTGCTTACTGCGTTGTGTCATCAAAAAATATAAAAGACACTTACCTGGGCAGTTGCATTGGTGAAATCCTTCTTTACGACAGAGCTCTTAAATGCGCCAACAGGAGAAAACCCGTAGACATACCTAGCTCCAATACCAAAACCGCTCTTCGACTGAAAGCCCAGCCCACCCGCTGCACCAAAATCCAGCTTTTCGGCAAAGTCGCCATCTGTAATTCCCACAACATCCTCTTTGATTTTAAAACTGGCCTGAGGACCTGCTTCAACGTAGAACCCTGAACTGGTCCGGTATTTCAATAGAATAGGTATGCTGGTATAGTATAATTTCAAATCTTGTTTGCCAAGGAAGTCCCCTTTCAATTTGGCCCCCTGCTGGGAAAATAAAATTTCTTCCTGAACAGATAGTTTGTCATTGATTTTAAAACCCAAGATCAGCCCCGCATGAAAACCAGGCAACCCTTCAGTATCAAAGTCAGCATTCATAAAGTCACTGTAATCTCCTCCGGCAGTAATCCCTACCTGAATTCTTTTCATTATGCTTTGTTTTTGGCTCTGTGCGAAGCTACTTGCAGATGCAAACATCAGTGTAAGAAAGAGTAATTTTTTCATGATCAGTTTAATTTTAAAATGTAAAGTTTCAGGCCCCTGCCTGATTTTTGTTGGGTCAAAGATTGCAACTACTTGGGACTGGCAAAAAGAAAAGGAAGGGGAAACGGGCAAAGTCAAAAGCGAGGCGGAATTAAATGACCTGAAATTAAATGGTCGTTGTCAATTTTGTATTTTTTCGCATCCGGCGCCGACTGATGATCTTTTTTATCTTCGTGGATTTAAAATCCTTGACGGTACGGCTGAATTATCGAAATGTGTGTTGTGCTTTTTGGTGAACGGTAAAACCAACTCTCCTATATGCGTTTCCCAGCCTAATTTGCCCGCTTCGGTCACGAATTGTGACAAGCTTGACTGGTATTAACGCAATTTTGAAGGAATTAAACATGCACATGATGTGCTCTATATTCCTATGAAGCAGTCTTTTTATATACTTGTTTTTGCCATTTTTCCTTTGCTCAGCTGGGCCCAGCAGCAATTGACTTTAAAGCAGTGCATCGATTACGGCCTGATGCATCACCGCAGCGTTCTGGTCTATAAAAATGATGTGGATGCGGCCACTTATAAGGCAAAGGAGGCGCTGTCCGCTTATCTTCCGGCGGTTAATATTACCAGCACAATCGATGATAACATCAAGGTACAGCAGCAGGTGATACCAGCAGGTGTGTTCGGCCCGACCGACGTGAAGGTAGCTTTTACCAAGCGTTTTAGCAGCAATCACTTTGCCCAGGCGGAGCAGACGATTTTTGATAAGTCTTTACTAACAGGACTTAAAGCCAATAAAATTTCCCTGAAACAAGCGCAGCTCAGCGGTGAGCAGAATCAGGAGATACTTATCTACAATATCAGTAATGCCTATTATCAGATATTGGTCTACCGCCAGCAGTTGGCACTTCTAAAAGCGAATCTGGAATCTTACAAACAGCAGCTTGCCATTTCAAAATTGCAACTGGAAAAAGGTGTGGCCATGGAGGCGGATGTTAATAAAGTGCAGGTCAATTACAACAATATCTATTCTGATGTTCTGGCGGGCGAAAGTGATCTTGAACTGGCATATAATCAATTGAAAAACGCGATGGGTTATCAGCTGGACGATTCGGTCAGAATCCAAGATTTCGATCTGGATGATCCAGTTGTTGCTCAAACACAGTTAAGTGTCGGAAGCTTTCCGTCGTTCAGCGCAGCCAATCGGATCGATTTTAAGCTTTCTGAAATCAATATCGCACTTCTGGATATTGACCAGGCCAGAATCAGGGCAACGGCTGTTCCTAAACTGAGCGCTTACGCCAAATACGGCGGTATAGGTTTTGGCGATAATCTGGGCGAATCTTTTTCGTCGATCAGCGATTACGCCGCCTTAGGTATCAAGCTTTCCATTCCTGTTTTCGATGGATTTAAACGCAATGCCCAGTATAATCAGGCCCGCATCAAACAGGTGAACGCAAGGGAAAATTTAAAAATAGACCAGCAGAACTTCAATCTGGAGTATGAAAATGCGCGTACCAAGCTCATCAAGGCCACAGCTAGTCTGGATAACGACAAACGAAATATCGCTCTGGCAGAATCGGTTTTTAAAAGTACCGACCTGCAATACCAGAAAGGCGTAACCGGGCTGACTGACTGGCTTAATTCGCAATACTCATTAAAAGAAGCGCAAAGCAATTATCTGAGCTCATTATATAATTACCTGATCGCCAAAATCGACCTGGAAAAAGCCAACGGAACTTTGACAACTTTTCACCACTCGCTTTAATAACAACATGAAACGAAAATACATCATCTCCATAGTGCTTTTGGGCGTGATCCTTTTGATCGCTTACAAACTGACCGCTAACAAAAGGACCCTCGATAAAAATAACAAGCCCGAGAGAAAAACGGCAGTGAGAATCCCGGTTAAATATGCCGAAGCCAAGCAGCAGTTGCTCGAGGTCAGTATCGTCAAGACGGGAAATCTAGCGCCCTTTAAAGAATCAAAAGTGATCACAACCGCCAGCGGAATTTTGAAGGATGTTCGTTTTGAGCTTGGCGACCAGGTGCGTCAGGGGCAGGTTTTGGCCATAATCGATCACAGAGCCGCAGAGTTGGACCTTCAAAAAGCAGAAAGCAATCTTGCCAAACTGAAATCAGACGTCCAGACTTACACAGAACTTTACCAGGGAAAGGCTGCGACCAAAGAAAAACTTGACCAGCTCCGCCAGGATTATAATGATGCGCTGGTGCAGGTGTATCAATTCAAAAAACAAATCAGTGACGCTTCTATCAAGGCGCCAACCAGTGGCACCATTTCAGCAAAAAGCATGGAAGCAGGTGTATTTGCCAATGCGGGTTCAGAGATAGCAACCATCGTAAATCTCTCGCGAACCAAAGTGCAGGTTAATCTGACAGAAGCGGAGGTATATCAGGTAAAAGCCGGGCAAACAGTAAAAATCACAACCGACGTATATGCTGGCGCGGTATTTAACGGTAGGGTGACTTTCATCAGTCCGCAGGCAGATATTACCCATAACTATATGACAGAAATTATCGTTGACAATACAGCCAAAACCCTGCTTCGGTCAGGCACTTTTGTTTACGCAGATTTCTCTGTGAAATCAAAACAAAATGTAATTGTAATTCCCCGTGAGGCGCTCACCGAGAGCGTGAAAAATGCTTCGGTGTATGTGATCGGGAAGGATAACCGGGTAGTGCTTACACCAGTACAATCCGGCATGGAAATCGGCGGCCTCATTGAAATTACCAGCGGGTTGAAAGCGGACGACCGGGTGGTTACATCCGGACAAATCAATCTGAAAAACGGAACAGAAGTCAGTTTATCCAATTAATCAAAGGCATATGTCAGTATCTGAAATCGCCGTCAAACGGCCCTTGTTAATCGTTGTAATCTTTACAGTACTCATACTTTTTGGCGTGCAGAGTTATTTTCTTCTTAACTACAATCTACTGCCCAAAATTCAGGTCAATGTAGTCAGTGTCAGTACGATTTACCCAGGGGCGTCTGCCGCCGAGGTAGAGAGCTCGGTCACCAAAAAACTGGAAGATGCCTTTGCTTCAATTGAAGGTCTGGACCAGATCAGTTCCACGTCCCAGGAAGGCGTCTCACAAATAACGGTGACGCTGAAAAGTAACGCCGATGTCGATAAGGCTGAACGTGATATCCAGCGAAAAGCAGATCAGGCCCAAAATGAGCTGCCGGATGACATTGATAAACCACTTGTCAATAAAGTCAGTCTTGAAGAAACGCCTGTGATCAAAGCCGGGGTTACTTCAAAACTAGCGCCACGGGAACTGTATGATCTGATCGATCTGCAGGTGCGCCCGCTGCTTCAGAATATTGAGGGAGTAGGCCAGGTAAATATCATCGGCGGAAACGAGCGTCAGATACAGGTCAATATCGATCAGGCCAAATTAAAGGGTTATAATCTGAGCATCGACCAGATAACCATGGCAGTTGCCAAGGCGAACCAGTCGTTTCCTGCCGGGCAGATCGAGACAAAAAACCAGCAGTTTTCGATCCGTTATGATGCTAATGTGGCATCCGTTGAGCAGATCCGGAAACTGATCATAGCCCGGGACCAGCGTGTTGGTGGCGTGATTTACCTTGGAAATGTTGCCGAAGTGGTGGATGGCACCGCCAAAACAATCGCGATCAACCACATTAACGGCATTCCTTCCATTGGCATACAGCTTGTCAAGCAGTCGGATGCCAACGCGGTTGATGTGAGCAGGCTTGTGAAAGAAAAATTTATTTCGCTGGAATCACAGTATAAATCCCAGGCTGTCAAATTTGATGTATCCAGTGATCAAAGCACTTATACGCTCTCATCGGCCCACGCGGTGATGGAAGACCTGGTGCTCGCGATCATCATTGTGGGCTTTGTGATGCTAGCTTTTCTGCATAGTTTCAGAAGCTCCATGTTTGTTTTGATCGCACTTCCATGCTCAATCATCCCTACGTTTATTGCCATGTATTTTCTGGGCTTTTCGCTGAATCTGATGACTTTGATGGCAATGTCGCTGGTCGTTGGAATTTTGGTGGATGATTCTATTGTGGTTTTAGAAAATATTTACCGGCATCTGGAGATGGGTAAAGACCGCGCAGCTGCAGCGCTCGAAGGTCGGAGTGAAATCGGTTTTACTGCCCTGGCCATTACCCTTGTCGATGTGGTAGTATTTCTTCCACTGGCCCTTTCGGGCGGCATCATTGGCTCGATCCTTCAGGAGTTTTCGCTTGTCGTGGTTATCTCTACGCTGATGAGTCTTTTTGTTTCCTTCACCGTGACGCCGCTTCTTGCAAGCCGTTTTGGAAAAATTGAAGAGATGAATTCCACAACCTGGTGGGGAAGGATCAATCTTGGCTTCGAAAGTTTTATCGATCAGCTCAAAGCAGACTATGGATATCTTCTTGAAAAAGCGCTGAGAAAAAAACGCTATATTTTATCTGCTGTGCTGATTCTTATCGTTGGATCGCTCATGCTTGTTGCCAAAGGGTTCATCGGTGCAACCTTTATTCCTGCGGCCGACCAGGGTGAAGTAATTATGAAAGTTGAACTTGACCCGTCTGCTACCATTTATCAGACAAACATGGTCATTCAGCACGTTGAAAAAATGATTATGAAAGAGCCGGAAGTACTCAATGTTTTTTCCAGTATTGGGTTTGTGACAGGAAGTGTTTCAGGTGCTGCCAATAATAGCAATTTGGCGGAGCTCACCGTAAGTTTGGTTGATAAAAAGGAAAGAGATTTTAATCCTGATGCATTTGGATTAAAAATGCAGAAACAAATCAGTGCGGCTATCGCTGGCATCAAGGTTTCTGTTACACCCATGAGCATATCGGGCAACAGTTCAGCGCCGATCCAAGTGGCCATCAAAGGAATTAACCTGGCTAATGTCAGAAAAGTCGCCACACAATTTAAGGATACTATCACAAGCATTCCGGGAACCCAGTTTGTTGCACTTTCGGTGAAAGATCAAAAGCAGGAGGTGGACGTAAAGCTTAACCGTGAGAAAATGACACTGCTGGGACTTGATGCCAGCCAGGTTGGTGCAGCACTTCAAAATGCTTTCAGCGGTAACGATAAAAGTAAGTTCAAACAGTCTGGTAATGAGTATGATATCAAAATTGGGCTGGATTCGTACAATCGCTCGCAGATCGCCAATGTCAAAAATCTATCATTTACCAACGGTGACGGGCAAAGTTTTGTGCTCAGCCAGTTTGCAACAGTTGGCGATGCGCTGGGAGAGAGCGTCTTACAACGTAATAACCGTTTAAATGCAATCACAGTAAATGCCAATGTGGTGGGCCGGCCTGTTGGTTCTGTTTCCGAAGAGATCGCATTAAAAACAAAGGGAATCAAACTTCCTGATGGTGTAACGATTGAATTTCTTGGCGATACCAAAAACCAGGGAGACGCTTTCGGAAGCCTGGGACTTGCCCTGATCACCGCTGTTCTTTTAGTGTACCTGATTATGGTGGCACTTTATGAAAGCATGGTTTATCCCTTTGTGGTGCTTTTCTCTATACCGGTTGCTTTAATCGGCGCCTTTCTGGCACTTGCTCTGGCCATGGAGACGCTGAATGTTTTTTCGATCATCGGGGTGATTATGCTGCTGGGTTTGGTATCAAAAAATGCGATTTTGATCGTAGATTTCACCAATGAGCTCAAAAGCCAAGGGTATAGCGCCCACGATGCGCTTATAGAAGCCGGCAAAGAAAGACTCCGTCCGATCTTAATGACGACGCTTGCCATGATACTGGGGATGCTTCCGATCGCCCTGGCCAGTGGCGCTGGATCGGAAATTAAAAATGGAATGGCCTGGGTTATCATTGGCGGCCTGACCAGCTCCATGCTTCTGACCCTTTTTGTGGTGCCGTCCATGTATTTGATCATTGACAAGCTCATTATAAAATTTGGTAAGAAAACACCGCCTGAAAGTCAAGCACTTGTAATGTACAATGCTTAAATGTTTCCACCTGTAACACTTCGGTCGTAGTGTTACAGGTGAACTCCGAAGCTGTGGGGAACTTCAAAAAATTTTGATATAAAAATCAGTCTGTCCACTAACCGTACTTCACAAACGTTTTAGGTTTTAGAGAATATATCCATTTTATTTACTTTCTGGAAATACGATGATATCCAAGCTAATTTGGGGTATCCCAGAGCCCGTACAGCGAGTGATCCCGTTTAAAATTATTCAAATGATAGGATGAATATAAAAATACCGATAAAAAGTCTGAGCCGTTTGAGTTGGATGGTTGCTTTGCTGATGAGCGGGATTGTTTTTCTGATCCAGCTGCATGATAAAAGGGGGGATCAGATTATGCTCTATACGGGGATGACCGCTTTTACAGTTACATCCATTGCTTATTTCAATATTTATCTATTGGTAGTTCTGGTCAAAAAATATGAACTGAATTCTTACCGGTTTAAGCTCTACCGCTACCTTTTTTCCTTTTTGGGAAGTGCTTTTGTATACCTGGTCATCTGGCCGGTTGTCATTTATAAATTTACACACGGAATTTGGGTATATTACGACTCGCTGCTGGTTGTTACATTCATTTCAGGAAGTTTGCTTTTGAATGCGCTGCTGCTTATGCTTCATAATACGGTACTTTTATATACTGTAAAGGTGCATGCTGACATGGAATTTTCAAGGTTGCAGGCCAGCCATGCAGAAGCGGCCAATCTGCTTTTAAAACAGCAGATTCATCCCCATTTTCTTTTTAATGCACTCAATACGGTTAAAGCACTCTATCATACGGACCTGGAATCCGGTGATACTTATCTGGTACATCTGGCCCGGTTTCTTCGGGCCTCAGTTTATACCCACACAGCCAAGGTTGCAAGGCTTGACCAGGAGCTGGTGATTTTGGATGATTACCTGCAGATGCAAAAGATAAGGTTTGGCGCTGGGTTACAATGCAAGATCAATTTGCCGGAGCAAAGTCTTACCAACTTTTATCTGCCATCTTTTTCACTTCAGCCTTTGCTGGAAAACGCCATCAAACACAATGAGCTTACTGAGCAGTGTCCGCTTTTTGTAACCATCGCCCAGCACAACGACCGGATTGTCATCGCAAATAACCTGCAGCGAAAATCCATTAAAACAGATTCTACCAACAGCGGACTTGCAAACCTTGCCGAACGTTACCGACTTTTGTCGGGCGATCAGGTTGATATTGAAGAAAAAGAAAACCAATTTTCAGTGAGTATAAAATTATTATCTGATGAACATAGTAATCATAGAAGATGAGAGACTGGTCGCAGATGACCTTGAAAAAAATATCAGAAAACTGATGGGGCCTGCCGCTGTCATTACCCAGATTCACAGCGTCAGTGATGGGATAGCCCACTTTAATTCATCGCTGCCACCGGATCTGATCATCAGTGATATCCAGCTGGGAGACGGGCTTAGTTTTGAGATTTTAGCGGCTTTAAGTAAACCGGTTCCCACGATATTTTGCACGGCTTATGACGAGTATGCGCTGGAAGCATTCAAGGTCAACGGGATCGATTACATTCTCAAGCCCTTTACCGGTGCAATGCTTCAGCAGGCATTAAATAAGTATAGTCAATTGAAGCAGGTTTTTTTGACCGATCAAAGTCAGCAGTATCATCAGATGATGCAGATGCTTACCGACAGGCCTTCTGCCAAAGCGGCGTCGGTCATTGTTTACCACCAGGATAAGATCATTCCGGTCAGCATGGAGCAGATTGCCTTGTTTTTTTTGGAGGGAGAAGTTACCAAATTAGTCACACACGATGGGAAAACATATTATCCCAATAAGCCGCTCGATGAACTTGAACGTATCGCCGGTAGTTATTTTTTCAGGGCTAACCGGCAGTTTTTGATTTCAAGAAGTGCCGTTGTGGACGCATCCAGCTTTTTTTCCAGAAAACTGCTCTTGAATCTGACGTTGCCATTGAAAGACAAAGTAATCGTCAGTAAGGCGAAAGCACCCCAATTTTTGGAATGGTTGTCAAAAACGGGATAAATTTAAAGTGCATGATTTACATTTGTCAAGGGTACTACCAGGCACGCTTGTTAGAGCGGATTGTCATTCAACTATCTTGTTGAAAGTCTAAAATGATTTCCCAGTGTTCTGCAATTTGGGAATTGATGACGCGGAACGTTCTTAACAGATCAAAAGTCTCAAGCTTGTGCGCTTTTTCTGATCCGTCCGCCAGGCTTGTTTGCATCGTTATCCGGGCGATGACCAGCTCACCAACACAGGTAATTTCTTTAATTATCGAATAATGATTCATGTATTTTTCCAGATGCGTCATGTAAAGAACAAGCCCCTCTACGTTTTTTACACACGTATAGGGCTGTGAATGGTCTACAAAATTATCTGTGATCAGGTTTGAGAGATTTTCAAACGATCGTTGGTTCCATACTTGGTCTATAAAGTCTGTAACACAGGCCTTATTAAGATCCGTTTCTTTTTTCATACCTAATTCTTTTTCATGGGCAGGCTCCCTTGACATTCTTTTGATATTTGATCCCAAAGCCTGGGTTTACAACAAATTTGAAACTTGTAGACCTCATTCCAAAGCAAAAGGACCGTGAAGCGGGCAAAATCATCTAGGAGCCGGAATTTTAGCCAGCAAAACATCACCAGCTTATGCGAAGGGAAATGTTTCCCGTATTATGACTGTACATTCCCCTGCTGTAAGCGGTCGTTGGTTTTTGTGTGTAAGAAAGGCTGGTTTTCCCTATAACAAAAACAAAGCCATATTGAAGTTCGGCAGTAAAATGGTTCCCAGGTGCAGTGAAAGGGGGATGGTCTTTCCAAAGCGTTCCTGGTGAGCGCCCGATTTGGCCATGCATCAGCGCATTGGATGCGACCAGGCTGATTATGGGTTTGGTAAAAAGATAAAACTGCAGCTTCCTACCTGTTGCATAACCGCCGCTGTACTGGCTGAAAAACCCATTAAAGTAGCGAGCCATCTTTCCTAGCCTGATTAGCGGATAAACGCTTACTGAATTGGTAACAGTGCCGGCCGATAGGCTGGCCCCTGCGATAATTTCTGCCAGGGTGTTTATATTGGCCAGCTGCTTTTCTGCCGTAAAGCTGAGATTTAATAAAAGTTTAGTATCTAACTGGTTTTGCCAACCTTTTGGTTTCTGATCACCGGTAAGGCGATGTATCAGGATTTGGGACTGCTCAGCAAGTGCTGCGGGGCCACGTATGCCGGCCAGCATCTGGGTTCGAAAATTATATCTTTTTGTTTTATTGTAAGAAATCATTGAATGTGTCAGCAGTAGCATTCCACTATAAGGGTAGTCTCCAGCCTGATAATTAGGATTGGACAGATCCATGGGTGTAAACATCATTTGCATTAAGGCCCATCCGTAGGTATCTATACTGTTGATTCCTGCCTTTGGCAGCCAGTCATCCAAATGCAAGAGGAAAGGCTTTTTCGTCTCATAAAAGAACTCCACTCTCAGGCCATTGGTGTATGCCCTGTCTGTACCTTTTCCGGCAAGATTCAGATAGTCGTTGTCCTCATAGATACTCAGTAGTCGGGTAGGGGTTGTTGGCTGGGCGCTAATCTGGTTCGTGTAAACAAAGAGCAATGAGAATGCAATGTAAAAAGCTATTTTATTCATGGCGGCTTACAGTCGGTGTACGACTGTTATTTTGTTTTGGCATTATGCCTAGTCCAGCATCCTTTTGGGCGGCGGATTGCTTTTTTAATTGATCAGAATATTATCCGATCAAATATCAACCCTTTCGGCTTGTCGCTTTAAATTTTTGTGGATGAACCGGACATTTCGGTTTGTGAATTTTCGATGCGATTTTCTCGGAATCAAATCAGCACATTTAGCTAAGATTATCATTGACTTTTCGGGGCAAAATTCAGATAATCTATGGTCATTTCCGGCTCAAAAATGCCCGTTTGGGAGCCTTTTTAAGAAAACCATTAAAACTGGCCACATACCTTCGTTTGGTAAATATCAATTCAACTTCTAAAAAATGTATCGTATGAAAAAGAGAAATGTTTTTTTTATCAACCTGTTTATGGCCTTTTGTTTCATGTTAAACGGCGCTAATGCTCAAACGCAAAACACGCAGGTGACAATTTCCGATATCCGCTCGGAAAAAGGGCAGATCGTGCTGAATGTTTTTAAAGATGAACAGAGCTATCAGAAAGAGCAGCCGTATAAACAAATTAAAGTAGACAAAAAAGGGCTCGACAAAGGAAAGTTGGTGATCCACTGCACGCTGGAAGCCGGAACCTACGGCGTAACACTGTTAGATGATGAGAACGGAAATGGCATAATGGATAAAAATATGGTCCGTATGCCCAGAGAAGGTTTTGGGTTTTCAAATTTCTTTATGGAAAAGCTAAAAAAACCATCTTTTGATGACTTCAAAATGCAGCTAAAAAATCAGGACAATCAGTTCGCTATCCGGGTAAAATACATGTAGTTCAAAGTAATAAATTTCTTACCCGGCAGTCTCACTGCATCTTGTGTCTTAGTCAGTACACATCAATAAACCAATCAATTGATCACCCCAATCATTTATTTTATGAAAACTAAATCACTTTTTCGCGGACTTTTTGGCCTAGCCGGTCTTTCCCTATTATCTGTATTACTGTGGTCTTGTGACGAAAACGATGTCGACGCCTCGGGTATGGCCAAAATTAAAGTTGTGAATGCATCACCTAACTCGGCTGCCCAGCGCTTTTTTTTGGTCGACAATGCGCTGGTAAACCAAGGTCTTAATTTTACCGAAGCTTCGGACTACATAAGTACCAATTCGGGTAAGAACCTGGTGGCTGAGTTTAAAAATGTGTCGTCTTCGGCTTTGACTGCTACCGGCTGGGCTTATCTATCGGATGGGGACAGTTACACAATTTATCTGGCCGGTGAAGGTAGCGATGAACGTGTCAAACAATATGAGGATGATCTTTCTTCTCCCGCAAGTGGAATGGCCAGAATTAAATTCATCCATTTCAGCAACGAGGCGCCATCGCTGCTGACGGTTAAGAACTCGTCAGATGATGATCTGATTAATACACTGACACGCGATATTGAAAGTAAATACCTGAATGTGACGCCTGGGACCTTTTCCTTCAAAGTATATGACTTTGTCAAAAAAGGTAAGATCGGGGACTATCAGATTCCGGATCTGAAAGCTGGTAAAATTTACACAATCTACTTTACAGGCTCAAATTCTTCAGATATTGAAGTGCACCAGGTTATCCACAACTAGGAAATGAAGGGAGAACATGCCGCGTATATTTGTTGCTTTTTCTCCCTTTTTCTTCGGCTTTTAGATACTATGAAGACATTTTTTAGTTGGTAAAAACTATTTAATATTCTCAATAAGCGGGATCTTGTTTTCGAAAGGCAATCAGGAGCTCATCAGAAAAATATAGTCAAAATACTATGAAAAATAAGGTTCTGTCAAAAAGCCTGAACCGTCTGAGCTGGATGCTTGCGCTGTTAATGAGTGGAATTGCCTGTCTGATTCTGCTGCATGAAAAAAGATATAGGGAAGCCGTTTTGTACACGGTGCTGACCGCATTTACCATCGCATTGATAGGATTTGTTCACGTGAAAGTTATGGTCATTCTATCAAAGCAAAAAGACATAAATCCGGGTAAGTTCAAACGCTTCCGTTTTTTATCTACCTATTTGGCAAGCGCAGTCATATATCTCATAGTCTGGCCGGCAACCATTTCTCTATTTTCTACAAAGCCTTGGATATACGATGACTGGACATTGATGGCGGTGTTTGCAGCAGGCAGCATTGTTATTAACTCGGTTGTTTTGGTGCTTCATGACACCATATTGATGCATTCCCAGAAGATGCAATTGGATCTGGAACTGACTGAACTTAAGGCAGCACACACCGAGGCTGCGAACCTGCTGCTGAAACAGCAGATTCATCCGCACTTTCTTTTCAATGCCCTTAATACAGTCAAGGTGCTCTACAATAAGAATTTGGATTCGGGAGATACTTATCTGGTTCATCTGGCGGGCTTTCTTCGTGCCTCTATCTTCAACCGCGCTGCCAGTATATTAAGACTCGATCAGGAGCTGATGATTTTTGAAGACTATCTGCAAATGCAGAAAATAAGATTTGGCGCTGCGCTTTTCTGTGTAATTGATTTGCCCGAGCAAAGTCTGCAGCATTATTACCTGCCTTCGTTTTCTCTTCAGCCCTTGTTGGAAAACGCCATCAAGCATAACGAGCTGACTGAACATGCACCGCTTCATGTGCTGGTAGAGCAGCAAAAGGAATGGATTGTGGTATCAAATAATCTGCAGAAGAAATTGATAAAAACAGATTCGACCAACAGCGGGCTGGCCAACCTTTCACAGCGTTATAAGCTTATGTCGGGAAGTGAGGTGATTATTGAAATGACAGAAAATAAATTTTCAGTAAGTTTAAAATTATTGTCTGAATGAATATTGTGATCATAGAGGATGAGAGGCTTCTGGCAGACGAGCTTGAAAGAAATATCAGAAAGCTTGTCGGGGCATCGGTTTGTATTTCGCAGATTCATAGTGTCAGTGATGGAATCGCCTATTTTAAAACTGCCACGCTTCCCGACCTGATTCTGAGCGATATTCAATTGGGTGATGGCAAATGTTTTGACATCCTGGCAACCTTAAAGGCGGCTGTGCCGGTCATTTTTTGTACTGCTTATGACGAGCAGGCTTTCAATCCTTTTCCGGGAAGTCAGGTTGACTATATTCTTAAACCATTCACTTGCCAAATGCTTCTGCGGGTTTTAACTAAATATATGTGAATTAAGTCTTATAAATAACAAATGGGAAAAGCTGTCCGAAAAAAAGACCTAATGGAATGTTAATAAAGAGAACTTCTAATGCTAAGAAAGATGTATTTTTTTATTTCAAAATAATACATCTTTGAACAAAATAACTTTCCCTTTTGATTAAGATTTAAAATGAAAGCCATTATTCTGGATCTGACAAAAGCTTCCGGTACCGATATAAACGTGTTGTCAAGCTCAGTGAGCTTTCGGAAATTTATTGGTTTTGTACAAGAAGCGGTTCGGGCTGAGCATGGGCCAAGGCTGACTTTTCTTGAAAATGCCCTTGAAATATTGACATCACAGAAAGGCTTTTCAGAAGTAGAGACGATAGAGCAGGCTTCCGAATATTTGGATCAGCTGGACGTAGTTTTTCAGCTTTTGAGTCCAAATCTTGAGCAGGAGGAGAGTATTTTTTGGGCTATTGGACAGCCGCTGAGTCCGGTTATGTTTTATGGGACAGACAGATTTTATCAGATGGTGTTGGATCCTGAAACAGAAGAGCTGAGAAGTGAGATGATAACCAAAGATTCGGCGGGATTGTCGGAGTACGATAAGGTGCTTCCCATGTATGCACTGATTCTTGAGCGGTTGTACGGAATTTATACACAGGCTTACCGGCCCCTGATAATCAGTATCACGGAGTATAAAACGCGGCTGCCGCAGTACTTTCGAATCAATATCGATCATCGTTTTACGGATGTTTTTGCTGCGGGAACACTTCCGGAAATAAATGAGCAGACAGTGAAAGAGCTTTTGGTAGGAAATGGCGATTTCAGGCAGCTTTTTAAGCTGCTTCCTGTAAACCAGTTTCGTTTTGAGGGAATTTCCATCATTACTTTGACCGATGTCACCCTTGAATACGCACTTGAACAAATAAAGGATATTTCGATTAAGATGGATAAGGTGGATCAAGTTGATACATTGTATTATGAAACTTTTTTTCGGCATTTGACAGACTCACTCAGAACTATTGGTGCAAATCCCGGACTTGAATTTGGTTTTATCCCGCAGCTTCGCGTGAACAATAAGCTTACTGTGGACCGGAAAACTATTTTTCACAGCAAACTGGTATCGGTTGATTTGCCCGAAGATTATCTGACTGATATCTACTTGTTGTTTGCAACACATTTTGAACAATACCCCGAAGCGATATTTTCAACAGGGAGCCCGACAGATGAGCAGCTGACCCGATTTGTTGATGCGATTAAAAGTGCAGGAATACACTTTTACTCGATGCAGCCGGTTTACAACGGTTTAGAAGTGGTTGGTTTATTTGAAATTTATTCAACTCAGGAGCTAGTGCCAGATGAAAAGGCGTTATCACAAATAAACCTGGCAAAACCGTTGATCTCAAAATTTTTCCAGAATGCCATAGATCATTTTAATAAGAATATAGAAACCGTAATACAGGAAAAATTCACGTCGATCCAACAGTCTGTTCAGTGGAAATTTCGCGAAGCGGCCTGGCATTTTATCCGCGATAACAGTCAGGAGAGACCCGCGGCCATTGGGAAAATAGTATTCAAGAATGTCTATCCGGTCTATGGGGCTGTTGATATTCGGGATTCTACTTTGCTGAGGAACGATTCGTTAAGAAAGGATTTAAAATTCCAGTTTGCCTCGATCGTTGATCTTTTAAAAACTATTTCGCAGGAAATTAATTTGTTATTGGGCCAGGAAATGGCCTATAAATGCCAGAATATTTTATCAGAAATCACAAATGAAAGCGGGAAGCTGGATGAGATGAAGGTTGCCGAATTTCTGGAAGCTGATCTTCATCCTTTTTTACATCACTTTCTGCTGGGAAGTGAGGAGAAGTCAAAAACAAAAGATAACATATCTCCAAAGCAGCGCCACGTAAGTTTGTCTATCCAGCGTTATTTTGAGACGATTGACCCCGACACAGGCACGGCCTTTGCAAACCGGCGGGATTTGGAGGAATCAATGAATATGATCAATTCGACCATTAACGATGCGCTGGATCAGTTCCAAACTCAAGTTCAGCCCCTGTATCCGGTCTATTTCGAAAAATTCAGGACGGACGGCGTCGAATATGACATTTATACGGGTCAGTCCATAGATCCGGACAAAAAATTTAGTTCTGTTTATCTCAAGAACATCAGGATCTGGCAGATCAGCTCCATGGCTTCAATCATTAAATTGACAAGAGAGTTATTGCCATTTATGCCGGTACAACTTCATACAACCCAGCTCATTTTCGTCAATTCGGGAACGATAGATATTAGCTTCCGGGACGATGAAAGACGTTTTGACGTTGAAGGTGCTTATAACATTCGGTATCAGGTTATCAAAAAGCGGATTGATAAAGTTCATATCAGCGGTACTGGCGAGCGCCTGACGCAACCGGGGAAAATCGCACTTGTTTACTTTCAGGAAAACTCGGTCAGGGATCATCTGGATTATATCCGATTTTTGCAGGCGCAAAATATTCTTGCAGAAGATCTAGAATTTTTAGTGCTCGAGGAGCTTCAAGGTGTTTCAGGTCTTAAAGCGCTACGGGTAGGGGTGAATCCGGCTAATCGGCAAAATTGACAGGATCCGCTCAGGTGTCGGCCTGTTACTAAACCTTATTTTTTAATTGAAAATAACCATGGAGCAAATCCAGCTCAGCAAATACATTCTCCGTAATATTATGTTATAAGCCCGCGTACTTCCTATTTTTTTTGCAGCGCTCCAGCGTGATGCTTTAATCACGCTTCTATCCGGCCATGGGTTGATTATGTCATCAATCTCACCGTGAAAAATCCACTGCGGAACATTGACTGCTATTTTACAGCCAAACCTAACGTAGTCATCAGCTCCCGCACCGCAACTGATCCCGCGCGGTTTGCTCCAATAGTGGAAGCCGACGGGCCGTATCCGGGCAAATGGATGCGTGGCTCTTTTGCAACCATGGTCGCTAATCTGCCAGCCATTATAATCCCACCGCTCTGCTCTCTGGGTAAAACCGCATCCAAATGCTGCAGCGCTCCTTTAAAACCGGTGTTCCATAGAATTATATCGGCCTTTTGCTCTCTGCCATCTTCCCATTTTACTCCGTCCCTTGTGATTTCGCTGAACATGGGAAAGCGGTTAATTACGCCTCTCTTTTTCATGTCTATGACTTCTGGTGAAAGGGGAAGTCCTGTAACGGAAACGACCGATAATGGCGGCAAACCATTTCTTACCCTTTCATCTACTAAACTCACAGCGTTATGACCAGCGGCTTCGTCGAAAGGAAGTTCTCTAAACACGGGTGGGCGGCGGGTCACCCAGGTCGTTGTGGTCACTTTTGAAATCTGGTCGAGCAGTTGGATAGCAGATATACCCGCGCCCACCACCACAACATGCTTGCCCTTGAAGTAATCCGCAGTTTTGAAATCCTTCGTATGTAACTGTTCGCCATGAAACAGATCAGCTCCGGGGTAGCTTGGAATATAAGGATTTTCCCAGGTTCCGGTTGCGTTGATGATTCCCATTGCAGAAAATAGCGTTTCGGAAGTGTCTATATAAAACCGGTCGTTGCGCAGGTAAACATTTTCTACTTTCACTGGGCGGTAGACCTCAATGCCAAATTTTTGCTCGTATAGCTCATAATAATGTGGTTCAGCAATGCTGGCCTGCACGGTCTTATCGGCTTTCTCGAGGGTTTCCTCAAAAGACATACCCGGAAGATCATGTACTTTGTTTACGGTGCTCAGCGTTAGCGAGGGCCAACGGTATTGCCAAGCGCCGCCTGCGGAAGGCGCGGCATCAAGGATGATGAAATCAGGTCCTATTGCTAGCCCCAATTTCTTTAAGTGATAAGCTGCGGATAGGCCGGCCTGACCAGCACCTATGACTGCAATCTTTGTCTTGTATCGGATTTTATCTGGCATTTATACTTCCTTTTCTCTGAGCTGTTCTGATGACAAAGCTAATATCCAGCAATGAATGCGCATATATTTTGCCTACTTGACAATATAAAGTAGTTTGACTTTGACCTTCGCAGGGTTTGTGGCGTTTAAAAACGGTGGTTTTATCTTTATTGAAAAGTGACTCCAATGCTGACATTACCTCAGATTAGCTTGTTGTAGGGCTGTTACTTTATAAGCAGCGAATCACCCACAAGCCCGCTGATGCTGATTCCAGAAGGATTTTCATGGGAAGAAAAAATTGGCACTTATATAAAAAAGATATTCCGCTGGAAAATGAAGCCAGATCTGTATCTGATGGTGTTTCCTGCAATGTTATTACAGCCAGGACTCACAATTTCTCATTGGAGATTGAGAAGACCGTGTCAGGACTTGGATCTTTTACTTCCGCATAATGCGTGATGATCGGATCTATTGCTAAGGCCGCTGCAGGAGGCCACCGCAGCCCAAAGGCATAAGGTCACAATTAATTTTTTGTTGACAAAAATATTACTTTTTGATTATGGTTCATTTCTGGAGGGCTTTAATGTGCAATTCCAAGTAACTGCCATTTGCAATAATCTTTTTAATCTAATAAATTTTAATCACAATGATTTGTTCTTGAAATTAGAAGTACTGACATGTAATCAAACGGCTACCGCTGTCCAATCTAAATGGTGTTATATCTGAGAATCTGATTAGAAGCTGAGATTATAAATCTTTCTCGCTTACCGGATCTGCGGCCTGTTTTTCTAATCTGGAATGTATTGAAATCTATCGGTAACCCTTCGCCTAATCCACGATTTCACCCTAGATGTCCTTTCAATTCCTCCCTTAATTGATAATAATATTGTAACTTGTTTTCGAGCATCTTCTCTTTTGAAATGGCTGGCCGTATCCTGTGCGGGGTTTCAAAATCTTGGGTTATTACTTTGATTGTAATAGTGTCCCCATCCTTCAATTTCTGATTTACCCACTCAGGATATTCATCCGTAACCGAATTAAGTCCGGAGACTGAAAGACGTAGTTCATCCGGTTCGTTTAGCCGGCGCAGTGCATCGAGTATGCACGTAACGACGTGGCGACCGGAATCAATTCCTGCTCTGCACAACTGTTCGCCATTTACTTGGACTTCGAAGCCATAGCTTGACATACTGCTCATTTGGGTAAGTATATTTCACTTTTTGAAATAAATATGAATTTAAAAGAAGGACATTCCTAACGCCTTAAAAAAAGGCAATGATTTATTAATATTCCGCTTGGATACTTGGACTCCGTTCTTTTCGAAAACTTAGATAATTTCTACAATATTCTATCACCTTTCCAGCAGCTTTAGGTTTAGAATTTTCTGCACTGTTACGCTCAACCGGTGTTGGCCTGCAAACGTACAGCGTTGGACGGGCGTTATCAGCGTCACAATAGATTTTAGGTGGGAACCTAACGTGAACCCATTTTAATTTCTTATTGGTATGTTTTGAAAATAGTGTTTTTAAGCTAAAAAATAGAGCAAAAAACGCCACGGTTGTCATTTAGCAAACCTCCAAAATTATATTTTACCAAGGTCAAACTTTAAAAAAGTACTATTCGTGTATTCTGGCAGCGTTGACAGTACTTAACGCGCAGTTAATATTCCCAAGAGAACCAACCGGCTACTCACACCAATATAATAATTCCTTAACCCACAGGTAATACCACCTTTTTACTGAGCGGCTACCTTTGCCTATCAAACAACCTGTTGCATAACAGCCCTTACTGGTGCTGTTTTAAAGAACCACTCATAAATATGAAAAAACGACTACTGCCGGCATTTTTTGCCTTGCTGTTGGGCCTATTTGTGCCCTTCGTTTCAAATGGTCAACTGATCCGTATTTCCGGTAGCGTAACCGCTCAGTCCGGAGACCCCATTCCGGGGGTAAATGTATTGATCAAAGGAACCAGCTCCGGAACTACAACAGATGCTCAGGGCAGGTATGCACTGGACGCACCTTCACCGGGTCAAGCTGTTATTTTCTCTGCAATCGGCTTTATTTCCCAGGAAAAAATGATCGGAAAACAAAGCGTTATTAACATCGTTTTGCTTGAAGATACCAAAATGTTAAACGAGGTTGTGGTGACTGCGCTTGGTATCAAGAGAGAAGAAAAATCGCTGGGCTTTGCTGCTCAGACAATCAATGAAAATGCGGTGAAAGATGCAAAATCCAATAACTGGGTCAACACACTTTCCGGGAAAGTAGCGGGCCTAAATATCCAGGGTGCAGGTGCGGGGCCGATGGGATCTGCGCGTATCACTTTGCGCGGTGAATCTTCTCTTAATCTGGACAATAACCAGGCTCTGATCGTGGTTGATGGTGTGCCGGTGAGCAGCAAAATTACAGGAACAGGATTTAATTCCCATCTTTCAGCAGACAGCCCGGTGGATTACGGATCAAGTTTGTCTGATATCAATCCGGATGATATTGAGAAGGTTACCGTGCTGAAAGGGCCAGGGGCAACAGCACTTTACGGAAGCCGCGCTGCTGGTGGTGCCATTATTATTACAACAAAGTCAGGTGTCCGTAAAGACAAAGGAATCGGCGTAACAGTTAACTCAAATTTTAGTATTGAACAGATAAACCGCTACCCCGATTACCAGTTTGAATACGGAGAAGGCCGGACAAATAAATATTTTTCTTACCTGGATAGTGAAGATGGCCCTAACACGGCGACAACCGTTGCAGCAGGAAGAGCATGGGGACCGAAATTTGACGGTCAGTCCTATTTTCAATACAACCCTGACGCGCCGGACGGAAAACCTACGGTTCGCACGCCTTGGGTTGCCAACAAAGACTACATCTCAGGTTTTTTCCAGACCGGAACTACATTTTCAAACAGCGTTTCGCTGGAAGGCGGAACAGAAAAGGGCTCTGCAAGGCTGTCTTTAACGCATATGAAAAACAAATGGATCATTCCTAACACGGGTTTTGAGCGTTTGAATGTTGCACTTTCTTTGAGTCAAAAAATTTCAGAACGTCTGAAAATTAATGGGAAAGTTAACTATACCAATAAGAAAAGCGATAACCTTCCGATGGCTGGTTACAACAACCAGTCGCTGATGTACTTTTTGATTTTGGGGACAGCGCCGAATATAAAACCAGAATGGTTTAAACCTTACTGGGTGGCAGGGAAGGAAAATATTCAGCAAAGAAATCCCTTTAATCCAACGCCGGACAATCCCTATCTGGGCATGTATGAGATGCTTAACAAAATGAACAAACATGGTGTGATTGGAAATATTTCGGCCGCCTATGAAATTTCAAGCAAATGGGATTTTCTTGTGCGTACCGGTCTGGATATGGCCTATGAGTTCCGCTCTCAGCAGCGTCCTTTCAGCATGACGCGTTATCCAAGAGGGATGTACCGCGAACAAAATGTGTTCAATTATGAATCCAACACGGATTTTCTTTTAAATTACAAAGACAAAATAGCCGGTCTGATTGATGTCACTGCTTCGGTAGGAGCCAATGCGATGCGCCAGTCCTATGACTTTGCAGGACTTTATGCCGATCAGCTTGCGCAGCCGGGTATCTACCAGATATCCAACAGTTTGGATCAGGCTGTGGCAGACCCTTTGAAAACGAAAAAAGCGATCAACAGTATGTATGCCGCCACGCAGTTTTCTTATGATGAAAAGATATTTCTGGATGTAACTGGCCGTAACGACTGGTCGAGTACGCTGCCTTACGGGAATAATTCCTTCTTTTACCCATCGTTAAGTTCCAGTTTTTTATTGAATGAAATCTTCAAGCTTCCAGCCGCGGTTTCCTTTGCCAAAGTGAGGGCTTCATGGGCACAGGTTGGAAATGATACACGGCCTTACCAGACTGCCCGTTATTATGACAGGGTATATGGCAATAGTTTCACGAATTCGTCCACACTTTTTAATGCAGATTTAAAGCCTGAAATCACAGCAAGTTATGAATTCGGTCTTGATCTGCGTTTGTTGAAAAATCTGGTAGGACTGGACGTGGCTTACTACAACAACAACAGCCGTAACCAGATTCTTGCCATTCCGCTTGATCCGGTTTCGGGATATGCCAATGCGCTGATCAATGCTGGACTTATCAATAGTCGTGGTGTTGAAGTAAAACTGACTGGTAAACCTGTCACAAAAAAGAATTTCAGCTGGAACACCACACTGCTTTGGTCAAGAAACAGAAGTTTTGTCCGGGAACTTGCTTCCGGAATCACCAATCAGGTAATATATGCACATGATTCCAACGTTTCAGTTGAAGCCCGGGTGGGTGGTTTGATGGGCGATATGTATGGACGCGGTTTCCAGCGCGCTGCTGATGGACAGATCATTTACTCGTCGGTAGGATTGCCGGCAGCACTGGACCCGACTACTAAAAAATGGGGAAATGCCTTTGCAGATTGGAAGGCGAGTATTTCCAATGAGTTTACGATCAAAAATATACGTGTCAGTATTCTGCTTGACGGCCAGAAAGGTGGCAGTATGTTTTCTCAGACCAACCATAAAAATAATACACTTGGGAAAACAAAAGTTACCCTGCCGGGCCGGGAAGACGGAATTGTTGGTCAGGGTGTCGTAAAACAGCCTGATGGAAGTTTTACTCCTAACACCGTGAAAGTCGCTGCCAGCTCATACTACGACAATTACTACCAGATTGCCAATGCAGAAACCAATATTTTTGACGCTTCATTCCTGAAAATCAGAGAAGCCCGGGTTGAATTTAATTTGCCTGCGGCATTGCTTAACAGGATTGGCGTACGCCAGACCAGCCTGGCGCTTTTTGGAAGAGACCTTTTCAACTTCACCAAATTTCCAGGATTTGATCCCGAGGGCGGAAATCTGAACAACGGGACACTCACGCCAGGCGTTGAACTTGCCCAGTTTCCATCGACAAGAACGATGGGTATGAACCTTACCCTTAAATTTTAACTATCATAGAAATGTTCAAAAAGATATATATTCCAATTTTGCTTTTGGCAGGGCTGCTAATGGCATGTAACGATGGTTTTGAGGAGCTCAATACAGATCCAAACCGTCCAAAGGAAATTACTCCGGGCGTTATGCTGGGGCAGCTTCAATATAAAATCATTAACAGCACTGTTAACGCAAGCCGTAATTTTACGCATGAGCTGATGCAGGTCGATGCGCCACGCGCAAGTGCCGGCGGAGGTGGGTTGCACCGGTATCTGGTAAACCCAGGAACTGGCGTATGGACAAATTTTTATACCTATTTAAGTGACATTCAGGATATTTATGTCATTGCAGATAGGTTGAATGAGAACAACTACAAAGCCATTTCTCTGATCTACAAAAGCTGGAGTTATTCTATTCTGACGGATCTGTATGGGGATGTGCCTTATTCACAGGCGACCAAGGCGCTTGAAGGAAATTTCAAACCTACGTTTGACAAACAGAAGGATATTTATATTCAAATCCTGAAAGATCTCCAGACGGCCAACAGCCTGCTGGATGATACCAAAGCACTGACCTATGCAGGTGACATGTTATACAGTGCAAATGCGCTTTCAGGCGGGAAAAACCCGGGTATTTTAAAATGGAAAAAGTTTTGTAATTCGTTGCGCTTACGGTTATTGATGCGGGTTTTAAAAAGGGATGGTGAGGTGAACGCAAAAGAACAGATCACAGCAATTCTTGCGGATCCGGCTGCAAATCCTGTTTTTACTGCAAACAGCGATGAGGCGATTTTCAGATATCCAGGCACCTTTCCCTTTTTCAATCCATTCTACAATGCCCGTCAGGTAGACTGGCGCGATGGTAATTATTTTACCAAATTCTTCATCGGCAAAATGAATCAGATCAATGATCCCAGAAGAGCGGTGTGGGCCACGCAGGTGAACTCCGGAACTGAAAACGTTTACCAGGGAATTGAGAGCGGTTACCCAACAACGCTGGAATATCCGGTGGGCAGTAATTCAAGTTATTCGGATGGTTTGAAGACATTACCGCAGCTGGGTGTGATGATGACTTTGGCAGAGGTTGAATTTATCAAAGCAGAGCTTGCGCTGAAAGGATTTACGACCGGATCAACGCCTGAGAAACATTATGAAACGGGTATCTCGGCATCCATGATCCAATGGGGAGCAAGTATGCCTTCCGGTTTTACAAAACAGCCGGGCGTTCTCTATGACGCAAATGCCCCGGCAGAAAATCAGCTTGAACAGATCATGCTGCAAAAATACTACGCTTATTTCTTTGTCGACTACCAGTCGTGGTTTGAAAAGAGAAGAACCGGATATCCGGTTTTGCCTCGTGGCGCAGGGATTCCGGCAGAAAATAAATTTCCGTCCCGTGTGCCTTATCCAACTTATCTGCAGTCGCTTAATCCGGAGGCGTTGAAAACCGCAGTGACTTCTATGGGTGGTGATAACAGTGATATTAAAGTTTGGTGGGATAAATAATTTTTAAAAGTTGATCAAATGAAAATAACGATAAAAGCTTGCTGGATTGTAGGTTTATTAACCTTGAATTTAGTGTTGTTGTCAAATGTTCAGGCCCAGCACTCAAAAGTAAAAATGCCGGAGCGCGGGCTATGTGCACACCGTGGTTGCATGGACACGCATCCTGAAAATACATTACCTTCTTTACAGGAGGCTGCAAGACTGGGTGCCCAAATGATTGAGTTTGACATTCAGCTCACCAAAGACAGTGTGATGGTACTTATGCACGACGATAATGTTGACCGCACCACCACGGGGACCGGAAATGTTGCGGATTTGACGTATAATTATCTACGTTCACTTGATGCCGGTGTAAAAAAGTCTGAGAAATTTAAAGGGACACTAATTCCTACCTTTGAAGAGGCATTGGCGGTGCTGCCTGAGAATGTCTGGCTTAACTGTCATTTGAAAGGAGATCAGGCGGTTGGAAAAGCCGCAGCTGCGATGCTTAAAAAATCAGGAAGGCTGCATCAGGCATTTCTGACCTGTTCTGAAAAAGCTGGCAAAGCGGCAAAAATGCAGGTTCCGGAAGTAATGATCTGTAACGGTGAAAATAGCTACCGGAAAAATACTGCTAAATATGTTGAGGCGACCATTAAAATGAAAGCCGAGTTTATCCAGCTTCTGCGTCCGGAGGCCGGGGAAGACAGGAGTGTTTTGATGAAATCGCTGAAAGATAATCATGTCAAAATTAATTTTTTCTATGCTGAAAAGGCTCAGGAGCTTGCCGATTTGTATAAGCAAGGCGTAGATTTTATTTTGGTAAACAATGTGGGTGCTTTGCTGCCGGAAACTCAAAAGCTGGGTATCAAAACCCTGAAACCGGTATACAAGAATTAATAATTAAATGATTACTTTTAGAAGAAATTGATCCGAAATGAAGAAATATTTTTTAAAGTTATCGGTAAATTTTTGCTTCATATTTATTGCAGCAAACCTGGTGTTTTCAGGTGCCTATGGACAGACAAATAAACCTGCCAAAAACAAAACGCTGATTTTCTTTTTTGATGGTTTAAGGCCGGATTACATCACGGCCGAACTTATGCCGAATTTATTTGCGTTCAAACAAAAATCTTCGGTTGGCGCCCATCATCATAGTGTTTTCCCAACCGTGACCCGGGTTAACTCAGCCTCATACGCAACAGGTTCTTATCCTGGAACGCATGGTCTGCTGGGCAATGGGATATATTTTCCTGCGGTCAGCTCAAAGGCCATCGGAACCACCTATGAAGATCTGATGAAAGTGCAGGCCACAGAATCCAATCAGTTGCTGACCGCAGTTTCGTTAGGGGAAGTGCTCGAATCAGCTGGTGAAAAAATGATGGTTTTTAGCTCGGGTACTACGGGTCAGGCTTTTTTGCAAAATCATAAAGTTGGCAAAGGTGCGATAATCAATCCTGATTTAATTTTGCCCGAATCATTTAAACCCGAAGTTATAGCAGCCATTGGTGAGCTTCCCGAAAAATCAGCAAACGGTGGTTTTGCCAAACATAAGTGGGTTACTGATGCGCTGATCAGTTTTGGTTTAAAAAATGATGGTCCGCTGGTGAGTGCTGCCTGGCTTTCTGATCCGGATGGTTCTGCTCATAAATATGGAATTGGCTCTTCACAGGCTGTTTCGGCACTGGCATTTGTAGACCAGCAGTTTGGACGGGTACTTGACTCATTAAAAACCAGAAATCTGACTGGCAGTTTCAATATCATTATTTCGACCGATCACGGATTTGTAACCCACAAGGGCAAACAAAGCCTGGGGGAATTTCTGATAAAAGAAGGTTTGAAAAAAGATAAGGACTCTGACGACGTGGTTTTAGCAGAAGGCGCAGTTTATGTGAAAGACCATAATGAAGACAAGATCAAACAAATTGTAGAAGCACTTCACAAACAGGAGTGGATCGGTGCCGTGTTTACCAAACCTAAGAAAAAAGATAGTATGCAGGGCTGGGTGGAAGGAACGCTATCCTTTGAAGCCATTCATTATAACCATCCAAAACGATCGGGCGATATTCTGGTTGCAAACAACTGGAATGATGAACGTAACGATAAAGGTTATGCAGGAACTGATTTTTCAATGGGTGTCGCAGGTCATGGCGGATCAAGTCCTTATGAAATCAATATAACTTTAATGGTTTTTGGCCCGGATTTCAAAAAGGGTTACACCGGCGCATTGCCAACTTCCAATATTGATATTACGCCAACCGTGCTGGGAATATATAATCTGCCGGTGCCATCAAAAATGGATGGAAGAATTATGACAGAATTTTTAGCCAAAACGGCAAAGCCTGCTGGTAAGTTTAAGCAGGATAAAATCGAAACAACAGTGCAATATCCCTGGGGTACTTACAAACTTTCTGCTGGTATGTCTACAATGGATCAGTACCGGTATTTTAATTTCAGTAAGGTAGAGAGAACTAATAAGTGATTGGTAGAATAAAAGGTTTTTCAGCTAACTTCTTTATAAGTCAGGTGAAAAACCTTTTATAGTGGTGCAAATTGCAAGAACCTAATGTAGCAGACACCCTTTATAAAGCAAATAATCAAACGAAGGAATGATACGGTACGAGCTTATCAAGAGACAGTTTTTTAGGCTTTTGGATATAACATTGTCAGTGGCCGAATCTGGCCTGGATAAATCAGAGCGCTCATTCTGACAATACCTGCAAAATCCAAAACGTCAATATTGCGTATATACAAGCGTATAATTGCTGGTGCAATGTTTTTTAGGATGAAAGTTCAATACAATACTTAATTGAGGGATGGAATCTGGATATTAGGCTGGCCAATTGAAATGGGCTATGCAGGTCTGAAATTGCTCGACCAATTCGCCAAAGGTCATGGGTTGCTTGACGATTACGATCATTAAAAATTGTATTCGAAGGGCATCCCAACACAAGAACCATCCTTTGCTGATGGGAATAAGAGAATTGCAGCTGCTTGCTTTTACTTTTTTTAGAAAACAATGATATTCAGAAAACAAAATCTGGGGGTACAATCATAAGCAATGTAACGCTTGAAAGTCTGACCCTTTTTGCTGCTATAAGTAAACCTGTGGAGATGGAGACGGCTAAGAAATTGATTATTAGTGTGCTAAATAGGAATTATTAAGCCTAATTTCAAATTATTAGGTCAGATGTTTCAGATACAGTTATCTGTTTATTAAAATAATATAAACAGTAAAGACAAAAACTCACAAACGACGCAAAACGAAAAGGGGCTAAAAATCTCCCGGCCCCTTTTCAAATTCACTTTCTGAGTAATTCCTAAAAAGCTCAACTATCAGATATAGTGTTGCCTATTACACCTATGGTACCGTTTGCTTCGTTGTGACACACGTTTAATTGTACTATGATTTATGGGATCCGCATTTTAAGCCTAATTTTTAATTGTCTTTGGTAGAAGGATTGGGGAGGGTATGATGAACTGTGCCAGGATTTGATTTGCGCGCCGCCTCCAATCTTATTTTCCCACGCGCGGGTTTTTACGATATCATGATCTTCGCGGCCATTCCATATTAATTCGTTTAATTTTGTCTTTATAATATGATTTGTATTCATCCTTTATTCGTTCGTTTAAATAAGAACTATCAATTAGGAAATCGATTTTTTCTTCTTTTTGGTTAAACTCCGAAATAATTTTAATAATCCGGCTCTCTTTGATTCCTAATACCTTCCCAAACTGTAAAAAGTCATTATAAGTATAAAAGCCCTGGGCATCATAGGCGTCCGAAAAGCGATCTTTCAAAAGCATGAGCGCCATGTCTGACTCACTGGGCGAATGTATGCGGGTGCAAAGCAAATCGTAGGCCGGTGTTAAAACGTAGTCACCTGTTTCAATTTGAATAACAGAAAAATTCTTGACGTGTGCATCACCGTTTGAAAAGATATAGTTGAACAGTATCAATCTGAAGAATTTTTCAATTTCTACCGGATATAATGAAACGTGGATTTTCATTAATGCGCCTATTTCTTCATAGGAAAGATCATATTTGAAATTTCTTCCATGTGTAATCTCTGTAACTTGGGCAATTTGTGCGAAGTCTTCTTGTTGGAACTTGCTGCCGTCCTGCTTAACGTCAAATCTTTTTACCAGGTAAGCTGGTGTTCGATCTCTGAAATAAATCATCGCATTGGGCGGGACTGCGATCCTGAAAAGTTGCCTTGCTAGTTGCATCGTCAAATGCTCGTTGGCAGGGGCTTGATCCATATTTTTAAACTGACCTATTGGAATAGGCTTCAGCAAAAATTGCCCCCCTGTGTCCGTGAGAACCAGTTGGGTTTTTTCCAGTTTCATTGAGTATTTCACCTGAACTCCTGAGATCGACATTTTTTTGGTCAAATCGTTGAAAAGTTCTGAATCTTCCGTGTAAGGAGAATGGAATGGCAGGATGTGACTCACCTTCTCGCCGTCAAATAATTCTTTAAGGCACTTTTTACAGTACCCCTCCACGGCTACCTCTTTAAAACATCCAGAGCAATTCATGATAAAATTTCGTTAACGGTTATTGATCCTATTGTATCTGATTTTGCAGTTGCTAATAAAAGACCAAAATGGTCATTTTCATCGATACGTAGCAGGCGGCATTGAGTCTGTTTGTTGACCCCTTCGGAAAGCAATCCGTAGAAGAAAGGAAAGAGAACATCAGAATAATATTGTTGATGTGTTTTTGGTAGCGATAGACTAATAGCGAATTGGCTAGAATCCTCGAAGTAGGCGTTGTCATATGTAAAAACATATTGCTGAGAGTCTGTTCTCTCAAGAATGCCAGCCAGTACTGCGTTATTGTAGATTTCGGCCTTTCTTCCCATCACTTAACTATTTCTAATTTAATGACCATTCCAAGAACATTACAAATGCGCATGAGGGTTTCAAGTTCAGGATTGGCCAAGCCTTTTTCTATGTTACGCAGGGTTCTGGGCGAAATTCCGGCAATATCGGCCAAGTCTCCCTGGATGATATGTCTGGATTTACGTCTTTTTTGAATAATCCTTCCAATAGTCTCTTTTTGCTGCGCTTCTGTATCCATAAATAATGGGAATTAAACTGCCGCTTTATGTAAAATATATATTATATTAGTAGCTAATACAACAAAAGCGGCAATAAAATTCCGAAATAGCGGAAAAATACTTTTATTTCATGAAACTGCTATTAAAAGGGTATTATAATTCCCTTTTTAATTTGAGCTCCTTGTCGGAATAGGGCTTCACTGCTTAGTAAAGAACTCATCTCCGTTGATAGATGAGCCGTAATTAAACTACTGCAAGCTTTTTAAGGAACGATGCACAAGGTGTCTTTGAAGGTCAAAGTACAGATTTTTAAAAGCAAAAAATGTAAATTTTTAATTTGGTAACTATGTAGCAACATTTAAGTCAACTTATTAATTAGTTTATTAACTAATTAATAAGTTGTATATTTAAGTTTTTGTGATTTAGATAGAACACAAGCTTATTGTCTGGTTAAAATCATGTTGCTATGATACAAAATTACATTAAAGTTGCCTGGCGTAATATGTTGAAGAACAAGGCAATTTCGTTCATTATGATTTTTGGGTTGGCTGTTAGTATAGCTGCTTTTCTCTTGATTACTCAATATGTATTCTCTGAGTTTAGCTACGATCAGTTTCATACCAGTGCAGATAACATTTATCGGATTCGACTCGATGATTATAAACAGGGCGTTCTGACCAACAGCAGTGTAATTAGCTACCATGCCGAAGCTCCGGCCATAAAAGAAACCTTTCCTGAGGTTGAAAATTTCGTTCGGCTGCACCGGGCAGATGGTATGATCAGTTACCGGAAACCATCGGGAGAACTGGTCAGCCACCACGAGAAAAAGGCATATTATGCCGACTCTTCTTTATTCGATGTATTTTCATTCCCGTTGCTTCAAGGTGCTGCTAATCAGGTGCTGCGTCGGCCTGAATCCGTTGTAATTTCAGAAACAATGGCCCAGAAGTATTTTGGCCGGCAAAATCCGGTTGGCAAAACGCTTTCGTTAAGTTCAGATTGGCAGGGAGGAGACTACATCGTGGAAGGGGTGTTTGCTGATATTCCAGTGAACAGTCATATCCATTTCGATTTTGTTTTTGCCATCCAGAATCTGCTTAAAAATCAACAGTTTGCCAATGGAGGCTGGTACTGGACCAATTTCTATACCTATGTTCTACTTAAACCAGGTACCTTGCCAAAAGCATTGGAGAGTAGGCTGTCTGGTATAATCGAAAAACATATTGGTAAACAGCTGAAGAAGTATAAGGTCAGACAAACGTTCGTTTTACAACCCCTTCGTTCCATTCACCTTTACTCTCAAACAGCATCAGAAATAGAACCAAACGGAAAAATTGGTATCGTTTATGTGCTTATTCTGGTTGCTTTTCTGATTTTAGCCATAGGCTGGCTAAATTATATAAACCTATCTATGGCCAGAGGTATCGAACGGGCTAAGGAGGTAGGTCTACGCAAATCACTGGGCTGTGAAAAACGGCAATTGATTCAGCAATTCTTTGTTGAGTCTCTGGGTTTTAACTTGTTATCAGTATTCATCGGAATTGGTGTTTTTTTACTCGCATTGGTAATCTTTTCTGATTGGATTCGGACTACCAATGGCTTTTCCATGCTTCTGAATTCCTTATTTTGGATCGTATCCTTAACCGTTATTTTTCTCGGGTTTTTTCTTCCCGCATTTTACCCTGCTTTTGTTCTTTCCTCGTTTAAACCGATTGCAATTTTAAAAGGGTATCTGCCAAAGCAAACTGGTGGCGAATCGTTCCGTAAATCCTTGGTAGTGTTTCAGTTTACAGCTTCGATTTTCCTAATTATTGCCACACTTGTCATTAATCAGCAGCTTACTTTCATGCAGCAGCAGGATTTGGGGATGAACATCAACCAGCAGCTTATTGTCAAAGCCCCCAAAATATTACGAACAGACAGCTTTACCAATGACATTCGCTTTTTTAAGGACCGGATGTTATCTCATACCGGTGTACGCCAGGTAACTGCTTCCTCCGAAGTTCCGGGACAGGAAATTTTCTGGACAGTAGAATGGCAACGGTTCCATCAGCCTGCCGCCGAATTTAAACTATGCAGTATACTGGCTGTCGATGAAGATTTTATACCGACCTATAATATTAGGCTGGTGGCGGGACGAAATTTCAGTAAGGATTTAGTGCTTGATAACGAATCGGTTATTGTTAACAAAAGTGCTTTAAAGGCTTTTGGCTTTGCATCCGCTGAACAGGCAATTAATCAGGAAATTGGCAACGTGATACCTAAGAAAATTGTCGGAGTCGTCAATGACTTCCATCAGCAATCCCTGAAAGCGGCAAATCGTCCCATTATTTTTCAGCATATACCCTGGAATAGTAGCTTTCTGACGATTGCATTGCGAAGCAATCATATGGGGAAATCAATAGCAATGATTCAAGAAGACTATCAGGAAGCATTTCCCGGCAATGCATTTGAATTTTTTTACCTGGATGATCATTTTCAAAGGCAGTACGAATCCGATGAACGGATAGCTGATCTGTTTAGTTGGTTTGCGCTGGTAGCAATTAGTATTGCCTGTTTAGGTCTTTTGGGTTTGGCGATGTTCACAGCTAAAAATCGCACAAAGGAAATTGGTATTCGAAAAGTGCTGGGCGCCAGCGTTGTCAGCGTCGCCATGCTATTGTCAAGGGATATTCTCAGGCCGGTGGGTCTGGCTATTCTATTAGCTTCGCCCCTTGGTTGGTACGCTATGACCTGGTGGTTACAGGACTTTGCATATAAAACTGACATCGAGTTATGGACATTTTTGGTTGCTGGTGTACTGGCAATTGGAATTGCCCTACTAACCGTAAGTTTTCAAAGTGTCAAAGCGGCGCTGACGAATCCCGTCAAGAACTTACGTAGCGAATAGGTTTGAAGTTTTACTTATGTTTCCCTCATTAGAATTGTGAATTTTAGATTTATTATACACTGGTTTAACACAGATATTTTCTAATGATAGGTTCGTTTAAACTGTCGTTATTGAGATTTTTTGAATTACGAACTATTTTAAGAAGTTGGAGCCTATCACTGTTATACTGCGAAATCCGCTTTTGCCGGTGTCTCAGGCGGATCAGACGCATAAAGTAAGATTTAGCGATGACAATACTAGTGCGTTGATTAATGAATCGGGGCTTTTTTAAAATTGAAAGAATCGATCTGACAAACATTAAAAAAATCGAAATCCTTAGTGTACCGGACCAGAATGGGAATATGCTTCATTCCGGCAAGATTGAAGTACGTGCCAATGCTGTAAATGGAATTTTTTTAGGAAGGTTTTCAGGTAAATACAGTGATAAAATGGTTTTGAATGTTGCCAATCATGCAGCGTTTGGCTTAAAGAGCATTTATTTTGTCTTTAACGGCGCTCCCGTTACCATAAAAGCGATTAAACTTGGTCAAGGTGACTGAGTGATTTTAGGCATTAGATGCAACTGCAACTGACTGAGGGTATCGGTTAATTAAAATTACTTGTTAACTACTGATTTTTAATACTTCAAGTCTGCCTCTGATTGCGCTTGTCCTTGATCAATTTGGGTTATAACTGCTTGACGTTATGACGCTCCCTATGCAAGATATTCGACGGACTAATGCCATTGATCGGTCAAATATCACTTTGAAAATAGCATTGATGGATTGGTCACGAATCTGCCCTTAATTCCTCAAATCATTTCCCCACTTACTGACCAGGTGAGTGCAACAGGCGTATTGATCTTCACTGTCGAACCGGTGTATCTGCCAATGTTTAATTTAAAAAATAAATGGCACCAGACCTTCCGGTGCCATTTATCACTTTTGTGCGTAATTTGAAACATAAGCGCATAAAATTAAAAACTCTAAATATTTTTTGTCAAGACCGTTTAATAAGTTGGACACAAAAATGGCGCCGGAAATTCCAGCGCCATTTAAGCTTGACGTTATTGCCAGTAAGAAAACGGATCCAAATGTAAAATGCCAGATTGCATTTGTCAAGTGTCTCATATTCAGAAGGTAATTATAAAAAAAGCACCGAAATTTTCGGTGTTGTTTAAAACACTAACTCTATACTTTTGTATGGTAAGCCCTACAAATTCAATAGCCAGACCCTAAGTTTGTCAAGCCATAGATGTGACAAGTAAACAGAAAAGAGCACCGGAATTTCCAGTACTCTTTTGCAATATTTCTCACATCAGGTTTCGATACCTGATGTTCAAATTTAGTGCTTTACAAAAGAAAAGAAAACGGTAAGTGGACAAAGTTGATAATAGCCTAAAAAAACCTCCTAAAAACGAGGGAAGGTTTTCTAAGAAAAGTTTGTCAGACAACACCCCAAATGCTTTCTGCCCTGGTTGATGAAGTGGCAGGCGGTCGAGGCAGCGGAGCGTGTAGCTGGGCTACGAATTAAGTTATAAGATCAATGAGTGGCATTTAATTTCAAGTCAGTTGAATGTGAATGGGACCGGTCCCGCGCAACCACCGCTAAGCAGTCGCTGCTTCTCGCGGATGCTGTGACACTGCAAAGTTACAATCTGGTGCTAGCATTGCATTGTCGGGAAACTCGCATAAAGCCGCATTTAAATACCAACTTGGCTTCAAAGACAATAAGGGCCGAGCGACACCTACTTGATTACTTTTTAAGGCTTAACTAGGTAGGATTGAAGACAACTGGATATTCATCCAATCGGTACGGATTCCATTAAATCGGCAGCTACCCGGACCCGAACAGATGTCAAACAATTTTAGATGATTTACAGAGCATTTCTAAATTATTTGTGCTTTGATATATTTACATAACTAAATAGTAGGGGTAATGCTTCTAGGATTTTTATGAGGTTCGATCTCAGTTGGATCACTAATAATCCAGATAAAAAACCTGGAAATTAATAGTTGGCAGTTTTTTTTTTTCTTTCATCCAGATTGCTGGAATTGGCAATTAATCCCAGACGGACTGGTACATTCATTAGTAACGCAGTGATTAAACCTGGTCTATCCCCAAACTCTTGAAAAGCTCCTCCTTATAGGACTTCCCAATCGGTATTTGCATACCTTGAATACTTAATTCGGTTGGAAAAATGTCCTCAATTAAATTGATATTTACACAGTAACTTCGGTGCACGCGGACGAATATTTTTTGGCCAACTTGCTCCATAAAGTCACTAAGTGTCGAGCGGGCGATCACTTTTTTGTCTGATTTAAGGTGCAGGGTCACATAATTGGCATCACTTTCCATAAATAACAACTCGCTCAAAAATATTTTTTTAAAAACGTACCCCACTTTAACAAAAAGGAAGTCTTTCGAAGGTTTTTCTTCGAATTTGTCGGTCTTCCTTTCTAACCTTTTATCATTAAAATTATTAAATGCAATTTCTATCGTTGCATATAATTCCTCCTTGGTAAATGGTTTAACGATATAAGCATACGGTTTAACTTTTTTTGCGCGGTCTATTGTTTCAATATCACTGTTAGCAGTCAGGAAGATGAACGGAACATCATATAATTCATTCAGTTTCTGAGCCACATCTATTCCGTCTTTTTTCCCTGCGAGCTGAATGTCCAGCAGTACCAGATCAGGTTTATTCTCCTCTATCATCTGGATTGCCTCAGTATAGTTTATGACAGGACCACAGTGCGAATATCCCAGTTCGCCCAGTGTATTTATGATGGTTCTTGCAATCACCAATTCATCTTCTACAACGCCTATTTCCAAAGATTTCATACGTTTAGGATCTTCTAATCCTGATTTTTCCGGATTTCCCGGTTGGTAAAATTGATAGTAAACAATGCTCCCCCCTTATTTTCGTACCGTAGAGTGCCGCCAATTTGTCTGGTCAGATCATGAATCAGCCGCATGCCAAGGCTAGCGGCATTTGTCAGGTCGAAGCCAGCAGGCAGCCCGGGCCCGTTATCGCGATACTGCATTTGAAATTTGCCCTGATCCTTACAAACAACAACCAACGAGATCTCTCCCGACAGTGTGTCCTTAAAGGCATATTTGAAAGAATTTGAAAATAATTCATTCATGATCAAACCCAGCGGGACAGCTGTGTCAATATCCAAATGCAGTTCAGGTACAATAATGCTGGTTTTTATTCGATTTTGCTTCTGAAATACACTTTCTATCTGGCTGCAAAGGTCGGTCACAAACCTTTTCAAATCAATGGTACTCAGGTTATCAAACTGATATGAATTCTGATGTATCAGCGCCATACTTCTTACCCGGTTCTGACCTTCCCGAAGCGCATTCTTTGCGGTTTGATCACTAAGCATTTTGCCCTGCAGCTCCAAAAGGCCGGATATAACCTGTAAATTATTTTTTACACGGTGATGAATTTCTTTCATCAGTACGTCCTTCTCAGCGAGAAGACCAGACTGATCGGAAAGTGATCTTTTCAACTGGGCTGTCCTTTCACTCACGACCTGTTCCAATTTCCTTTTATCAACGGCGAGTTGCCTTAGCCTGATTTGCAACAAAAAATAAACAGCCATAACAATTAACAGGGCCGCGAATAAAAGAAACCACCACTGAAAATAGAACGGTTTCAAAACAGTTATTGGAATTGCTAATTCACTACGACTCCAGACGCCTTCACGGTTTTGTGATTTCACGTGCAAAATAAAATTCCCATAAGGCAATCCACTGATTCGCAGCGAGTTTTCATTGATAAATATCCATTCTTTATCCACTCCCTCTATTTTATATGCGTAACGGTGCATTTTTTCTTTTGCAAAATCCAGCAGTTGAAATTCAAGTGTAAAGAATTTATCATCCGGTGACAGCGTAATTTGATTGGTGTGGAGCAGTTCGAGTGTTTTATTGACAAGGCCATTTTTACCATCCACAAATTGGCTGAAAGAAATTACTCGCAGAGGAATATCCACGGCATTAGTATCAGCAGCAAAATCTTTTGGATAAAATGCATTCACACCGTCCAGTCCACCAAAAAATAGCCTTCCGTCAACCGCTTTGAAAGAAGATGTTCTGTTAAATTCATTGTTGGAAATCCCGTCGGCTGTCGTGTACGTGCGTACTCCGAAAGTTTTGGTATCGAACCGAATTAATCCGTAATCTGAGCTAATCCAAAGATCACCCGCGCTGCCGGGCTCAATACGATAAAGTATATCAGATGGCAAACCGGCGGTCATATTAAATTGTCTGAAAGAATTATCAGCCCTGTCCCAGCGGTAAAGTCCATCACCATGGGTCGCCAGCCAGAAAATACCACTGGAATCCTCATAGGCGTCCAGAAGGCTCAGCCTGTCGATGAATTTAGACTGGATTTTACTGGCAGACCATTGTGAACCAAGAAGCGAGCGCTTACTATCAGCGGTAGCTGACTTACTGTTTTTAGCAGGAAGTGCCCCATTGATATTAAACAGCCCATTTTCCGCAACAGCCCAAATTCTCTTGTCTTTTCCCCGGAAAAAGCGGTAAACAAATTTTGCCACAGAACTGTTTTTACCGGTGTATGGGACTGAGTCAGATTTCCCACTTTTGGAATTGAAAAGAGAAAGTCTGTCCGACCTTCCCAATAATAATAATGTGTCGTTCAAAGAAAAAATAGACCATATTTCTGAGCCCCGCGTTTTTGGAATCGCCTGCGTGCTGTTTTTCAACGGATCATAAGCGAATAATTCATAACCACCCAGATATAAAAGAGGTCCATGTTTCACAAATCCGTAATTTATCTCATGTTTTGTATTGCTTACGTTTTGCATTTTTCCATGGTTTTCAAGAAAAGTGTGTGACCATACGTTAGCCATCACTTTACCGCTGTCGTCAGCATAAATTCCCCTGACCTGATTGTTAGCTTCAATTTTCTGCTGGTTAACGGTGAAATATTGCGCAAAGCGATTTGTTTCAATTTTGAATTTCAAAACACCAATGGAAGTACAAAGCCAAAGATTTTTAAGATTATCGGTAAGAAGCTGATATACAGTTAAATTTTCAAAAGCCTTGTGTGCCGATTTTTCAATAATTTTTAAAAATGCTTTTTCAGTCCAAAGGTAGATGCCGTCACGTGTTGCATAGAATACACTGGATTTTCCATCCATTGTATTTGTTGCCTGTTGCCAGTATTTCCCTCTTAGCTGGTCTGTATTAAATCTGTTATTATGAGATGTAATTTCCTGCAAGCCATTTGCTGTTAGCTTTCCAATCTTGAATTTATTGGGCTCAGCTGTGGTCATGTACGTCAGGAGAAGTTCATGTTGGCTACTGAAACCGATCGGTAGCGATCTGAGTGCATCCTTTTGTGTAAAAGCTGTCACCGTATCTTTTGTAACCAGATACTGTTTGAATTGGTTAAAAATCTTTAATAGTGCTTTACCTTCACCAAACATACAAAAGGGTCCCGTTGTCCTGTAATCCAGTGAAGACACTACATCCGGACTGTCCCAATCTTTCATTTCGCAGCGAAGATTAAAACCTTTTTTTGAGGAATACTTCCAATATCTGAAAGGGTTTGCAGTTAAAAATCCAATTTCCCCAGTACCATCATTCGATAACCAGTAAACGTCTTGCTCTCTGAAAGGCATTTTGGGAAATGCTGCCGCCAGAGTCTTTATTTGATGTGTACTTGCATCTATCACATCAATTTTCCCATTCGTCGTAAGTTTAAAACCGGTGCTTCCATATCCAACAAAAATGTGATTTGCATCGTCTTTCGCCATGCACACCACTTTATTATCTTGCAGCTTTTGCCTTTGATGGGTAAATAGAAGACAATTTTCACCATCAAACCGGCTAAGTCCGTTGCGTGTGCCAAACCATAAAAAACCAGCATCATCCTGTATGCCACAAAAAACCTCATGAGATGCAAGTCCGTCTTCGACAGACAAAATAGACTTAGAAATCGTAAATTTGGGCCCCTTATTTACTGCTACCTGCTGCGCCTGCGAAAGAGTCCAGGCAAATGCAAGTACCAATGTCAGCATACAGTGAATGAAAAGTCCACGTGTCATTCCACCTGAATTTTAGGCATGGAAACTATTAATAACCTGTCAGAATAAATGGGGTCTTCATCTACATTCAAATAGTTTGGTTTGACCTTTGAAGATGAGGAAAGAAGACTACTCACAATCGTTGCCTTCCTAATTGTTCAACATTTTTTCGATGTAAAAAGAGTGGAACCGAAGCTGTGAATTTTAGTTCAAAGTAATAATAAAGTTGATTTCGGCTCGTACAAAATGACAAAATTTATTCACCGGTTACATTTGTCTCAGAGGATAGAAACGCACTTTACCACCGTTTTTTATCAGTAATTACAATTATCAAAAGCAGTTACAGATAGATTTACCGGCGAGATGTTTAAATTCCAGTTGGAAATCAACTACTGCCAACGAAAATTTTTATTCTACAACTTCCCTAACATTCCGGTCTTCGTCCCTGATTTCCCGGCCTTCATCCCTTTTTTTTGATCTTTTGGGCGCCTTGTACCACTTTCGGTAGCGGTTTAATGTCAAACAAATCAAGATCCCGTGATCAATGAATGATGGCCGAGTTTCGCGTATCGGGCCTGACACTCTTAATTTTTATAAAACAGGAAACAACTGCATCATGCTGAAAACTTAAGTTTGACATAACCGGTCTGCGAAATGACTTTAATACCAGAACCTTAATCAAAAAAATGAAAACAAATATATTTCCTTCCCGCATTTATAACATGCTCTGCCGGTTTCTGTTTTTAACAACAATAATGTTTTCGGGTGTAACCCAAACTTTTGCAGAAACTACATGGACCGGCGCTATCAACTCAGACTGGAATAATGCGGGAAACTGGTCTTACGGATTGCCCTATCCCGGTCAGGAAGTAGCCATTGCTGCCAGCCGTCATAATCCGGTTATTGCCGCTGGCGTCTCGGTAAATATAAAAGCCATAGCTGTACAGGAATCAGCCTTGCTGACCATTCAGGAAACAGCCAGTCTGACCTTGGATGGTTCAATAGGCTCTCCTAACTCTAATTATTTCGGCACATCACTCGTCAATTTAGGAGAAATTGTAAATAGCGGATCAATTATAATCAGTCCAAACACCGCACTTGGATGGTATGGAATTAATAGTCAGGGCAATTTCACCAATCAGGCGTCAGGTTTGATCAGCATTAATCGCTCTACCGACACAGGGCTGTTTGTTTCCGCCGGCAACTTTACTAATAAAGGAAATATCGTTATCGGCGCGCAGGCGGAAGTCGGGTTTCATGGAATATGGAACGATGGAAATTTCATTAACAGCCCGGGAGGAACGATCAGCATTGACCGTTCTTCGCTCAGGGCCATTGTCAACAATAGCCATACCTTCGCGACAGCTGGTACCATTACAATCGGCACAAACGCTGATGTAGGCGAAAACGGTATTGAAAACAGGGCAGACCTGACAATTGAATCCTGCGGAAAAATACTCTTGCTGAGGGGACAATTTTATAATGAAACAGCAAAAACCACGACTAATAACGGCTTGGTTCAGATCACAAACAAACTGGTAAATAAAGGTTCTTTTACCAATAACGGGGTGCTCGAATATTTTGCAGTGAGCGGGAGTGTTTCCAATAACCAGATCATCATAGGAAACACTCCGGCACCCATTTTTACTTATCCTGACGGATTTACCGCGAATATTCAAGGCATATTCAAAGATGCTCAGGGCACACTCTCCGCCGGAACTTTAAACAGTCAAAATATATTTGTCCATGACGAATCTTTACCGCCGGGAATTCAAACACTTTATGCGAAAGTCAGTCTTTCGAGCGGAAATTGCCCATACATTGTTCCATTTACTTATAATACTTTTCGCTCCGAAGCACCTGAAACATTGACTACCTGGACAGGTGCAATCAGCGGTAACTGGAATGATGCTGGAAACTGGTCAAATGGTATTCCTAACACCTATTCGACGACAATTATTGCGAGTACAGGAGTGGCAGCTTCCATCGGCAACGGGATTGCGGCACTGGCAAAATCCGTAGAGGTGCAGCAAGGTGCAACGTTGAATATAGAAGCAGATGCTAGTCTGACGCTTTCATATCTGTCAGCATATTCTACACCGTTTACATTTGATTACACCGCAGCACTCAATAATCTGGGAACTATCAATAATTCAGGAAAACTTGTCAGCGCTACCTCCGCAGGAATGTACGGCGTTGTCAATCAAGGTGTTTTCAATAACAAACCGGGCGCAGAAATTAAGATAGATGACGTGACAGATACCGGATTGTACAATGCCACCGGCACATTTACCAACCAGGCTTCCATTATCATCGGTGCCGATGCTAGTGTTGGATATCACGGAATCTGGAACGATGCAATTTTCAATAATAATGAAGGCAGTATACAGATTGACCGCTCCTCATTGAGCGCTTTAACGAACAATGCCGATGCCACTAAATCCATAGCCGCAACTTTTAATAACCTTGCTGCAATTACGCTGGGGGCTCATGTAAGCCCGGGAAATGCCGGGATCGAAAATCAGTCAGAATTTAATAATAAAACACAGGGTATGATTGCAATTGATCAGTCCACTCTGTACGGGTTGTACCATGCGGCAGGTGTTTTTACAAACGATGGCTCCATTTTGCTTGGTTCGAATGCATCAATTGGCAGCTCGGGGATGACAAGCAGCGCTAATTTCATCAACCGGGGAGAAATCCTGATTAATCGGGTTAGCAATTTTGGCTTTGCACAAAGATCAGGCAACTTCGACAATTACGGGACGATCAGGATCGGAAATATTGGCTCCGCGGGTGTGAATGGCCTGATCTGCGACAGAACGTCAAATGCTGTTCCCATACCGTCATTTTTCAACTATACAGGTGGAGCTATATATATTGATCGTACCACCGAGTCGGCAATGGTTGCTCAAAATTTTACGAATACAGGAGATATCGTTGTAGGATCAATCGAAAGTCCCGGCCTTAACGGGATTATTACTGCTTGGTTTGATAATAAAACCGGTGGTCATATTCAGATAGATCGTGCTAATGAAATTGGAATACGGAGTGCCGGAACATTTAATAATTCAGCAAGGATCACAATCGGCGGACAAGCGGCGCTGGGAAAGGACGGCATTACATTGCTCGGAACTTTCAATAATCTGGCTGGCGGCGATATTCATATCAACCGCACCGCCTACATTGGATTAAATGTCCAGAGTGGAACTTTCAACAACACGGCAGACCTGACAATAGGCGATAAAAGTGCTACCGGAAATTGGGGAATTGTGGCGCAGGGAAAACTCAACAATGATGGTAATATTAATATTGACAGAGCGGGTCAGTACGCGATCTATGTATTCAACGGGGGATTTGTCTCCAACTCGGCCTCTATCGTCATTGGAGCCAATACGTCATCCGGAACTCATGGCATTTATAATTGGTCAAAATTTGCCAATAATGCAGGCGGTGATATCCGCATCAACCGGTCAACCAATATTGGTCTGATCAATTTCGAAGCGGATTTCACAAATGATGGGAGCATTTCAATTGGTGACGCTTATGATGTCGGAGTTTACGGATTGGTAAACCGGGGAACTTTTAAGAATAACGCCGGCTCTCAAATACATATTGATAGAAGCAGTGATACCGGTCTTTACAATTATTCCATTGGTAGCTTTGAAAATGCAGGTGCCTTAACAATTGGCGCCAGCGCGGCAGTCGGTGTTCATGGTATTTTCAACGAAACAATCTTTAAAAACAATGAGGGCGGCCAAATTAAAATCGATCGTACAGCCCTGGCAGCGCTGCGAAATTTCAATGGCACTTTCAGCAATTTTGCATCGATCATTCTTGGGGATCAGGCTAGCCTGGGAACTTACGGCATTCGTAATCAGGCAACTTTTGATAATAATTCAGCCGGTCAGATTATGGTGAACAATGCTGCGCAAGGAATTTTCGCAGAAGAAAAAACTTTTACAAATCATGGAACGGTCACCATCGGACAAACAACAGCCATTGCAGATTTGATCACACAGCAGGGCACCGGTATTTTTTCCAATAGTGACGGAGGCATTCTCAAAGGGACTGGCGCAGTTGCCGGCAATGCCCTACAGCATGCTGGCGGAACATTGTCGCCAGGTTATTCTCCAGGCATCATCACATTTACCGGAGATCAGGATTTCACCAGCAGTATAATGGATTTTGAAATTAGCGGGCCTGGCACTCCCGGGGTAAACTTTGATCAGATTATTGTGAACGGTACAGCAACACTCGGAGGAACATTAAATCTTAGTTCAGCCTATGTGCCTGATAAAAATGATGAAATTATTCTCCTGAGTGCCACTTCGATATCGGGCACCTTCGGTATGGTTTCCGGACAATCTGAAAAATGGCAGATTATTTACACAGAAAATACGGTAAAACTTCGGTACTTCGACCCACTTCCTGTAACGTTGATCAATTTCACGACCCGTGCTTTCAGAAGAACAGTAAGACTTGATTGGCAAACCACCAGCGAAACTAATAACTCAGGATTTTACATCGAACGCAGCATAAATGCGCGACAATGGGAAGAGATAGGTTTCCTTAAAGGCAATGGCACGGCAATGGGAATAAGAAGCTACATGTTTGATGACAATTCGCCAAAAGGCGGTATCAACTACTACCGCCTACGGCAGGTCGACCTGGACGGCACAATGGAATATTCACATATAAGCGCCTGCAAAGTCTCTAAAACCAGCGACGAACTGGTCATTTGGGCTGATGCTTCACGTACCGCCCATATCATAACGGATAGCCCAATTCAGCGGGTTACGGTTATGAGCCTTTCTGGCCAGGTGATAGCCAGGTCGTCTGAATCAACAACACTGGATCTTTCCGGTGGACCTTCCGGTATTGTGCTGATACAGGTCTGGACCGAAGGCGAGGTTATCACACGTAAAGTGATTTTACAGTAAGATTGTTACAAACTTAAACTTCGGTTTAAGAAACTTTCCTATTTTTTCAATAGATGCTCTTAAGTTCCCGTCAATAAGCCAGGAGTGTAAAGTCGTTCATTTTTAAATTAATTAATAACCTTCCCCTGGCAATATATGCTGCGTTCTAATAAATGATGGAGTTGCATATTACCTCCTTATTCACTGTTTATCAAACAATATAAAAGTCTTAAATCATCATAAACATGACTCGATATTTGTACCGGTGTCGTCCCAAAGCCAAAGTTCAACCCAAATGGTAATAAAATAGTATGATAGCTGCCTTTAATCGTAGCTTATTTTCTTCTGAATGAACAAAAGCCCGTCAACTTGGGTTGAGAAGCTTATGTACCCCTTCCCGAACAGTTGTCGAACCAATTTTTAGAAGACTTACAGAAAATTGCTAAGATGGTTGTTTAGATTTTAAAGCATTGAAAGGCCAGATGAGTGGTGAAACAAATGGCGAATCAACGTAATCATCCTTTGTGGTACACTTAAATCGCGGTTTAAAGTAAACTATGCAAGAGACGTACATTCCCTCTTAATGGCTGTAAATGAGCTAAATTTTACAATATAGCCTCCATCGGACACCTTAATCTGTACTCTGCTTAATAAAACTGTAAATACCTACAAATGGTCGTCATTGTTTCAACGTACACGACAGATTTTGTTAGATTGACCGTTTTGTTGGGATAACTAGCGATGTGCTATTAACCTGAAAGGTGAGAGCAGTATCCGTTGAACTGTAATTCTACAGTTATTGATTGATCATATTCAAATACGTTTTCTCAGATACCCGGATTTTTCTAATTTAAGCTCCGATATTCATTTGGAAGTAACTCCGGTCATTTTTTTGAAGAGCCGTGTAAAGTGTTGTTGATATTTAAATCCCAGTTGGTAGGCAATTTCGCCCATTGAGATGTAGCCTCAAAAATTTTCACTTTTGCTTCCTCGATGACTCTTAATTGTATTAAATCCAAAGCGGTATTTCCGGTTTCTTTTTTAATTGGATCGCCAAAATAGTTAGGCGATAAATAAAGCCTTTCTGCACAGTAGCACACGCTCGGCAGACCTAATGTTTGCACTTTTCCTGAACTGAAATAATCATTTAGCAGATCTTCAAACCGTGCTAAAATATCTTTATTGGCATTAACACGTGTGATGAACTGCCTGTCGTAAAACCGCATGCAGTAATTAAGAAACAATTCGATATTGGAAACAATCAGCGTTTTACTGTGCTTATCAATATTCTGGTATATTTCCGTTTTTATCCTTTCGAAGGAATCGACAATTGTTTCCTTCTCTTTTTTCGATAAATGCAAGGCTTCGCTGACCTCGTAAGAAAAGAATGAATATTCTTTAATCATTTTGCCCAGGTGGGTGCCTGCGATCAGATCGGGGTGGAAAATGAGCGCATAGCCCGATGGTTTAGTAGCAACTCCCTTGCTGTCAATACCGTAAACTTGTTCGGGTGCTACAAAAACCAAGGTGCCGTCTTCATAATCATAAAAGCTGGCAACCATATGTTATGTTGCCACACTTGATATTTTTTAAGAACACGGCATAGACACCCATGTAACGCCTGAAATGCTGCACGGTTGGTATTTCATTGAAATTGATCACACTTACCAAAGGGTGCATCGTGTCGGCCCCAGTCCAATTATTGTACTGCTTTACCGTATCTATCCTTTCTACTTTTTCCATATCTCAACAATTTGATTTCAAATATAGTCACGCCATAACCAATATATTCTTATTGAAGGCCAAATCCGTAAAAGTGGTAAATAAACCAGTAATCTGTATAAAAATGGAAGCTGTCCTGGATCGACCTTTGCTATACAAAATGACCGGCAAACATACAATCATGAAAATTATACTTGGCATACTGCTTTTTAGCGCGACGATGACGAATGCACAAACGATGATGGTACGGATCTCTGAAATCGAAATCCTGCCGGAATACTGGGCCGACTATAATGCCATTCTGAAAAAAGAGGCGGCAGCATCTGTCGAAAAAGAGAAAGGCGTGGTGGCCATTTTTCCAATGAGTATCAAGCAAGAGCCAACCCAGATCAGGATCGTAGAGATCTACGCCGACAGCTCAGCCTATCAGGCGCATCTAAAGACCCCGCATTTTCAACATTACAAGACAACTACCCTCAAAATGGTAAAGGCCTTAAAGCTGGTTGATATGTATGCCCTTGATCCTAAAACGATGTCAGCAATTTTTAAAAAACTGGAATAGGATATAAAAATGAAAAATTTAATGATACTGCTGTTTGGACTTTTTTTAGTAATAGGAAGTATAGCCTGTAAAACAGATGAGCCGACCATTGCCAGTCCGAATTTGGAGAACAACAATGAAAATACCATTGATACAATGAGCAACCGGCTAAAAATCAAGATTGGCTCAAAAACGTTTCATGCCATGCTCCTTGACAATGCCACAGTCACTGCTTTTAAAGCAAGGCTGCCGTTGACGATTTCCATGAGCGAGCTAAACGGAAACGAGAAGCTTTATAATTTCCCTGCAAACCTGCCAACCAATGCCTCAAATCCAGGAACGATAAATACCGGTGATTTAATGATTTACAGTTCCAATGTGCTTGTACTGTTCTACAAAAGCTTTGCAACATCGTATTCGTACACCAGACTAGGGAGAATAGCAGATCCTTCCGGGCTTGAAGCAGCATTAGCGGCATCGGCTGCCGGTGCCGGGAATGTGACAGTGACATTTGAGTTGGAGTAAAAAAAGAAGTTATGAATAATCAATTAATAGAAGCAGATATTTTCGAACGGATACAGGCTGGCAAACCAATCCGGAAAGATGATCCCGAATACGGAAAGTTTGGTGAAGTGGTTTCCCGGACCATCAGGCTTTGTGTTCAAATGAATGCCGAAGCAAATGGTCTGGATGATGTCCGTAAGTGGTTAGGGGAGATCATAGGAACTGAGATAGACGATTCTACAACCATATTTCCTCCCTTTTATACCAATTTCGGCCAGTCGATTCGCCTTGGTAAAAACATTTTTATCAACCATGCCTGCTCATTTTTGGATATTGGCGGGATCACCATTGAAGATGACGTACAAATCGGCCCTAGGGTCAACCTTACATCCGAAAATCATCCGCTAAATCCCGCAGACCGGAAGACATTGCTGCTTGGCTCGATTCTTATCAAAAGAAATGCGTGGATCGGGGCAGGTGCAACGATACTGCCAGGGGTTACCATTGGAGAGAATGCAGTGGTAGCAGCCGGTGCGGTAGTAAGCCGCGACGTAGCACCCAATACCGTCGTTGCAGGAATTCCTGCGAAAGTTGTAAAGCAGATTCAGTAATAAGGAAATCCCTGTTATTAAAATACATCACCATGGACAAATATAAATCAAGAGATAAGCCTGAAAGGGTAGATAGTCACGAATCCCGACGGGACTTTTTGAAAACGTCTTCTATTTTGACTGCCATTGCCGTCGCTCCCGCTACGGTTGCCAAAGCAGCGGAGTATAATTTGGGAGAAAAAATCAGTACGGCATTTGAAACAACTCCTGTAAACCTGACCGTCAATGGTGTGAAAAAGCAGTTATCCGTGGAACCACGTTCGACGCTTTTGGATGTACTTCGTGAGCAACTGGATTTGACCGGGACCAAAAAAGGATGCGATTATGGGCAATGCGGTGCATGCACGGTGCATGTGGACGGCCAGCGCGTGCTATCCTGCCTGAGCCTGGCGATAATGCAAGAAGGCAAACAGGTTACTACCATTGAAGGGATTGCCAAAGGCGACGAGCTGCACCCAATGCAAAAGGCATTTATCAAACACGACGGTTTCCAATGCGGTTACTGCACGCCCGGCCAGATTATGTCCGGGATTGCCTGCATTAACGAAGGTCATGCAAATAGCAAAGAGGATATCAAGGAATTTATGAGCGGCAACATCTGTCGCTGCGGGGCATATCCCAACATTGTGAAGGCGATTCAGGAAGTTAAAAACGGAGGGCAACAATCATGATACAGTTTCAATACGAACGCGCATCAACAACGAAAGCGGCGGTAAGCGCGCTGGCCAACAATGCCAATGCCAAAATCATAGCGGGAGGTACGAACCTGGTTGATCTGATGAAACGCAACGTAATGGCTCCCACAAAACTGGTTGACATTAACGCCCTTCCACTCAGAAACATCAAGCAGCAGAACGGTAAGGTCATCATTGGAGCACTGGCGCTCAATAGCCAGGTGGCCGATGACAAACTGATCCTGGAAAAACATCCGTTGCTTTCAAAGGCATTAAATGCCGGGGCATCTGCACAAATCAGAAATATGGCAACCGTCGGAGGTAATATCATGCAGCGCACAAGGTGTTCTTATTTTTATGACACGGCGCTTCCCTGTAATAAGCGAGAGCCCGGCAGCGGCTGTGGTGCTTTGGAAGGTGTGAACCGGATGCATGGAATTTTTGGGACGAGTGAACAATGCATTGCTGTGCACCCGAGTGATATGTGCGTGGCTTTGGTGGCACTGGACGCCACTGTTGTCGTTTCAGGACCGAAGGGAGAAAGGCGCATCCCATTTGAAGACTTTCACCGCCTACCCGGCAGTCAGCCCGAAAAAGACAATACGATGCAAAAAGACGAGCTGATTATTTCAGTTGAAATTCCCGATAATGCATTCAGCAAAAACACCCATTATTTCAAGGTTCGCGACCGTGCTTCTTATGCTTTCGCGTTGGTTTCGGTAGCGGCGGCGCTAGATATGGATGGTAAAACCATCAAAGAAGCCAGGCTTGCCATGGGCGGTGTGGCTCACAAACCCTGGCGACTGAAGGAGGCTGAAAAAGCACTTGCCGGAAGACCGGCCAACGAAGAAACATTCAGGCGGGCGGCTGAAATTGCCATGCAAGGGGCGAAGGCCTATAAACACAATGCCTTCAAATTACAGCTGGGCTCGAATGTGATTGTGGAAGCATTAAAAAATGCTGCGGGCATTGTGTAGGCAAATCATCAATCCTTGAAAGAAAAAATTATGAACGAAGCATTTTTTGATAAAAAAGAATACAAACCGCTTGAAAGGGTCGATGGCCGTTTGAAAGTTACGGGTGCCGCCAAATACTCAGCAGAATATGTTTTGCCCAACATGGCTTATGGTGTGCTCGTAGGAAGCCGGATTGCCAAAGGCACAATCAAAAGTATTGATTCAAAAGCAGCTGAGCGTGCCCCGGGCGTTTTAGCTGTTATTTCACATTTGAATGTGATTAAAGTACCGGGATATGCGCCTAAGGGTGAGCATCCTTCGGAGCCTGCAACCGGCGGACAGCCACTGCGTGTGTTTTTTGACAATAAAGTCTATTCCAATGACCAGCCGATTGTGATTGTGGTCGCAACCAGCCTTGAAAAAGCACAGTATGGCGCGTCACTGGTCAAAGTGCAATATGATAAGCAGCAGCATCAAACAGACTTTGAAGCGAATGCTAAAAATGCTGTGACCGCTGCTGCCGCTAAGAAAAATCCCAAATCCCCGACAGCCGATTACAACCGTGGACAAACGAATGCCTACGAAACTGCACCATTCAAAATAGAAGCTGAATATGTGCTGCCGACTGAAATGCACAACCCGATGGAATTGCAGGCGATTACTGCGCATTGGGAAGCAGACGACCGGCTGACCATTTACGATAAAGTGCAGGGGACAAAGACAACACAGAAGACTTTTGCCAAAGAGTGGAATGTGCCTGAAGAGAACGTTAAGGTCATTGCAACGTTTGTAGGCGGTGCTTTTGGAAACGGGTTGCATAGCTGGCCGCATGAATCGGCTGCCATCATTGCAGCCAAACAGGTGAAGCGACCTGTGAAACTGGTGCTGACCCGCGAGCAGATGTTTACCATGGTAGGTTACAGGCCACGCACGTGGCAAAAAATACAGATGGGAGCGGCCAAAGATGGCAAACTGGTTGCGATCAACCATCATTCGATTGGTCAGACTTCGACCTATGAAGAGTTTACAGAATCGACGCTCATGCAGACTAGGATGATGTACGCTTCGCCAAATGTTAGCACGCGTTACCGGCTCCTGCCGCTGAATGTTGCGACGCCAATCTGGATGCGCGGGCCGGGCGAAGCGACCGGGGCTTTTGCACTGGAATCGGCCATGGACGAAATGGCGCACGCCATTGAAATGGATCCGATTGAATTCAGGATTGCCAACTATACCGAGACCGATCCGGACAAGAATATGCCTTGGTCGACCAAATATATGCGTGAATGTTATGAGGAAGGCAAAAAGCGGATAGGGTGGGAGAACCGGAAATTAAAGCCTGGTTCGGTGCGTGAAGGAGAGTGGCTGGTAGGATATGGCATGGGAACAGGGACTTTCGGAGCAAACCGTGGCCCGGCAACCGTGCGGGCAGAACTGGATATGGAAGGGAATCTTGTGATGCATTGTGCCATCACGGATATAGGCCCTGGGACTGCGACAGCAATGGTGCAGGTCGCAGCCAATACCACCGGGATTGCACCGGAAAAAATAACATTTCACCTGGGCAGTTCTGAATTCCCAAATGCGGGTTTGCAAGGCGGATCTTCCACGGTTAATAGCGTCGGGCCTGCTGTCCAGGCTGCTTGTAATGCTTTGAAAGAACAACTAATTACAATGGCAGCAGCAAAAAGCAGTTCGGATTTCGGCGCTGCCAAACCGGATGATATCATGTTTGAAAAAACAGAGATCCTGCTTACAGCAAAGTCTTCTGTAAAAGTCAAACTTGCTGATTTATTTAAACATAACAATGTTGAAAAAATCGAAACTACACAGGAATCAAAACCAAGCGAAAATGGCAAAAAATATTCGATGAATGCCTTTTCTATGCACTTCGCGATGGTTCATGTGCATCCTTTTACCGGACAGGTGCGGGTGAAGAAAATAGTTTGCTGCGCAGATGCCGGATCGATTGTAAGTCCTAAAACAGCGGAAAGCCAAATGATTGGCGGGGCGACGGGCGGGATCGGTATGGCATTGACAGAAGATGCGGTAATGGATCACCGGTACGGTCGATATGTAACCAAGGATTTCGGCGATTATCACGTCCCTGTTCATGCCGATGTTCCTGACATAGATGTCTATTTTGTAAACAAACCCGATCTATTGGCCGATCCGGTAGGCAGTAAAGGGCTTGGAGAAATTGCCATCATTGGTGTGGCTCCCGCGATAGCCAATGCAGTTTTTAATGCGACTGGGAAACGCGTGCGGGACTTACCCATTACACCGGATAAGCTTCTTTAAAAATTACTTAATAATCTAACTAGTAAGTCAAATGAGCCAGATAGTATATAAGTTGACGATTAGGCTGACACTGGCGGTTACTGCTGCCTTTTTGATATCCCTTGATGGTTTTTCACAATCGAAGGCCAAGTCAGATGAGCTTACCCAACAAGCTATTTTTCCAAAAGGTGAGCAAGGTCCTGCTAATAATTTTACGGGTAAGTCTTTTTCCACCAGATTAGTAGATAGCGATTCTACGTATAATACATTGATTGGAAATGTGCTTTTCGAACCCGGCGCGAGATCAAACTGGCACAAACACCCGGGAGGCCAGATCCTTATTATAACAGCTGGCGTTGGATATCATCAGCAGAAAGGAAAACCAATAGAGATCATGAGGAAAGGCGACGTGGTGAAGTGCCCACCTAATGTAGAGCACTGGCATGGGGCAAGCCCTGACAGCAGCTTGCATCAAATGTACATTATTCCCAATACACAAAAGGGAATTGTTGAATGGCTGCTACCAGTAACTGATAAAGAATACAATGCATTAAAATAACGTCCCGGACCTGTAAGTCAAATTTGTAAAGAAAGATCACTATGAAACTTACAAGGATAGGCTCTCATCCATCTGTTGTCGGGCCAGATAATTGGTTCACAGGGAAGGTAGGCATCGACGCTTTGTTTCAACCCAACGAATTCAGGCGGCCGCAGGCAGCAAGTGTCACTTTGGAGCCCGGCGCACGAACTGCCTGGCATACACATCCGCTGGGTCAAACGCAAATTGTGGCTTCTGGCGTGGGCTTGGTGCAAAGAAAGGGAGGTAGAGTTGAACATGTTTTTCCCGGAGATATCATTTGGTTTTCAGCTGGGGAAAAGCGTTGGCATGGTGCAACCGCTACGGTCGCAATGACGCATATTGCAATTCACGAACTGCTGGATGGCAAGGTTGTTGATTGGATGGAAAAAGTTGGAGCTGCTGACTATGACGAAGTTGTGAAGAGCCATGAAAACTGAAGGAAGCAGATCAACTTAGAATGTTTCGATGTCACCGGCTGCGTTTTAATAAGGTAGTATTAAACTATTAAATTTTGTCAAACTCCTGAAACTCCAGATCAGCAGTTCTTTGTAATAGAAGAAATCTATAATCATTTTACAAGATTATACGGTCATTAAAATGTAAACTAAACGGCTGGACATACATTCCCACTTATTCGCGTGAATAGGCTAAATTTCACAATAGAATCACTTTCGGGAGCCTTAATCTGAACTTTGACTTAATCAAGTTGCAAAACACTATCAAAGAGTTGGCGGGAAACGATACTTTTTGAATTGTAAGTGCTTGTGATAGTTGAGATCCTTTTCGCAAGAACAATATAAAACAAAATAGCAGCCAAACCATTTACTTCATAGGCTGACTGCTATTGATCTTATTGCTTTTCTGATTTAACCATTTACTGATCATATGCCAACGAACTTGACAATTCACGATAAGCGTTGGTCTGCTGTTGTAATGTTGAAATGATCTGCTCTGCTGTGCCTACGGCATCTGCGCCGCCGAGGAAGCGAAGGGGCGGCTGCGGCGCACCGGCAATAGTAATGATCGCCTTGGCCAGTTTTGCAGGATCACCTGGCTGCAGGCCGTTTGCGCCTTTCCAGAATTTCATCTGCTCCACGCGGCGCTCGTGATAGTCGGCTATCTCATTTTCAGTATATTGTGTTGATTTCTCTGTAAGCAGTTCGGTACGGTAAAATCCTGGATTAACAACTGAAGTAGTTAAACCGAACGGTGCAATTTCAACTTGCAAAGATTGCATCCAACCTTCGATACCAAACTTGGAAGCTGCATAAGCCGCACAGAATTCGCCGCCTACCAGACCTGCCGTTGATGAGATTGAAATGATGTGACCGCTTCCCTGTTTACGCATCACGGGAAGGGCAGCGCGCGTGACTTTCATTGGACCAAAAAGGCTTGTTGAAACCTGCGATTCAATTTCCTGCATTGAAAGCTCCTCAAAATAGCCAGCATTGAAATTAGCCGCGTTATTGACAAGTACATCCAGTTTGCCAAACCTTTCAACCGCCGCATTGATTGCTGCTACTGCATCTGATTCACTGGTGATGTCAAGTTTAACAACAAGCAGGTCATCGTAATGGCCGATGGCCAGAGATACTTTTTGCATATTGCGTCCTGTTGCAACCACTTGATGACCTGCTGCAAGTGCTGCTTTTGCGATATCGAGGCTCAACCCGCGCCCGGCGCCGGTGATAAGCCACACTTTTTTTTGTTTATCCATGATTCGGTCTTATTTAAAATAAATTTATTGGCAGCAACTAGCAGCCAGATAAAAAATGAGTAATTGATAACCTTCTCACCATAAGTTGTGACCTATGTGCCTTAAACTTTTGCAAAATGGGCTGCATATTGTTCCAGGTCTTGCTTGATGTGTTTGTTATGAAAAACATCTTAGCAACTCCTTCCATCCAGGATATCATAGAACCGGCTAGTATTGCGCTCACGCCCAGTATGGCAATGTTAGTCGGCCGTTTTCTTCGGTTGTGTTTTTCATAGAATCTTTGCCTGTTTTATAATGTATAGTCAATCGAGCTCATGTGGGCTTCACCCATACGTTCGCCGAAAATGGGGAACTTAGATAACATGGTATCGATATCTTGAACATCCTTTTGGGTCAGAACAAGGTTTTGAGCACCTAGATCTTCTAATAAGTGGTCCTGGGTACGCGTACCAGGAATGGGTACAATGCTTGGGCTTTTTGCCAGTAACCATGCAAGCGCAACCTGTGATGGGGTGGCATTTTTTGTGGCAGCATAACCCTTAAGCCATTCGATTAAAGGCATATTCATTGGCAAGAACTCTTTTGAATAGCGTGGAAAACCTGCACGGAAATCTGTTTCCTTATCAAAGTAAGTTGTCGTATCATATTTGCCGGTTAAAAATCCCGATCCTAATGGCGACCAGGGAACAAAGCCAATTCCTAACTCTTCACAGGTTTTAAGCACACCATTTAACTCAACATTGCGTGTCCACATCGAATACTCTGACTGCACAGCACTCACGGACTGCACGGCATTGGCATGACGAATTGTTCTAGGGCTTGCTTCCGAAAGGCCAAAGTGTAAAACCTTGCCTTGCTGAATGAGGTCTTTGATCGTACCGGCTACATCTTCTATAGGTACGTTTGGATCAACGCGGTGCTGATAATATAAATCAATATAGTCTGTACGCAGGCGCTTTAAAGATTCTTCAACGACCTTTTTAATTCTCTCTGGCCGGCTGTCGAGTGCAATGGTTCCATCAATTGCAAATCCGAATTTGGTGGCAATCTTTACCTGATTACGAAAAGGTTGAAGCGCTTCTCCAACAAGCGATTCATCGGTGTAAGGACCATAAACTTCCGCAGTATCAAAGAAGCGAACACCATTCTCAAATGCTGTTCTAATCGTTTTTATAGATTGTTGATGGTCGGCGGGTGGGTTATAATTTCCTGCCATATTCATACAGCCCAGGCCGAGTTCTGAAACTTCAAGGTTTCCTAGTTTGCGAGTCTTCATCTTTGGTTCTACTTTGTATGTTGATTTTCTATCTGGATTTGATTTGCCGGTGGCAAATGCAGCAGAAATGGGAGCCAGTACTATGGCCGATCCCGTGAGTGCTGTGTTTGTTAAGAAATTACGCCTTGTTATCATGACACAAAGGTCATGATAACCGAAGTCCAGAAATAAAGAAAAACAAAGTAAAAAGTATGAAAATCAAAGGTGGCCGGCTCTTACAGCCTTTGGAATGCTTCCGGTTTTCTTTTTGAAGAAGTTATTAAAATAGGTTGGATATTCAAACCCAAGTGCATAGGCTATCTCGGTTATATTCCAGTCGGTATGTTGCAGCAGGGCTTTTGCTTCAGCAACAACCCTGTCACTGATTAGAGTGGATGTTGACTTTCCGGTTATTTCTTTGACCGCGCTGTTCAGATAATTGATATGCACGGATAGGTATCCGGCATAGTCCTGAGCTGTTCTCAGCATCAGTGGCCGGTCCGTACTTTCGACAGGAAATTGGCGCTCTAATAATTCAAGAAATACAGATGTGATCCTGCTCGACGCATTATTATGTTTAATGTTATTTTCGGAAGGCTGCATTTTCAACGCCTCATGGATGATCAAGCTCATGTAATTTCTAATCAATTCATCCTTAAAAGCATATTCTGTTTCCTGCTCTTTGATCATTTCCTCGAACAGCCCTGTCAGCTTAATTTTTTGGTCTTCATTGACGCCAAAAATCGGTGTTCCGCCTAATCTAAAAAGCGGCGATTGCATCAAGCTTTCCGAACGTTGATTCGGGTTTATGAAATCCTCAGTAAAAAGACAGGTATAGCCAGAATGATTTTCTGATCTTGGTTCGCATGAATAAGGGATACGTGGGTTTCCGAAAAACAGGAAAGTATCCTCTGTTTCAATGCTCCTGTCAGCATAATTGAACAGAAACCTGCCAGTTGTAATATTGATTTTATAAAAATCTTTCCGGCTGTAACTGTAACCACCTAATCTGCTATCTGTCTTGTAAACTTTAAACCCTTTCAGTGTAAGTTCACTAGTAGATACCGGTACGAGGTTGTTCTCTTGAATGCTCATACTGCAAAACTAAGAAAAACAAAGATATTATCTAGTATTTATTTACAACATCATTTGATGCTGCTGTGATGTTCTCTTCCTTCTCGATATTATCACTATCAATTTCCGAATACTTATCCTGCATATTACAAATTACTAACCGCGGGCATTGTCGAACCCTAATATTTTAATTCCATAAAGGCAAAGTTCGACTTATAATAACATGATGGATCTCGGTTGTGGGGAATAATACATGTAAGGTATTGGTGCAGTAACAGCTCTTTGCCAGATCTGTCAAACGCGATGAACAACTTGGAAAGAGGCATTCATTTTTCGTTTTGGGTCCCCTCGATCCGGATCGTAGTAAAGTCTATTTTTGTAACCGCTTTTAGCTGTCTGAAATTCGGCGATTAAAACGTAATCTAGATTGAATACATCAATGCACGGTTGGAGCTGATGAACGGGTCTTAAAGTTTAATATAGTCTAAATCGTGCACCTTAACCTTATTGCCAAGCTCACTTATACATACATACAAAGGTTCTACGTACGAAAACATCCCAATATAATTAAAGCCCCGAATGCTGTTCCAAAAACTGGTAATTGCATCCGTTAGAGTAACCCGCGTCCGCCAATAAATCATTCCTTTTTTCACCAGCCTGTCTTGCACTCTGCTAACCAAACCTGGGAGATACTTGGCTGTTACGGCAATCGGCAAAATCCGCTTGTATGTGGCTGCTAACGCCCTGAGTAGTGTCCACTGACATGCTGTAGTGGTAATTGAGTTTTCTTGCCTTACCGGGTTTAATGGAGATACGTGCATCCGGATCATGCGAATTGTAATGCGTCTTGTTACTGAGCAGTTCTGCTTTTTCATGCGATGCTCCGATCGTACCAACAGAATTGTCACGCAGGTTATCCTGATGTTTTTTTAACCTTTTGAGCTGATGCTCAGGCGCTGTTATCAATTTAGAAGCGATAGATTTTTCATTGTTTATATCCGGTTGATTTTCAGCAGCTACAATCGTAAAGTATTTTTCAACAGATTGAACTGGCTTTTTCAATTCCAGGTTTTCCATTGATGCATTCGCTTTTACAGGTGCGGAATCTATTGCCTGTGTATGTCCTGATACCATGCCTTTAAGGACCTCCTTTTTTACTCGCATTAGGGTCCTGACACCAAGAGCTACGTTTGTCCCAATAAGAAGCAGCTTAATTTTCGAAGTAGATATAAATTAAAACAACATGTTATCAGCTTCTATAAGGAATACGAATGAACTGGTTGCTTTTTTCTATAAACGTTGCTGTAAAGATATAATCGTACATTTAAACTCAATGAGAAACTTGATCTATTAAAGTAAAATGACAACTTTAACCCAGCGATTCTCAGCAATTCCTGTTTTAATGTGAAACTTTCGGATATGAATCGGAATATCTTCTGATAGCTTGTTCAATGCCTTCCTTGCGTTGAAAAAAAAGTCATTTCCAATCTTTTCTGTAGGAAAGCTATATATTGATCGGAAATAACCATAGAACAATGCAATTACTTTTATACCTTCTTCCGTAAATTCAGGTCCGCACCAAGGTAAATTTTCATACACTTTATCCATCACTTCGCGGTAGATGCTATCTACCTCAATCAACGCCATAGTCGATAGCTCCTGATTGAAATTGCCTAGATGAGTAAGGTTATTGCATTTTGAAACAAACCGATTAATGGACGAGGAGACAGAAGTTAAAGCGTCAAATCTCGCCTTGTCAGCGTTGGAAAAAATATAGGTATGGATTACTCACTATCATTTACTAATATGGAAGTTACGCCTTGGGTCGGAATGGTATTTTTGCGTCAGATTTTGGATAAAATGGGCTTTCGTGAGCACATTAAATCACGTAATTGTTTAGCAGCGCAGCATTCGAAACGAGGATATGAGGTTTCAGTAATTTAGAGTCATTTATTACCAGTGTATGGTGTTGGACTACACGGTTTTTGCATACCGAGGCCATCCGCTCGGACAGGGCGCTAGCTAAGATCTTAGTTTGGAAAACATTACTTTGTCACGATGTTTTGTCGGTAAGTTGTGAGTAAAAATATTAGTTGTGACCTTTGTTAGACAAATTGAAATCAATCGCTATTCTAAAATATGAATTTTAAAAGTTTACTAAGTATTGTTTTTTTTATCGGTTTTCAGTTTGTAAGAGCTCAGGGCACGGATACACCAACGATCCAAATATCAGGTATTGAAGCTGTTTGTACTCATAAGGAAATGAAGATTCCCGGACACTTCACTGGTAGTTTCAATGAAAATAATAGGTTCGCTGTCGAATTTGTTGAAGCAGCAACAAGGCGGGTTATCGCCAGCTATCCAGCTGTATATGAAACTGGATATTTCCTTTTTACGATAAACAATGACAATTTAGCAACGATTACTTCGATAGATTTCAGAATTTCTGCCTCAAGTCCCACGGTGACCAGCAACGTTGCTTATGGGTACCGATTTTATAATCGGGGGTCAATCTCCATGACTATGCCTGGGCAGGTTGGTGACACGTTAAACCCTGGTAGCAGAATCACAGCCATGTTCAGTACTACGTCCAATGTGCCGGTAAGCGTCACGATGAATGACAGTTCGAGGTTTGAAGTTCCAGCGAGATCCTATATTTACCAGAATTATTCTGCTTCGGCAAAAGGTGAAATTTTTATCGTAAAAGCCGAAAACGGCTGCGGAGTTCAGGTTCCTTCTCCGGAGAAAATAACATATAAACTCAACCCGATCTCGATAATTCCTCTTAAAATAAATAATACCGCGGTTTGTGCAGGAAGAGAGATCGAAATAAGTTATGCAACGAACAGCGGGGCGATTCCGGCTTCAGCAAAGTTCCGGCTCCGTTTTCAACAGCTAAACAAAGAGAACATAGTCGGTTATCCTAATTTTGAACTAGTTGCAACTCGTAAATCAGATGGCATATTGGTGGCGACTATTCCAGAGAGTGTTACACAAAATGCAGACTTAATTTACAGGATGGCAATAATTGTAGAGTCGCCGAATCTAGTGAGTCCATTTCTTGGCTACACTACAATATATAGAAAGCCAGTTGCGACCATAACGAGTCAAAGTAAAACTATTTCGATGGGAGATGAATTTGGGTTGGCATTTTCAGTTTCAGGCCCGGGACCTTTTGCTTTGGAGCTTAGTAATGGCGACGTTGCTTATTCGCAGTACAGCGATTACATCTATACAAACGTAAAACCTCTAAAAACAGAGACTTATTCCATCAAATCCCTGAAATCTGCGTGTGGGACTACCACAGATGTTCCAAAACAAAGTGTGACTGCAACTGTCGAGCCGGGAATTTATCTGCCCATTACCGAAAACAACAGGTTTGACAACAGAACGTTTTACAAATGCGAAAATCAGAAAGTAAGGTTGCCTTTCCAATCCAATGTTACGTTGCCTGCTGAAACAAAGTTTATCATTGAAGGCATTACTCAAAATGATAAAGTTTATCAGTTTGATGCGAAGATTGTGGGCGATTCTATTGAGTTTTTTATACCTGCTTCTCCAAAAGAATGGGTGGAGGAAGGATATTTCAGTATTAAAAAATTCAGGGCCAAATCGATGAACCCGACTTATTCTTCCAAGGAGGTGTATGGTTTTCCCATTTACGGAATTCCCAGGGTAAAGTATAATTTTTACATGCCAACAACCTTACCATATGCACAGAAGTATACCTACGACGTGCGGATCACTGGAGGGGACACGTTTTGGATCTCAGATCAAAACGACAATGAGGATTGGGGAGGGAACGATATGGTCATGGATATATTTGTAGACAAGACTGGGAATTATCAACCCAAATCTATTCGTAATGTGTGCTACAATGCTGAATCCATTCCACCAGTCAATCTAACCGTTGAAAACTATACCAGTATTGCACCGGTGATCACAGTCATCCCTTCTTCTGATAAAAGAGTGATATGTGATAACGGAGATGTAGAAGTGTACTTTGAGACCCTGGGGCAATTTGCGGATAATAACGAATTTAAAATTTACCTAACCGACAATCCTAATGCCCCTTTGCTGACGGTTAAAAAGCCGGGTAGGTATAAACTTCTACTTACGGATAAACAGGCATCTGAATTTCATAGGATAGGAGTGATTTCAACGAGCCCGGTAGTCAGGGACGAAAGTACTGTGCTAGTATACAGGGAAGTAAAACCTTATCTTGTGACAGACGGCAATAATGCCAACAGTGCAGAAAATCCATATTTGGTCAATTCTTATGACAGACCTAATGCAGACCTGTGGGGAATCAAAAGCAATTCATTTTACCAGTATGTTCCAATCACTGTTAATTTCTCGGGAGGTGGTAAGAATTATTCGTTCACAAGATTAGATCTTAGTCAGAATAATTATATAGATCCTCCTAAATCGGTAGTAACTCCATATACTTTGAAATCAGCCACCAATATATGTGGCACAACAGAGTTCAACAACACCGCATATGTTTTGTGGAAAGGATATGAAATAAATCTTATCGATTTTGTTAATACACGCAGCTTTTGCGTTGGCGAAGAAATGATCGCACGGTTTGGTGTTACCGGTGGGATACCTCCATCGGGCACAAAATTCAACCTACAGCTTTCCAAAGCCAACGGAAATTTCCAAACAATTTCCAGCGTCGAATATACGGCTGGTGAGTTCCGCGTCAGAATCCCTGAGCTTGCAACAGGTAATTATGAGGTACGCGTAATATCCGATGATCGAAATTATTCACGAAGCTACAACTTGCGGATAATTGCTAAACCAACAGGAACGATTGCCTTGGGAAAGGATTCTCCAAACCCTGCCGAAGGAATTCCTGCCGGGAGTTATGTTACTTTGGTCTACAATCTGACAGGTGGTGAGCCCTATGTTGTTTCAACCACAGGATTCAGTGAGACTGAAGTTAATAGTTCTAGTTATGAGGAGGGATATCAGTTTGTTCGTAGTGGGGTTTATCAGATAGAGTCGGTAAGAAACCAGTGCGGTTATGGAACGTTTTCGGGGAGTGTCGCCGCCAAAGTGACCCCTTTGGTTAAAAGAATGACCGCTGAAACGAACACGAGGTGTATTGGCGGATCAATTACCGCCACGTACTCAGTGGAAGGGGACCTGGAATCGGCGCAGAAGATTGGTTTTTATCTCTCCGCAGCAAATAACCAGAAAGTGGATTTGAGTTTTGTATCCAATAAGTCAGGCTCCGTCAACTTACCAATTCCATCAAATCTGGCACCCGGAGCTTATGTTTTGACGTGTTATATCACAGGAGTTAAAGAAGTTGCCAATTCTGAACCCATTTATTTGGACAAGGCGCCCGCTTTGGAAATTATTGGAACAACGACTATTAATGCAGGTGAAACAACCAATATCGAAGTACGGCCGAAGGAAATTGGCGGGAAGCCTGTCACTTTAACGCTTTCAAATGGAGCTTCGCAGGAGCTTTATTTTTCAGAATTGCGCAGCAATTACATTACTGTTTCCCCGGACGCGACCACAACTTACACAATCAAAACTGTAGAGAGTTTCTGTGGGCCAGTACCGTTTTCTGGAAGTGCCACGGTAATCGTCAACCCGGCATCAGTGCGGTCCGTTAAAATTAACTCGGTAGTTGGAAGCAGGGCCTATGTGACGTGTGAGGCAGATACCGTGCAGGTCTACTTTACCAAAACCGGAACATTCACGGCTGGTAATCGATTTGTGGCCAAGCTTTATGATAATCAGGGTAAGGTTATCGAAGGTATTGTGTCAATAGGGCAAGAGTCTCCCTTGAAAGTGATTGTGCCAACCGGGTTAGCAGCATCTAACACTTATCGTTTCCGTGTAGTGGCAACGGATGCAAATACAAGTTCTTCTGACAATGCCTGGCCCATTGTTTTCTCTGCAAAACCAACAGCCTCGTTCTTAAGCAATACAGTTACTGCCGATAAAGACGGAATGGCAAAAATTGTCGTCAAACTGGAAGGGACTGGTAGCTGGACGTATACCTATTCCAACGATTTGGGCTCTCATCAGAAAAGTTCACTCACCCCGGCGGATACGTTGTATCTGTCCAATGTCAATATCCAAACCTATAAGCTTCTATCGGTTTCTAATGTGTGCGGAGCAGGTAAAATCGTCGAACCATCATCGGTAAGTGTAGCACTTATATTAGGATTTGAAAATACATTGACAGAAGAAATTAAGATCGGCCCCAATCCGGTACAAAGTCAGCTCCGGGTCCAATTTGTCTCGGTTGCAAAACGATCAATTAAGCTATATACTTCGGCCGGAACTCAGATTCAGCAATTCGCCTCTTATGGGAAGGAAGCAGTAGTAGACTTCTCAGGCTACGCTTCCAGTATTTATCTATTGAAAATAGAGGAAAAAGGAATGACAAAGGTGATTAGGGTCGTGAAGTTGTAACAGGTAGCCGGTGCTCGCAGCGGTTTGCCATCAATGACAATGGATTAGCGTTTGAATTGCAGCCATTCATGTGAACTAGTTTGGATTTTATAGCCATTTGAATGTTAGTTTGTTATGCTTTGAAAAAGTTCATATATACAAAAGAGCGAAAAGTCATAATGGTTAATTAGCTTGAAACGAAAAACGGAGCGAGATTTGATTTTCGCTCCGTTTTTTTGATCTCTATTCGTGTCTTTGATCAGCAGATTCTGTTGATCGATAACGCGTTTTTGCTCCTGACGATACTCGTCAGATTTCTCAAAATCGTATACAGGCTCATAAATACCATATTCAATAAGATCAAGCTTGGATTCGATAAGACCGATTTTTTTTCAGCCGGGTAGACGTTTCATGTCCCCAATTATAGTTAGCACTTAATTCTTCTCGTTTCGAGATCATATCCGACAGATCTTTTCTACGAGAAACCATCTCATTATCAATGTCGATGATAGGACTGTAAGACTCGAAAAGCTTTTCTAGTTGAGCGATCCGCTCTAGCTCACGCTTTTTAAAGAAATCAAAAATACTCATCTTATGTCTGCTCAGGATGGAGGGTGACTGCTCACCAAAGCTAAAAAATTGATTTCTTACAGCGTTAAAAATCAAAATAAATCCACCTTCAATTTATCAAACAGGAAACAAGTAGCAATTTTGACTTGTTAAACGCAGATAACGAATAAAAACTCCTTTATTTCCGTGTAACTTTTATGCCCTACCTTGCTAAGTCTGGCCAGGCCCTCAAGCCCCTTGGCATTACAAAATGCTACCAAATCCTGGGGCGTTTTCAAATTTGATTCTTGTAGCGCCTTAATTGCGCGCAAACTAAGATCGAAATATGTATCCTCATGGTAACGTTCCTTAATAACAAGATGAGGAGAGTGAAAAAACGAACGCTCTATAAGTGTTTGAGCTTTGACAATTAACGGATTATGATCGGTCGTGAATGCTTCTAAAAGCGCGATGGCTTCGATGATTTGTTCCTCTTTGTATTTCATGACATGGTTGTTTTGGTTAATATCTGGATTTGTTTTTTTGAATAATTAGATGAGTCAGTGCGGGATCTTCCAGAATGCGTTCAAGCTCACTTTCAGCGATGCTTTGAACCTCCAGACGAATCTCGTTGTATTATATATCCTTCGGTTCAGCAAAATGGCAAAAAGTCCAATGTAGTGCTGTTTCCTGAGTCGGCAAGGCGCGTCGTCCTACTAGACAGAAAGACGCAGACCAAGAGCTTCATTATTATAGAGTAGGAGAAGACCAGTTCGAATACCACTTAGAAGAGAATGGACCGCTAACTTGGTTGGAAACAACCAATCATGACGCAACGTTACCACTGAATAAGAATGCAATTACTATTAAACAATTTATTGCGATCTCATACACGTCAAATTCTGATTCGATAATTTACAAGGAAGCCAGAACAAATAAGAAAAATGAGTTTGGAAGAGAAGCATTGTAATGACAGAAATCGAGCAACGCTTAATAGATAAGATCGAGATTTGTGCTACGGCCAATAACTTTAGGACCGTAGTAACAGAGCTTATTTTACGAGATTTTGCGGGAACGCTTGGGGCTCTTGGAAAGGAGAGACCGAAAGAGGCTCTAAACTACTATGAAGCTGCAATGCTGGTAGGCAAATGGCTAAAAAGTATCAAGCCATTCAGCAAACGCTAAGTTCATAGATACAACTACAACCAATGAATTGACAATACTTTTAGATGACCTACACCAATCTATACATACATCGGCGGATAAACAAGCTTTCACCGGAAACGCATTTCGTGAAGCATACTTCTACACATCTACCTCCGCATATGATTTTCAGTTCACAAGAATGCTCCCTAGGAAATATGAATATGATAGGCAATGGATTGAGAAACACACAGAAGTAGGACTAAATGAGTTTTAAGAATATTTTAAGTTTGTTAAAGCACGAATAGATTATAAAATCAGAAGAGAAAAGAGGAAGCGTAGATATATATTAAACGGCACCCATATCTATCAGAATCCTTTCATATTCAGCGAAGCAGAGCTTCATTCTACAAATCCAAACTATCGAAAAATTACTAAATTGTTTACTGGCCGATTAGGCAAAAAAATAAATGAAAATTTCAATTTGATTGACGACGAAAATGAATTTTTTGTCAAGCCAATTGTTCACCTACCGGACGGTACATACTTCATACCAATACCATACTTCTTAGCTGAGTCTATGTATCAGTCGCCATTCTACCAGATGATATCTAACGTTGACTACAAGGCTACCAGCCTGAATAACCGGGGAAAGGCCGACGAAAAAATTGTTTTTGAGTTATTTAGAAATGTTTACTCTGATCACCTTACATATCGAGGAATAAAAAAACCACTCGTGACAAGAGAACAACTGTCAGTGATATAGATATACTGGCTATCTATCACGAAACTGCGATCGTCGTGTAGGTTAAAAGTAAAAAATTAACATCAGTATGTCGCCAAGGTAATATAGAGTCGATACATTCTGACTTTGGCAAAGCGATTGAAAGTGCGTACATTCAAGGAAAGACATGCAAAGAGGCTATAACAAATAAGGCAAAGTATGACATTATTTCAAAAGATAGAAGCTTGATCAATGAGGAATTACAGCAAGTAGAAAACACAATAGTAGTATGTATGAATATGGATTCATTCCCATCTCTTATTTATGCAAATCACATTTTACTTTTTGAAAAACACGCGGGGTACCTTGTATGCTTCGATATATTCGATTTCGAGGCAATCACATCCCTCGCGAGTAGAGCTGGAAAATTCCTGCCGTTTGCCCCCCATTTCATGGAAATTATGGCAACTCGTTGGGCTATTCAATTATAACCGGTTCCGCAGGCATTAAAAACTTCACAAAAATTGAAGAAGAACCCAAGTACGCCGGAATTTCCAGTTGGTCAAATCTGCCACGGAATCCGATGGTCATACCGTCCGAATTCTCCAGCTCTCAGCTAAATCCTGTCTTACAAACTCAAAATGCTAAAAGATCATTTAACATTTCGCTCAGATTTTGCACAGGCAGCAGCTTGGCAAGGTCTGGAGAATAATGAATTTTTCTCCCATTATGTATTGTCGGTGTTTGTGAAAACGGTTTCGGAATTCGTCTACACTTTACATTTTACCATCTAAAATATTGGCTTTTAAGTTATACCTTAGATTGCTGAAAATTATAACGTCACGATTGATTGCGAGCTTTACCTAGAGAAGAATTATTCCGATCGTAAACTTTTTACGGGATTTGCTAAAGCGACTTTTAATGCTTGATAACTTATGGTAATCATTGCTATGGTTACAGCTAAAAATCCCGCTAAGCCAAATATCCACCAGCTAATACTTGTCCTATATGCAAAGTCTTGAAGCCATAGGTTTATTCCCCACCAGGCAATCGGAAAAGAAATAAGGGCAGCAATACCGATCAACTTCAAAAAATCATTGGAAAGCATCAGTATTAAGTTAGCTATACTGGCACCCAGTACCTTTCGAATGCCAATTTCCTTTATGCGTTGTTCAGCCGCATAGGCAACTAAACCAAATAGGCCAAGACAGGCGATAAGTATTGAAAAAAAGGAAAATGAAATAAATATTCTTCCAATATTTTGCTCAGACTGATAGAGGTGGTTGTATTCCTCATCCATGAAGGAATAAGAAAATGGCTGGCCGGCCATATTTGCGTATTTTGTATGATATAATGTTCTTATTTCAGAAATAAGCGTTGAGAGGTTTTGTGTTTCGACTCGAAAAGCCATAGCTCCATTATCTAATACATTTCTAAATACCAGGGGGGATATTTTACTACGTAACGAGCCAGCATTGAAATCCTTAACTACACCAATAATATGGAAAGGGACCCCACCTGGTCCATAAATGAACTTATTTAATGGTTGTCGGTATTTAAGCAATTTTGCAGCTGTTTCATTGATAATAACAGCTGAGGAGTCTGTCAACATCTGTTTGGAAAAGTTTCTTCCATCAGCCATTTGCATCCCTAATGTCGGGATATAATCTTCATCAACAGACCAAGTGGCCAATGCCATTGTTTGGTCTTTACTTAAAGCCGCATCCTTTCCGTAAACTTGAGTGTAATTATTAATAGATGTAGGAAGACAAGAGGTCATTGTCCCTGACTTAATACCCGGCATTTTTATCACATCTTTTAAAAAAGATTTTGCATTCGGGAATAATGCGCTTGTGTTTTTTAATATCAACACCTGATGGCGGTTATAGCCTAACTTTTTATTGCTAATGTATTTTAATTGTTCGTATATGACAAGCGTACCAACTATTAGAATTATTACAGTTGAAAACTGAAAAATAACCAAACCGTTACGAAGCATACTGCCTTTAAAGCCGATCGCCAGTTTACCCTTTAAAACTTTAATGGGTTGAAAGGCGGATAAGAAAAATGCCGGATATAAACCAGAAATAACACCAATTATCAATATAATTGATATTAGTGCCGGTATAAACCATATTTTAGGTAGCCAGCCCAACGTGATTTGCTTACCAGACATATCATTGAAATACGGAAGCAAAAGAATAGCTATAATAATAGCAATAACTACTGCTAAACAGCTTGTTGTAATTGATTCAATTAAAAATTGCCGAATTAATTGGGTTTTGTTAGATCCCAGAACCTTTCTAACCCCTACTTCTCTTGCGCGACCCGCAGATTGGGCTGTTGAAAGGTTCATAAAATTGACACAAGCGATCAATAATATTAAAATGGCAATTGCAGTAAATATATAGACGTATTCTGCATTACCCGATGGCTCTTGTTCATCCGTTAATGTAGAGTATAGATGAATTTTTGTCAAGGGGATCGTTACAAACCTGAAATGCCCACCGTTCTTTTCAAGTTCCGAAAATGAACTATGAAGATCTCTTAACAAAATAGGTTCCGCATGTTTCTTTGTCACTTCTCTGAGGTAATTGTCTAATGCATTTTGAGTAACACCAGGCCGTGATAACAAGTAAGTAACGTAACTTATATTGGACCAGTCAGGGAAATTGCTATCTGGTAATTCATTTATTGATTTAATAAAATCAAAATGCAAATGGGATTGTACAGGTGTGTTTTCAATTACCCCCGTGATTTCATAGTCTTGTGCATTAGCCATATGCATAGTTTTACCTATCACATCTATACTATTAAAATATTTTCTTGCAATATTCTCTGAAATCACCAGTGAATTATTATGTGACAAAGCACTTTTAGGATCTCCAGCAATCATGGGTAATGTAAATACATCAAACAATGCATTCTCTGCATAAAAGCAATTAGCCTCGCTCAAGATTTCATTCCCTTTTTTAACTAATATTTTCCCATTACTTTTAATGCGAACCGCATTTTCAATTTGTGGATAGTCCTTAAGCAATATGGAAGCCATCGCTGGGGGCGTCTGTCTGGCATTAAATTGAGTTCCGTTCACATTGAAGTCAGCATTAACACGGAAAATCCTGTCTGCCTTTAAATTAAACTTATCATAGCTTAATTCATCAATTACAAAAAGTGAAATAAGGAAACAAACCGCCAAACCCAGTGCTAATCCGGCTATGTTTATAGCAGAATAGGCTTTTTGTCTCCAAAGGTTCCTTAAGGCGACATTTAAATAATTTCTAAACATATAATTGCGGTTTGATTTTTCAGAAGCCCAATTTGGCGGGCTTCCCGAACGCAATATTACCGGCAGTATTCTTACCCGGGGTGCCAACTTATCAATTGGCACCTCTTTTTTTAAGCTATTCTTGTATTCCGCTGGGGTTCTGCCAGTCATCTCTTTGAAAACCCGGTTGAAAGTCGTTTTAGAATTAAACCCCGACTCATAGGCAATACCCAGCAGCGTGAGCCGGTCATAAGCCGGGTCCTGCATTTTTTGAGCAATTTCACGAACCCGAAATTCATTAATAAAATCGCTGAAATTCATTTCCAGCCCCATATTAATGATTCGGGACAGGTCATGTGGATGAATCTTCAGTTTCACCGCCAATGTGGTCAATGTCAGTTCGGCATCCTCGTAAAGGCGGTTTGCAACCACTGCCTCCTTTATTCTTCGCCCCTTCTCCCTTTCATCCGATCTGTCAGTTATCGGAATGGCCAGTTGTACACTGCCGTCCGGTTTTAGTATCGCTTCTGCGGCCATTCCGATCAGTACAAGGGCAACTGTAAAATAAAAGGTGCCACTAAACAGCGATAACACATAAAATAAGCCGAGCAAGAGCAGTGCGTTGTCCTGCCGTCTGAAAGTGGAACGAGTCCTGTCCATCAGCACCGGCCGCTGGCGACTATAGAAATCTTGTATCAACCGATGCGACAGGTACAAATAGATTATAACGGAAATTAAGACCAGCCAAGCCGGCATCAAATATGCGACAAGCAAAGGGCAAAAGTGCAACATATCTTTCCAGCGAAACCGCCGGTCTGGGGATATTAGCTGTTGTACATAAAAATACAACACTGGACCTAGCGCGGGTAAAAAAATAGGCGTAAGCCCGCCAGTCTTCAGTACGATCACGACTAAGGCCAAACTTAAAAACAGGTTGGATGTTTGCCCATTCCTTTTTGCAAATACTAAAAGCAGCGCAAGGGTCAGCCCAGAGAATAGGGTCCCCATGGAGGCCAGGTTAAACAGGCTGGTATGGAATATATATGAATTCAAGTAATTAGGATAATCAAACGCTGTTTCAAATTTATAGAATATTGATATATAGAAAAATTATATAGTGGGTAAAATGTTTCACCGGAATTGAATCTAGGGCCAGAATAGATGACTTATTCAATGCTTATGGAAACTGACAAATCTTTTTAGTTTACCCACCAATGAATCGGCGGTTTACGAGTGCCCGAAGTCGGTGGTATTTCGGAGAATCATCACATTCAATTAGGCTTTGAATTGATAATCATCTTACAAGTATGGGGTGGCTTTGATACCATCCGATTGATCAGATTTTCAAATATTCCCGCGCGTCCGCATCTTTCATTTTGTGCCGTGGGAAGTTTTTGATCAGAATTTAGATTACTCGTAAAGTGCTGAATCGGAATCGAACAAAACATGCTTGGTAAAGCTAAAAAAGCACTTTCCAAAAGGAAGAAAACCGAAATACCCCTTAGCTGTTCGCTGTGGGCTTCTATACCCCTTCCAGAACAGATGTCGAACCAATTCCTCGATGATTTACAAAAAATATCTAAATTGGTTGTGCATTGACGTATTTAAAGAGCTAAATATTTAAATGATGCTCATACAATTTTATGCGGTTCGAATCTCAGTGGGACCAAGTAAATCGTCGTTGACGTGATCTCGCTGGAATTTGCACCTAGTGCTAAAATCAACGTTTGCAATATTTTAGAGTGGTTTTGAAATTCGAACTCCCCGAATAAGGCACCTATTTTTTAAAACTTTTTTGTATGCAAAAACAATGATTTAAATATAAATGTTTGTATAAAAATCTAAATTTAATTGCATTACTAAACAATACCGTTCATGAAAAATTATTGAATTGCTACATTTAGAGATGTTAGCATAGCCAAGACTAATACTCGGCCCAACTTTAATATGCGGTTCTCCGTAACGATTCGTAACCATACGAATTCAATCACTGAATGTATACTTTTTTAAGATTAATTATACAATATCGTTCTTGCTTTTTGTAAAAATGAATTTATTTTCGCGTTAGAATGATTTTGCAGGATTATTATAGTTTTGTCATTGTCCAAATGCCTTTCTATATAAGTGGAATAACCTGGCCAACCTCCAGAATGATAAACGATTTTGCCATATTCTTTCGAATTCCCTACGAACCACCCAAATCCATAATTACTCTCTTTTCCATCGTTGGTTTTTACAGAATTAAATATTAGTTCTTTTTCTTTTGAATCTATCAATTTATCGGTATAAAGGGCTCTGTCCCATTTTAACAGATCCGCTGTTGTAGCGTTTACTGTTCCGTCGCCCACGATTCCATCCAGATAATAAGTGTAAAATTCTTTCCCAAAAGTATTGGGAAGCACTTTGTGTCCTGAGCTATCTGTAACATAACCAAGAGCATAATTATTTATTTTTTTTGGTTCAAATCTACTTCTGTAGATAAACGTATTTTTCATTTTTAATGGTTGAAAGATGTTTTCACTCAAAAATTGTCCAAATGTTCTACCTGATACTTTTTCTATTATCAACGCTAATAAAGTGTAACCTGTATCACTGTACTCGTATTTTTCGCCGGGTTGAAAAATAACTTCCGGTTTGTATTTCGCGAAGACATTTACAATATCCTGATTGGTAGCAATTTTTTTTTATCCCACTTTTGTTCAAAAAATTCTATATAGTCGGGAAGCCCGCCAGTGTGATTTAGTAAATTTCTTATGCTGATGTTTCCGTAAAAAGCTAGTTCGGGAGTATATTTTGAAATTTTGTCGTCATAGTTCAGTTTTCCTTGTTTTTCCAACAAAACAATTCCCATAGCAGTAAATTGTTTGGAAACAGATGCCAACTCAAATATGGTATGGTCATTAATTTTTTGCTCGGTTTTCTCATTAGCAAGGCCATAACTCTTTTCAAATATGATTTTCCCTTTGTCTGCAATCAGCACATTTCCATTGAACATTTTCTGCTTAAAAAGAGAGTTAACTAAGCTGTCAAGTTGCTTATATTGTGCTGATTGACCAAATGTGAGATTAAATAATAACAGTCCAATTGTAATCAGTAAAAATGTTCTTCTCATAAAGTGTTCTTTAGAATTGTCTGTGACGGGCAGTTATTGCTCAAAGGCGGGATTTGATGCCCTTAGTTCAGTGAATATATAAATTTTGATAGAAGCACAAAAGTTCAATTTAGCACTTCAACCCGTCTTTTGGTTGCTTTTTTATAGACCGGAAATATTTTTTTTGGCAAATTTCTATGGTTTATTTTAATTGTTTTGAAATCTCCGCCGCTGCTATCTGCTGTAAAAAGCCCTATTTTTCCTGATGTACGATCATTGAGTTTCTCAACTGTTAGTGAAGCTTGGGATGCATTATTAATGTACGCTTTAACAGTTCTGTTGTCAACCACAAGTTTCATGGTAAACCAATCGTTGGGGTGGGGCGGATCGATGATCTCTTTCTCAAAGACCCCATTTTTTTCCTTTCTTAATTTTTCCCAGGTAAAATTAGGCTGTGAAATATATTGCACGGCATGAATTCGCCTGACAGAATCAGCCGCAAAAAAATTGAAGGGACGGCAATAGACGGCGTCATAAGTGGTATCATTGACGCCGTGAAAGGCGATCCCAATGAAACTCCGCTGAAAAACATCCTTTCCCCGCATTTTAATTTCAATTGTACCGTTTTTAAAGTCCTTGAATGGTAGCCACACAATACCTTCCTTTTTACTTTCCAATATCTTTAGGTAAGCTCCTGTATCACTCGAAACAATTTGGACGTCTCTGTTGGCAGCCCTAGGATTCGCGCTGTTGTACAGGTTCGCGAGTTCGATGGTTTGCCGCGTCTGCCCAAGTAGCGAGCAGGGTAACAACATCAAAGAGAACATGTAAATAAATCTGATTCGTTTTTTCATCAAAAAGTTATTTAAAATTCCTATCTCTGCGCCCGTTGCATTTTTCCATTGTCGCAATTTCTGTTGTGGTAAAGTTTTTTTACCACGTTTTCTAAGGTTGCGCCATAAGCGTAGAGGCATTTTATTCCCTGAATTGTATCACATGAAAGATTTCAATATCATAGCTGGCCGGCTTTCTGATCATATTCCTTTTGCAGATCTTCAATTTGCTCTTCATAATTTTTTTTATCCATGAAGGCAGCCGGGTTGTAAGCACTGCCGGGCCGGTGCTTTGCTAACAGATCGAACTGTATGCCATGTGATGACAGCCAAATATCAAACTTCAGGTGCCTCATCGCATCCAGTGTATACGAGTAATCTTTAGCGATATCTGGATAAGTATGTACATCCGGGAATTTCTTCTCCGTAACTATGGTAGGCATATTGGCAATCAATACCCTGTACTTTCGCGTTTTGTCATTCACATCAAATAGATAACTGCAGGATCCTTTAGTATGCCCGGGATGATGGAGGATCGTTAATTTCATGCCGCCCAGCTTAATACTATCCGAATTGTGTAATAGGCGGTCAACTTTTACTGGTTCAAATACACGAACCTTTCCATCAAGATCATAATCAGAAAGGCCACCATCGGCTACAACCAGCGCGTCGGCGTAGTCTACCATCATTTTAGCACCTGTGACTTTTTTAATTGCTGCCATCGCCCCAAGGTGGTCGAAGTGCGCTTGGGTGGTCAGCAGTATTTTTGTGTCTGAAAGTTTAAAGCCCAGGGTTTTAATATTTGCTTTGATCAGTTGCGCAGACGATGCCAACCCGGTGTTGATCAGGATATTGCCTTTAGGCGTTACGATAAGAAAGCAAGCCAGATCGGCAGTACCTACATAATACAGGTTACCCACAATTTGAAACGGTGGAAAAGGCCTCGACCATTCGGGGTGCGTCTTTGTAGATGGTTCTACTACTTTTTGTGCCTGTACCAGGGAGTAACTATGTAAAATCAACAGGAGTAACAGGCACTTTTTCATAATGGGAATTTAGAGGTCTAAAATATTTTGCCAGGACTAACCCGAAATCAATGAATTCCTGAACATTCAGTAAATACAGCTCATGGGCTAAATTATTTAACTTTTAAGATTTTACTTTCAGTTATAATGTTGGATTTGATCATAACACTGTAGTTGATTTTAGAATACCCTTTCTTTTCCAGATCTTTTACAATAGGATTTAGCCCGCTTTCCCATTGATTGCAATGTGTAGGTATAGGCGGAACTGCAAACTCCCATTGCCCATGTTTAAAAGTGTACACGTTGTAATTGTGCCAGCAACTATGAAACCATTCCCGGAGTATGCCGATTTCATCTTTCCCATCACCATCGAGATCTCCCAGATTGACGGGTGTCCCGCCAATACAATCTTCAATCTCAATTGGAGGTGTATGTTCGTCTGAAAAACGTAGCCTAAGTACACATTTTCCATCGCACCCGGTTCCGTCAGCATTGAGCTTGGGTTTGATCACAGAAATTGATTCTTTTCGGTCACTTGCAGTGAAATGCCCTTCCACTAGGTGGGAATGGATATCATTCTTTTGATGCCTGTGATCATTTGATAGATAACCAGGACCAAGAAATAAGCCTGTGATTATAATAGATTTAAGTAATATCATGATTTTATATTTTTATTTATAACGCTCAAAGCGATAATATCACCCGAGGGGTTTTGTCCACCGCCCTTATCTTTTGAACAGGCCGCAAAGTTGATAAAATGATCAGCATATACGGTAACATCCTAGGTGTGTTAACCGTTTTGGCCGTAGTTCCGGTACTACTGATAATGTTCGTTAATAGTTTTTTTTGATAGATAATCATTTGGTGTTAAAAAATGGGCACAGTCTCATTATGGCGACTACTCAGTAGCAAATATTATAAGTTAACGAAATAAGCTTCAATAACTGGTGAGCAGTTTAATAGGCCCAACGATACCTTTATAGTATTTATACCACTTTTTTGACGAAAATATCTTTGCCTCCTTCAAGTTTAATTTGAAATCCTTTAATTCTGTTATTGCTTTGAATAAATTGATGGCTAATTCCAGGAGCCTGGTACATAAAAAAATCAGTGTCGGAAGTAAAATAAACTTGCCACTTTTGTCCCATTAACTCTAAAAATAAATTTCCGTTGTCTTGCGAAATGATGTACTCCCGATCATTGGAAGTATATTTGCCAGTATATTTCGTTAATTCACTACTGTCAATTTTTATAACTTTTTTCAATACGGGCTTATAGTAATTTTTCCATTTATAAACTATTGCAATGCTATTGATGATTTCATAGAGAATCGTCTTATCGGTAGAATTGCACATGACTATTGCGCCATTTCCATTTTCTACGCTACCAAAATACAGGCTTGTAAAACCTTCATTCACGCCACCATGCCTGAAATACTTGGTGCCATCTTTATCCTCAATAAAAACACCTAATGCTGAGGAATTATCCAGATAAGGCGTAAGCATAAGTTTCGTCATTTTTGGTGTAAGTAACTTATTTGATTTGCCTATTAATGATCTTTGGATTTCTATAACATATTTTGATAATTCGGTCGGATTCGTCCATAATCCGGCTGCTGCTTTTTCCGGATAAATATGATATTTCATCGTTACCTCCTGGTCTCCATTATAACCTGTAGCTAACTGCTTTAATTTGCTTTTTGATATTGTATTCGTGTAAAAGCTATTTTGCATCCCAATAGGTCTCAAAATATTGCTTTCCATGTAATCAGCATAATTTTTGCCGGATACATCCTCAATAATTAATTGGGAGATGACTGTTCCACCACCTGAGTACTTGTATTTTGAACTAGGTTCGAAAACAGACCTTACCACATCGCTGTTTGCAGGCTTACTTCCGCTTAAGATCTGGATGATATTTGGTACTGAATCTGTCTTCGCATAGCCATCGAAGCCACTAATATTTATACCGCCTGTATGGCTTAGTAGATTCAAAATAGAGATCTTCTTGCCCCTTGATACTGAATCATAAGGGAATTTCCAAGAACGTAGATAGCTATTTATATCGCTGTTTAAGTCGATGTTCTTGTCTTTTGCTAACTTCAACATGCCTAATGCATTGAGAGATTTACTCATTGAAGCCGCCTGAAAGAGAGTAAAAGGGGTGACCGGCCTGTTTTCTGCTGAATCAGCCCAGCCATAACCCTTAGCCCATTCAAGTCTACAATCTTTTATGACGGCAATGCTTAACCCTTTTATTTTATAGAAGTTCATACGTTCTTGCAAATTCCATTTAGGCGTATTTTCTATTTCTACCCAACTGGCTAAATTATTTTCAACTTGTGCTATTTTATTTTTAACCCCATCTGAATACTTGCTCTTTGTCTGTGACTTAAGTGTAACACACAAAAGCATTAATAGGAGCAACAAAAAGAAAGCTTTACTAGATTGATGTTTCATATTTTAAACTTGATTGCTGCTAACTGTCAATGTTTTGACATTCAGAGAAATGAAAATGAATCTATCTCTTGTATTTGTTGTATTGTTAATTGAATGCTTCACCATTTTTATCTGATGCGTCATGGTTTTTGTCCAGAACTGCTTGTGCCCGGGTTGTGATGCTGAATGATAAAAGCGTCGCACAATTGACCATGATTTTTTTCATAGTATTGAATGATTAAATTGGGTTTATTATTTTTAAATTCCAATCAATTTGTGGTCTGGTAGCTGCTACGTTAAGTTTGAATATTGCACCCCCTGCCTTTGGAGTTGTTTGTTTCACTTTGTATAGGTTATGCTTATTACGTTTCCTATCGATATTTTGAAGCGCATATATGACTGTAAGGCCCTGTATACAACTGGATTTAGATCTACTCAAACTGGTCATTTCCAGCCTTTGGAGGTTGAAAAATATTTGATTTTTTGAAAAGCCCTGCTTTTAGGCCTGAACCTATCGAACCTTCTGCTAATTGAAGGTAATTGCGTTTACTCTGATCCTTTTCGATGGTTACAGTTCCAGTTATTTGTATGTTTTTCATTTCCAAAAAATCTGTTGAAGTGGCATCATTTCCGCTCAATGGGCCACTTCCATATCCTGCCAATTTATCATAATTGACAAAAATGCAATTAGAAGCTTTATACCGGCGCGTGCTTCCTTTTTCTCTTATCCATATCGTACTCGTATTAGCTATGATATTATGATGAAAGTCGAACTCATCCCCATTGGTACCTTGTGTGGTCCAAACACCACAGAAATAACCACCGTATACCAATGAATATCTCATTGCGCCACGGCCGCCTGTCTTTCCATCGTTTTTCCAAAAAACAACCGGAATTTTACAATTGAAAAAAACACAATGATCGATAACCAGACCATAGCCATTGGCTATAACTCCGACATGTAACGGTAATACATCTACGTTTCCAGCGAACAGACATTGTGTTACAAGCAAATCATCCAGCTTTTTTCCATCGCGCCATATCGGGTAAGATCGCCGTAAATTATTTTCATCGAGATAAGTATAATCTGGACTGCCTGTAAACCGTAGCCCTTCAATAGTAACATGGCTTACCTCGGGTTGTATACCTTTTGCTTCTTCTCCGCCAACACCAGGCTCAAGGGGGACGACGGTTATGACGACCGGCATTTTACGAGGGGTCCAGCCCGTATCATCAGGCATCCCTTCCGCGCGGATGATGAGACGGTTATTAAGGCTATATTTATCATTGTTAAAAAGGACGGTTTGTGTGAGCAGATGAACACCTTCTGAAAGAATGATCGTTGTTTCTTCCTGCGCTTTGTTTTGGTTGACGCGCCTGGCTGCCTCAGCCAGTGTCTTTAACGGCTGGGCCTTTAATCCGGAATTGGTGTCTTTACCTGCCTGGGGATTTACATATAATTGTTCTGCCTTTACCCGAAGCAGGTTTAAAACTACGAATAAAAGACAAAGTGCAGTGAATTTTATCATATTCCTTTTTTTTGTAAAATTGGGAATATTCATACCGTGCAAAAAGGTCATTTTGTATTTAAAATTGTCATTTATATTTTTTTCCGGTACAGATGAGGCGTTACTTGGGTGAACTTTTTGAAGAAACGATTAAAATTAGATGGATCAGAGAATCCAAATTGGTAGCAGATCTCCTTTGCAGATTTGTTTTGACGCAGTTCTTTCTTTATTTCTGAAATCAACTTGTTATGGATCATTTGCTTCGCTGATGACCCGCTGAATTGCCTGCAAATTTTATTAAGATATCCCGGGCTGACGTTGAGCATTTTGCTATAGGTTTCAACAGTCTGGTCCTGTAAAAATCTTTTTTCCAGTAAAGACCGGAATCTATAGAAATCGGGTTGAATATACGTATCGCGCTGAACATCGTAAACATCCGCATAATAGCGGTTGAGCACAATAAGAAGCTGATACAGAATTGATCTGATCAAATGATTGCTATCATTCTGGATCTGTTCAAACTCCTGCTCAATTTCCTGTAAAAGTGCCAGACATTTCCCGAATGATCTTTCAGCTATATGCATTTCGGCAGGATGTAGATACTGATGAAAGTATTGAAGCCGGTACAGAAATAGTTCATCCGAAAAAAATAGATGGAGAAAATCTTTGTCAAAGAATAGGGTGTAGCCTTTTACCTTCTCCTCAATTTCCCATCGGCGAACTTGCCCGGGGCTGATGAAAATGATTGCCCGCGGGGCTATCGACATTTTGTTTTCATCCAGGGTAAACGTTCCCGATCCCTCCTGGATAAAAATGATCTCGTAAAAACTAACTTGATGTAATGTGCTGTCTAACACATAATGTTTCAACGTTTCAATATGCCCGATATCCAATAACAATTCTAAACCATATTTATAAGGTAGAAAATGATATGTTCTAATTGGTCGGATTGATCCCATTTTTTTAAAATCTATAGTAGTTCAAATTATACTGATAAAAATACGAATTCTCAGTTTCTCTATATTTGTAGACTCGAACAAATTTAATCAACTCTACCTTACTACAAAGTTCCATGGAAACAATCAACCTGGACATTTCTGCATGCTTGACCATGCTGTTTCATGCGAATTAGACCAATGATTTGTGTTTATAATCATCAAATCTAAGTATTTAAATCAGCAAGTTAGCATGGTCAAAGTGTAGCGTAACGCGCTGAATTCTTTTTAGGAACGCGTTGACCATGGCTCCGGAATATGTAACATTATCTCTGCCTCCAGGTTTGATGTAAGAGAGATTTACCATATCATAAAAAAACAAAGTTAACTATATAGTTGACTTTGTTTTTTTATATATATTTGTGGTCACAAAATAAACATTAAATGAATTCTGACTTTATCAAAGATCTGGGGTACAAGGCACTCGATAGCAGATTGAAAAGGATCAGTGATCGCATATCCCATGATGTGCGAAGATTTTATAAAGAACTCGGTATAGATATCGAGCCAAATTGGTACCTTATATTTATGCTGTTGCAAAACGCGGAAGAAATACCCATTGCAGCTATTGCCGAGTGCTTGGGATATACGCATCCTTCGGTAGCGATTATTGTCAAAAAGATGGCAGAAAAAGGCTATCTGCATGTTAAAAAGGACAGTGAAGACAAGCGAAAGCAGATGGTTTCACTATCAGACAAAGCAATGAAAATGTTGCCGCAGTTAGAGCAGATCTGGCAAAGTTGCGAAAGAGCGATCTTAAAAATGTTAGCTGATGATCTGGGTATCCTTCACTACCTGGACAGCATAGATATGGAATTGAAAAACAAGTCTTTTAATAATAGGTTCAAGGAAGAATTCTTAAAAACAAATATCAAATGAAGGTCCTGATTTTTGTTACGGCATTTCTTTTCTATTGTAACATTGTTTCTGCCACCGAAACAAAAATAATAGTAAGGGCAAAAGCGAGAGATGCAAAATTTATTGGCAGCTCTATTGGCGGGGCTTATGTAATTATCAGAAATAAGATAAATCAGGAGATTTTGGCTGAAGGTAAAACAACCAGCAGTACGGGTAATACAGATCTGATCATGAAAAATCCTAAAACAGGAAGAGGTATAGTCGTTGATGCCCAAACAGCAGGTTTCCTAGCCAAAATTGATATTGACGAACCCGTATTCGTTAGCATTGAGGTGGTCTCTCCATTTAATCACAAGCAGGCACAAGCAAAAGTTAGTACTGAATTATGGCTGATTCCCGGTCGGGATATTTTAGGAGATGGAATCATCCTGGAAATTCCGGGATTCATCTTTGATATTTTAAAACCGCGTACCCACCAGTACATCCCCCTGAACACCGTTAAAGACAGGCCCTTCCAAATTCAGGCTAACGTTGTGATGATGTGCGGATGCGTTGTTGAAAAAGGGGGCGTTTGGAACTCCGATGAGATTGAAGTGATCGGCATACTAAAAAGAGATGGAAAACATATCAAAGACATTAAAATGTCATTGATATCGACAAATCTATTTGAGGGCGATTACCTTCTAAATGCAGCAGGAAACTACGAACTGATCTTGTACGCTTACAACGAAAAGACAGGTAATACAGGCGTTGATAAAGTAAATTATGTAATTTATGAATAGCGAAAGATCATTTACATCAATTATAAAAGTTAAGACTCTGTTTTTTTTTGCTTGCCTGTCGCTCTCCATACCATGTGTATTTGGTGAAACGCCGTATCCAATTTCTGAACGACGAAATCCTACTCAGGATTCAATAGAAAGAATAATAACTCAGGAAGTGGCTAAGTTGATGAAATCCACTGGTTACACAGTGGTGTCGGGCGCTATGTATATAGGAGGTAAAATACACCAATTTCATTATGGCAAAATAGGTAATGGTAAAACACCAGACAGTAATACGATATATGAAATAGGCTCGATAACCAAAACCTATACCGGATTGTTGCTTTCCCAAGCTGTATATGACCATAAAATCAACCTCGATGATGATATAAGATCTTATCTTGATGATAACTATCCAAACCTGATTTTAAGCGGTAACAAGCCGATAACATTTCGTCATCTAATTACCCATACATCAGGACTTCCCCCGACTATCAACTGTAATGACAGTGCGCAAACAACAGATGAACAATTAGATTGCTTTAGACTTTTTAGAAAAGAAGACTTTTTTAAACAATTAAAAAATGTCAAACTAACTAACAATTCGGGTAAAAATTATCAGTACTCAGGTGTTGGGATCCAGTTGACCGGGTATATTCTAGAGCATGTTTACAAATCGTCGTTCCATGAACTATTTCAAAAATATATCTTTTCCCGTTCGGGTGAACAAAACACTTTTTCGAAGTTGAAAAATGATGGAAATTCTAATGTGTCTGTCGGAAAAAATAATGAGGGAGCGCCTATGCCCATAATAAATGGGTATTACAATTATGCAGGAGGCTTAAAATCTTCAACAAGTGCCATGCTTAATTATATGAAGATGTATTTGGAGAGTAATGACAAAGTCGTTAAACAGGCAATGGATCGGTTGGCTGGCGATGTCCAGTATGGAAGAGCGTATGCCTGGAATACGTATAATTATGACAAAGAGAACAAAATGTTATACCATAACGGAGGCACCTTTGGCCATTCTTCCTGGATTGCGCTATATCCGGATCAAAAAATTGGCATATTTATAGTAACTAATATTGTGACAGCCGATTCCCAAAGCAAATTGAATGAGTTATCAAATAGCATCATCAGTAAAAGTACAAATGGATCTAACTAACGCTCACTATGCACCGATACGTATAGCCATTATAGAAGGGTCTTCGCCTGTTACGGGATGGTTTAAGTTCCCTTTCTCTTAAACTTTCCATATACTTGCTTAATACCGCAAAGAAACGTATCGCTCCGACAATACCCGTCTTGCTAATTTGGTAAAAGTAATTCTGGGTTAATTTTCGAGATTTCTGAACTTCTCCCAGTTGTTTGGTAGCAGTCAGGATGATCGCCAAAAAGCTTTTCGTAGACAGAGTATCCATCAACCTGAAGTATACCGGCATACCCTTCCAGCATTTGTTTAGGGCCGCTTTGGTCGCGGCCTTTCCGGTAATCAAACAGCGTCAACTTATCACACGGGGCATTATATATCCATACATAGCCTTGATGGATCCCATTTTTATGGTCTCTATCAAGCACTTTCAACGGCGTCTCATCCAACTGTAAATACTTTTGATTCAGAACCAGGAGTTTTAAAAGCTCCCATAAAGGGGTCAGGTGCTGCCAGCCTTTCATGATCCAGTCAGAGGCTGTGGATGCAGGAACATTTACTCCTAACCGTCTGTACTTGTCAATCTGCCGGTGAAGCGGAAGACCGAAAACATATTTATCCACCACCATTTGAGCAATAACTGCTTCGGAAGGAATGCCTTTTTCGATCACACGGTCGGGAAGTGATGCCGTTATGATGCCTTCACCATTAGCACGGGCATATTTGTAACGGATATAACGCTTTACACGGTCCGTCGTACGGTAGAACTCAGCAGGAATCAGATCCAAAACCTCTGTGACTTCTTCTCCAATTACAGTGCAGCCGGTAACGTCTTCGGTAGGTTCAATAATGATGATCTCACGGCGCAGATTCTCAGGAAGTATCATTCTTCCAGTCCCCTTTTCGCGTTTTTTAGCAGGAGCTTTTTCTTTCACAATGTCAGCCGCTTGCTGTGAAAGTTCTTCTTGCTGCTGCTGACTTGTTCCCAGCTCAAAGAGATCAATCTGGTTTACGTCCGTGTGTACGCTGGCCAATTTCTCATTCTTTTTTCCGAATATATACCGCTTATATTTATCAAGCTCAAAGTTCAGCGCCTGGATTTGTTCATCCTTTTCAGCGACTACCTTTTGATGCGCAGCAAGTGCCTGTTCATAAAGTAATTTATAGTCCGTTGCTGCGTCTTTCATACCTCGAAGATAAGGAATAAAAACTAGCCATACAACGTTATATGGCACTTTTTAATAGAGTTTTCTACATATTTTATTGGCCTAATTTACGTGCTGATACCGTTTTCTGAGGCGGACCGAATCCAGCATTACACCTTGCAGAAGAAGTGTCAACTGCTGGCTGGTGATGGATATATCTTCACCCTTTGGCCATTCGAAAGTGCCTTGTTCCAGCTTTTTGATATACATCGCAAACCCGTCCCGATCCCACTGGAGCAAACGAATCTGATTAAGCCGTTTACCCAGAAAAACGAAAACATCACCACTTGACGGATCAAAGCCCAGTTCATTTCTGACCAAGCCAGCCAGGCTATAGATGCCAAAACGCATATCCGTCGGGCTCCGGTACAAAAAGTACCGGCAACTATGAGGTAAAGCCAGCATATTAAAGAATGAGCTTCTTGATAAAAGATGCGTCAAGAGATCCGAACAGCTCTATACGCGCTCCGGATGGAAAAGTAATGGCGGCCAGTGCCTGTTGGTTTTGCTCAATTAAATCCGCTTGTTGAACTGGTATCTGGCTGAACCCACGGATTGGAATTGCGGCGGTCACATCGTTCCGCCGGAATTTTTTCACCCAGTAATTGAATTTATGGTATCCCATACCATTTTGATTACAAAAAGCCTGTTTGCTTATGCCTTGCGTCTGCCACTGATCGTACAGCTCACGCATTTTTTCTGTCTCATTTTTCATGAAACAAGATTACGAACTATGCGGATCTGTTAAAATATGGTTTTATCGGACGCATACAAAGAAACAGAGTAGTGGTGAGATGTAATAAGATTAATTCTGTAAATAATTCCTGTTGCAACCATTCTGGTTTTAGAAATATCACTAATGTACATCACGATATGAAAATAACATGTAATAGAATAATTTGAAATCGTTCGCAAGTGTTTAGCAACTTGCGAACGATTGTGGTGGCAACTTTACAAATCTCGAACGATTTACTGCCCGATTTGCGTTTAATCGCTGATTTAAACCTACATCAATATCTTAAGAAGAATTTGTGATCTAAAGAATTTTACTGGTAAGGCTTGGTTCGAGTAGCATTGGGTTCACGGCAATCACGTTTACGAGACCCCTCCCGAACAGTTGTCGAAACACTTTTTAGAAGACTTACTGGATATTCCGGAGCAAATTTTAATTCCACCATTTTATCCGATAAAAGCCGTAAAGACCATTTAGCAAAACCTGTTGGTGGGCCGCTGCAACTGAGTGACACCAGTTTTGCTTCTATTTCTTCCTCTATTTTGGGCTCATATATACGGGTAGTCTTCCGGCGTTCCAAAGTTGCTTCAAAACCATCCTCTACAAACTTCTTTTTATCCTGTCAATTGTTTTCATTCCAATACGCAACACATTACTGATTTGTTCATTAGTTACTTTTTGAGAATATTCTCCTTCATCGCTATTCAAGAGAACATACGCTGCTCTAAAAGTCTGTGTGCTATGAGAGCCTTTATTGATAACCTGCATTAACTCTTCAACTTCTGTCTTGGTCAGTTTTATATGATACCGTATCATGAGCCATTTTTTGACTAAGATACAGTCTTTATACGTCATATCACAGTTAACTTAACACTAGTATTGGCTATTACATGTAATCTAACCCAAGGATCCTGATACCATCCAGCAGGCGGCATGAGGTTTCCACACTTTTTGATGCTCTCGTTCTAAAGAACAACATATGCCAAAATTCATCTTATTTAATCTCATGCCTGATCATATTTCACCATTTATAAACGGCCTTATTTTGCTCTTGTCTGTTTCAGATAAGCTATTGTAAAAATCTTTCATTGTAGATTTAATATAAGACATTTTAACTACTCTGATGATCTTAGGGGCATTTTCATTATCGCTCGCTCTTACCATGATCCCTAATAATTGCCCATCTGAGTTAAATACGCCCCCTCCGCTCATACCAGCTATTGCTTGCGCTTCTACAAAAAATTCGGCGCTCGAATTATAAGCAATATCTCCTTCGGCATCTCCGGCACTCTTCAATTTTTGGATGGCTTGCGTAGCTTCTGTATCTGATAATATTTTACCATAAGCAGCTGCCCCATTGGGATAGTTGGTCTTATCCTGAGGATAGCCAACTGCAATTACTTTTTCACCTGCAATAGAGGTATTCCATGTTTGATTTGCTTTTGTACGGTTTTCGGGATCATATAGCTGTAATGTTGCAGAGGTTTTAATAAGTTCAGGATATTTGGGTAACGGTCCTTGCTCAGCCCTTTGATTATCGATGATGCCCAAATAAAAGTCCTCTATAGGTAATAGGGTCTTATTGGTGGCACCAGAAGAAATATTAAAATGCATGAGAGGAAAATCTGCTATCAGCGTATTGCCTAAGGCTATGCTTCCGTTAACTGGAGGAATTTGTGAAGTTTCGAAAATGCCAAGGTTTTCCGATGATAAATCAAAGAATTGGGCATTTCGGGAATTCCATCCAGATATGTTATAAACATGATTAGCACTTATATACAAACCTAAGCCATAATCGTTTTTTCTACTCCATATGGTTTTTGACCCTGCGCCTCGTCTTCCAACGCTTCCCCTTACCTTATTGAGTAGGTTGACCAGATTTTGGTCGTTACCTTTTAGTATTTCCTCAATTTTGGGGACGTGCAGATCACTTCTTGGAACAATTGAATTATTTCGTTTGCATGATTGGAATGATGTTCCAAAGATTACTAATAAAACTGATAATACTGTTTTTGCTTGCATAATTTAATAAGCTTAGAAATGGTAAAAGTATTTGATATGGTTGACTCTCAAATTCCGCCTGTCTTTTTCGTGAATTTTGGTTTCACAAAAATGCTGTTCGCTTTTCTCATAGTAAATCCTGGCAGCTTCCTGAAATTCAAAGAATAAAAAAGGTTTGTCTTTTGTAGACGTCAAAAAACCATAGACTTGAATTACTTATAACAGAAGGGGGCTTCAGATATAGATGTATACCTATTGCCATGGAATAGGCTAAGCAGTTTTTTCAAATTGATATTGCAAGAGATATCTGAAAAAGATTTCCTCTATACTGCTTTGTTCCGGCATGGTCTGGTTTTTAATAAATATTCAGTAAGTATCAAGAAGAACATGTTCCCATTTGCTATTTACTATTTATACAATTCGATTGCTTAAAACGGATTAAATTAAAAGAACGGCGAAAAACCGTCACGACTTTCGTGTAAAGGATTTTCTAGGCCTTCATCCCGGTTGTAAGAACCTAATCCCCTAGCTGGTTACCTCGCTCCTTAATGATTGAACAGGATTCATTAAGGCCGCCTTGATGGTCTGAAAGCTTATCATATAGACATTATGCCTGTAAAAGCAATCAGCTACCACGAAAAGTCAACCTTAGACGCAAACTGACTTAGCCAATCATTCATCAGGTACCAGGATGGGAATGCCGCTTTTCCTTATTTATGAAGAGTCTAAGTGCTCTGAACTAGAGGATTAACCCTTTCAACTTATAATTCGCAATATTCTAATTATAATTTCTTTCGAATAGACAGAATTTTAATCCGATTCGTGGCTTAATTGCACTATCTGGACTGGCTGATTCGTAGCGTATCCAGACTGATACCGGACATGAGTTTGGGTTTTCGTAATCGGATGGAATTGAGTTCTAATTAAATAGCTATCAGCGCTAATTTTAATTTCAAACCCCTCACTACTACGGCCTTTGTCCCAGTTATCGGAGATCACATACCCTTTTATAGTAGCTTCAATTTCACCTGGCTTGATGTCAGTGCCTTTTTTGCAGCCTAGCTGCAAATGCAACAGTACCAGAATAGTAAGTGCTTGTCTCATAAGTGAAAGTCCATTTCTCAATAAGACCCTAAAACTTACGCATTAGTTGGAACACCATTTCTTTGTTGTATAAGTAATTTTATGATAATGGGTTAGATTAAAAGAAAGTACGGCAGAGTTCGCTGCCGCATTTTTTTAGTTAACCCTATACTCTAATTTGTTTCGGCAACATGGCGAAAGTCAGAGACGATTTCTATAAATTTCTTGTGTTATTCTGTGACAATAAGCTTTTGAGGGAATTCTAAACCATTAAAAGCAATGCTGTAAGTGCCCGGGGTCAAATCGTGCTCGCTCGGCGAGCCGAGCGAAAAAATTAGCTGATTTGGAGCGGTACTTTTACAGGAATTGAGGCAGGCTGCATCGGCGTTGGTTAGCGCAGATGCGCCGGTTGCAAGATTTGTAAACATGAGCGTGGTAATGCTGGGATTGGTATACAAAATTTCAACTTGCAAGCTCATTTCAAGTCGCTTCGTTTTTCTTGAAAAAGTGAGATCGCGGACTTCACTGATTACTTTTAGTTTACCGGTTTGGACGATTTGGAGAACATAAGTGGAATTTTCAGATCCGTCAGAAATTCGCAGGGAAATCTCCTTTTCCGCGGTCGGGTTTCCGGTTGGTCATTAGCGAATACCATCGGTATTTTGGTATAAATGAGTTTGAACTGTTCCCACTCGGCAAATGATCCCCTTTTCAGCAAACTATCGTTTATAAAAGTTCAAGATATGACTCAATGAACCTGTCAAAAATCTCAATCACTGGCGTTCTCCATATGCACTTGGACGCCGGTCCCATTGACGTATTTATCTCATGTTAAAAATCAGTATCCGAAAAGCCGAGCTCAATATAGCTCTGGGTCGCACTCAAAGGGCACCATAACAAAGACAAAAAACTCATGATCTTGGATAGTGAGCAGTACCGCTACCAGATTTTTATATCTGATCTGGCAGGGACTGACATCGCCAGTCACGGTAACTCTGTCGAGACGCTGATCGAAAAAATCAGAAGTTTTCTAGTTGTTAATTCCCGGCGTAAGAGTATCGCTAGTGGGGCTTTTATTCATGGACGTTTTCGGCGATTTCTTGCTGAACTTCCAAATCTGTGCGCTGTCAATAATTGGGATCGGGGCAACCTGTCGTTTATTGAATATGGAATCTATGTTACCGAGTGGTTTAAAACTAACCCGATATGATCAATATGAGTAAAACAATGACTGGTCCTCTGCCGAAGTTGACTCTTACAAGCGAGGAGATTAGGGATATGATGGTGCGGATATTTGCGAAGTCCCCGGGCACTTATAACTTTATAAATTTTGTAAGGCAGTTCTCACAAGTCTTAATCGAAAAAAATTTTGGATTCAAAGCGGAACCGAATACTATCTATGACGGTGAGATCATTTTCGGTGACCAAGCCATAGTCCGGGAAATTATTTGGGCCTTGATTATCGAACGGAATCTGACGGTAGTGGGGCTGGTGGTCAGAGCGAACGGCCCATTTTCTCAGTAACTGAACGTGGCAAAACGTATTTTGCTTCCGTCGATCAGACACAGTTGTGAGTCTTTGGGAGTTGCAATCTATTTAGATAAGAAATGATCCCTATGTGAAGGCATTATATTTCGAAGACAAGGATGGGAAACAGAAGGGGTAGGTGGAATAAGCGAGAGATTGCTCTTTTTGCAAGAGATGTGCACCGATTCGACTCCGGCTTGGTTCCCAAAACCAAAGTCGAACCCAAATGGTAATAAAATAGTAGGATAGATGCCTTTAATTGTAATTTATTGTGCTTCTAAAAGCACAAAAGCCCGTCAACTTGCGTTGAGAAGCTTTTGTACCCCTTCCCGAACAGTTGTCGAAACACTTTTTAGAAGATTTAGAAAAAATAGTTAAGCTGATAACATAAACAATTGATATCAGTTACGATTGTAGCTGGTATCTTTTAAATGGTAAAGATGATTTTTCCCTTGTTCGAAAAGACATTTAATCAAGTGTATTATTTCAATTTACAGACGTTGACGTTTTGGGTGGTTAATAAATATTAAATAATCTCAGTAAATGTTGTTTATAATCAACAAATTATTTATTATTGTTGATTATAAACAACATTTATGAGCAATAGAAAACAGATTCTTCTTCCCAAATTTACAAAAATCCTTGAACAGCTGGGTGAGAATATCAAACTGGCACGGAAGAGACGCAAACTTACGACGATACAGGTAGCTGAAAGAGCTGGTATTGACAGGACCACATTATATCATATTGAAAAAGGAAATCCAAGTGTATCATTAGGTGCATATTTCAATGTACTGAGAGTTCTCGGATTACAGGATGATTTTTTGAAACTAGCCGCTGACGATACTTTTGGAAGAAAATTGCAAGATTTGGAATTGATCGGCAAATCATAATAATATGGCAGATAAGACAGACATTTGGGTTTATGCTGACTGGGTAGGAATATCTGGTCCAAAATGCATCGGTATACTGGCTGCCCAGCGAGCAAAAGGAAGAAAATCATTTAGTTTCACATACGATCCTGATTGGATCAAATCAACTGAGCAACTTCTTTTGGACCCGGACATTGCCTGGTTTGGCGGTGCTCAATATCCAAATCAGAAAGAAAATTTCGGCGTATTTCTGGATTCAATGCCAGATACCTGGGGACGTACCCTGATGAAAAGAAGAGCCTCTATTCAGGCCAAAGAAAAAGGTAATCCATCGAAGACATTGTATGACATTGATTTTCTTCTGGGCGTTCATGATGAAAGCCGCATGGGAGCTTTGCGTTTTAAACTTGATCCACAAGGATCTTTTCTTGACAACGATCCTGTGTCTCCCACTCCTCCCTGGACCACTATACGTGAATTGCAACACGGAGCATCCCTGATTGAGTCCAACGAAGACACCGCAGAGGTCAGGAAATGGCTGGCTATGCTGATGGCTCCAGGATCTTCTTTGGGAGGAGCCAGGCCCAAGGCTAATATTGTTGATGAATTGGGACAGCCCTGGATTGCCAAATTTCCTTCAAAAAATGACAGCACCGACAAAGCTGCATGGGAATATCTCGCTTACCAGCTGGCGGTTCATGCAGGTATAGAGATGGCGGAAAGTAAATTGGAGCATGTAGCCGGCAAGTACCATACTTTTTTCACCAAACGTTTTGACCGTGACAGACAGGCGCGAGTCCACTTTGCCTCTGCCATGACAATGACTGGAAAAAATGAAGAACTTATCCGGGACGATGCACCGTCGTATCTGGATATGGTTGAATTTATACAATTTTCCGGAAGTAGTGTAGACGAAGATCTTAGTCAGCTCTGGCGGCGAATGGTGTTTAATATAACAATATCCAATACCGATGATCACCTGAGAAATCACGGATTCATTCTGACTTCCAAAGGGTGGCGTCTGTCTCCCGCTTTTGACATTAATCCATTCATAGATAAAGATGGTCTGGCAATCAACATTGACATGGAAGACAATCAACTTGATATTGAGATAGCAAAACAAGTTGGGGTGTATTTTCGGCTGGGAGAAAAACAGATGGACCAAATCATAGATCAGGTCAAATCATCCGTTTCACAATGGCAAAAACTGGCAGGTGAAATTGGGATTTCAAGAGCTGAACAGACAATGATGGCACCCGCTTTCCGGTTGTAACATTTGGTATTTGTAACGAGAATATTGGCTTCACTGTAAAAAGACGTTGTAATACAAAAAGGAAGATGAATATGGTTCAACAAAAGCTGGATATATTCAAGTCGCTTTTCAAAGGACGCGATGACGTATTTGCCACGTACTGGGAAAAAGATGGCAAAAAGGGGTATGCGCCTAAGTACAGCTATGATCCATATTTGTTCCGTGCTTACAAAAGAAATGGAGGTACTTTTCAAGATTATCCTGATAAATCTCCTGTTAAACTGACGGATGCAGAGCTGTCAAAACATATCAACGGACAACAGCTGATCGGACTATATCCACTACTAACAAATAACTCTTCCTGGTTTATTGCAGCAGACTTTGACGAAATGGATTGGATAGAACAGAGTAGGATGTTTATCAAAGTCTGCACCGATTCTTCTATTCCTGCATATTTAGAACGATCCCGATCCGGAAATGGTGGCCATGTCTGGATTTTCTTTGACCAGCCGTATCCCGCTCATAAAAGCCGGAAGGTTATAATGTCCTTGTTAACAGAATCCGGCACGTTTTCGATCTTTGATAAAAATTCAAGTTTCGACAGGCTATTTCCAAATCAGGACAAGTTAACCGGAAAAGGCTTGGGAAATCTAATTGCTCTTCCATTGTTTCAACCTTCCTTTCAAAAAGGAAACAGTTGTTTTATCAATCCGGACACATTGATTCCTTACACAGATCAGTGGGGATTTTTAAAAGGCATCAAGCGTGTACCCACCGAAAGGCTGGACGAAATCCATTTAAAAGTTACAGGGAGTAATTATGAAGAGACTGGCCAGCACGGAGAATTAACCGTATCATTAGACAGCAAACTTCGTTTAAATAGTGGCGGCGTGACTGTACAACTGAGCAATTTTTTAACAGAAGAGCTAAACATTTTTAACACAGAATTTGCTATTAAAAAGAACAGCGGGAAAACGACCTTCCAAACAAAACGATACTTCAACTTTATAGAGGAATCGGATAATCAATTAATTTTGCCCCGGGGATTCACAGGTAAATTGCTGCGCTTTTGTCTGGATAATAAAATCACCTACAAGTTTCTTGACAAAAGAAAACTCCATAACAGTATAGGGTTTTCTTTTAACGCTGCTGTCAGAGAATATCAGATTTCATCCATACATGCATCCAGCAAAAAGGATATCGGGGTGATTGTTGCGCCTGCCGGCTCGGGTAAAACAGTAATCGCCTTGAAAATAGTAGCTGACAAACGACAACCCACCCTGATAGTTGTTCACCGAAAACAACTGGCTGAGCAGTGGGCTGAAAGAATTGAAGCTTTTATGGGTATTGCGCAAAGAGAAATTGGAAAAATTGGCCAGGGTAAAGTAAGGATTGGCACAAAAATAACCATTGCAACCATTCAAAGTTTGTCAAAAATCGATACCACGGAATTACAGAACGCTTTCGGTCTTATTATTGTGGATGAATGCCACCATATTCCAGCGGAGACATTTTACAATTCACTTAGTAAGCTAAATTCCTATTATTGCTACGGCCTGACTGCTACGCCATTTAGAAAATACACTGATGGGAAACTGATATTCATACATTTAGGAGATGTTATTTCAGAAATTAAAACTGGTGATATCAGCACCAGAAAGCATCCTGAAATCATTATTCGCAATACGGGCCTGGACCTGCCTTACAATCCAAAGACGGATCATTTCGAGACATTGTCAAAAATGCTAGTGCATGATTCGGCAAGAAATAAGCTGATCCTGGCCGATGTGACCAGAGAACTTGATAATGGAAAAAAGGTTGTAATACTTACAGAGCGAAAGGATCATATTGATTCCATGTTTCAGCTCTTGAAAAAATCTTTCGAAACCATTACCCTAAGTGGTGATGATACGGAAAGCAGTCGCATAGCAAAATGGAAAGAGTTGAAATCAGAAAATTACCAGGTACTGCTGACAACCGGACAGTACTTCGGAGAGGGAACCGATCTGCATGATACCCAATGTTTGTTTTTGATTTATCCTTTTTCCTTTGAAGGTAAACTGGTTCAGTATATAGGCCGCGTTCAACGCTCAGAAATTACACCTATTATTTATGATTACCGCGACATTAAGATTGATTACCTGAACCGAATGTTTCTGAAAAGGAATATTCATTACAGAAAACTGGAAATGCAGCGGACACTATTCGACCTGCCAGAAGAAAGGGATTTTGCTATTACGTCTAATGAGGAAAAAACAATTGAGAAAAATGTCAAAGTACCGATTGATACACTTGATTTCCTATACGGAAGTGTCCAGTTTTATTTTCAGCTGCCACATTTAGAGAAGACCATATTATTTGACATTGAGAATTTAAATATCCGTCCCGAGTTCGAGGTATTGAAACCATACTTTGAAAAGATATTAAAATCGAAAAGTATTTCTGTCAACATTAATCTCATCATCGACAATGCAGTGATCATCGCCCAATCGGCCAAATCAGATGATATAAACAAACTTAACAGAGAAGTTATAGAGGGTGTGCGTTTCCGTTTTGTAGAAAAAACCTTTTTTCGGAAAAATGGTCTAATACGCGGTCAGCCTGAACTTCAACAGGAGATAAAATCCGAGCAAGACAACAAGTCACTTTACCCATCCGGTGAGGAATTATTGAATGATGTACTACTAAAAGGTAACTTCCGACATCAAAAGCATCTTCGATATTTATCGGAGCAACACGAAGGGAGTGTATTGAAGGTCCGTTTTGTCTTGAGTCCGTTCGCATTTGTTTTTCTTTTATCAGGTGACCAGCAATATCATGTAATTCTAGAGACCCTCGATACTCAGGAAGCAACTTATCTATGGCACGTTCCGAAGGACATAAAAGAGCTTAAAAATAGCCTTCAAGCCATAGAGCAGGATTTAGGTAAAATTCGTAACGAGGGCAGGCAGGAATTCTTGAAATCAGTTCCATTCAATTTCAGCCGGGTTCTTCATGATTATTCTGATGATCGAAAAGGCTTTATTATCTGGAGAGATGGGCTGGAAGAGCAGTTGATATGATTGCTAGTAATATCAAAATCACAGAATCCTTAAAATTCATTTATGGCTAACTACTGGAAGCAGCCGGGTATACCAAGAAAAGGATGGATATTGCTGGATGTAATCGACATTCGTGAAGATGACCAGTCGGAGAGCGACACTAATTATGAAACCTGTATGATGTGTGGTAATGAAAAAATCAGGTATGTCCATGTCGTCGAACATTCTGAAATGAGCAGCGAATTCCGAGTTGGCTGTAGTTGTGCTGAAAAAATGACCGAGGATTACGTAAATCCAGCAAGACGAGAGAAAGAGATAAGAAATAGATCAAGCAGACTACTGAATTGGACAAAAAAGCAATGGAAGAAGAGTAAGAACGGGACTCACTATTTGAAAATAGAGGAGCGTCTGCTACTCATTTTTCAAGATAAAAAAACAAGTAAATACAAGGTCAAAATTGGCGATACGTTTGGTAAAAAAGCATTTGATAAAATAGAAAAGGCGAAAGTTGCAGTTTTTAAAGGGATCGAATTTTTGAAAGAAAAGGGCAGGTGGTAAGTTGTTTTCAAAGTGCAGAAGTTTAAAAGTCTTTAACTGTATTAATTTGCAAAGACCTTAGCCGGAGTCGAACCAAAATGTGCCTTATTTTCAATTTTAACCGGATGCTAAAACAAAAAATGGCCCTGATTTATCGTCAGTGCCATTTGTACCGGGAACGGAATCGAACCCGTGCCAGCCTTACGACTAACAGGAATTAAATTCAAGCGATTGCCTCCTGTATTTCAACTGCAAGCTGCTCAATAGAATTTTGTTTAACCAAAACTTTCTGGATCATCAGTCCCACTTTATCTTGAATCTCAAAACTGGGCCTTGAACCTGAAAGTATATATATAGGCGTTTTATCGATTCCCGGTATCTGACGAAGCGCCTGAATGCATTCAATCGCATCCATATATGGCATGCTCCAGTCCATGAAAATATAGTCCGGAATGCTTATTACCTGCTTTTTTAAAAAGTCAATTGCATCAGGGCAGTTGAATGCATAATCACAGGTTGCATCCGGATCGGCGATGCGTAAAGCGTCCGCAAAGATGATATGATCATCCTGGTCATCATCGATCAGAAGAAATGCTCGGTTTTTCATATCGCAGACTTGATTAATTTGGAGTTTTTCTAAATATTCAAAATATCATTCCACAAAAAATATTTTCGTACTTTTGTTGATAAATTTAATAATGTAGAAGATTTTATACAATATGGATGATAACAAAACTGTTCATCTGGCCGACGATGATGAGGACGACAGAATGTTATTCAAAGAAGCCTTGCAGGAGGCAGATCCCAATATCAAGGTTGTAGAGGCGCAGAACGGCAAAGAGCTGATCGACAATATTAAAAATTCCGATGATCTGGATGATACGGTTGTGGTTGTGGACATGAATATGCCCAAGATGAACGGCATTGAAACAATCAAAGCGATCCGGGACGATCGTCAGATACCCGACGTACCCGCAGTGATGCTTTCCACTTCCAATAATCCTGACTTAAAAAAGAAAGCAATTGAGGCCGGCGCAACAGATTATTTTACCAAACCCAATTCCTTTATTGCCCTGATTGATATCGCAAAAAAAATCTTCCTTAAGTTCTTCAAATAAAAGTCTAGTGGATTTCCGCATATCACTAAGTCTTTAACGCCAACATGTAAATATGCAATCGATAACTCCTGGCAATCTGTGTAGTTACTCCCCAGCACTGCGTTAAAAAACTAAGATTTTTCCTCGTGCGTCCCCGAGACATGCCGGTACTGGGAAGGGGAGATGCCTTCTGATTTTTTAAACTGCCGCCCGAAGTAATTCAGGTCTGAAAAACCAAGCTGGTAACAGACATCCGAGATCGTGGCCTTTGAATCCGAGAGCAGGGACTTTGCCTTTTTTATTTTTTCTTTCAAAATAAATTCAACCGGGCTGATGCTGAATTCCCGCTTAAAAGCGCGGTAAAATGAGGCGCGGCTCATGCAGGCTTTCTGGCTTAGGTCCTCGACCTGGATTTTCTCACCGATATTGGTTCTGATGTAGTGAAGCACATAGGCCAAAGGGCTGTCATGCTGCTCATAAATACCCTGCTGCGCGGAGTAAAGATGCTGGGTTTGAATGATGTGCACCACAAGCTCCTGCAATGTCAGATCAGCGAGGATATCTTTTCCAAGCGCATTGCCTGAACAGATATGAATCAGTTTATTGATGCTTTGGGCAAGGTCGACATTGTTAAGAAAATGATACTGGTTATGGTGCAGCTGCCAGTACTGATCCCGCCCCTGGCGTGGATACTGCTCGTTAAGCCGGTCAACAATCTGCTGGATCTTGGTCTGATCAAGTGCGAGTGCAATACACTGCGTGGGATTCAGCTCTGTGGCCTCGGGAAAATCAATTTTCATTGTCACGTGCGCGGGCACCAGCACTGTTTCTCCCGGAAGATAATCAAAGCCGGGCTGATCAAATAAGTGCATCACTTTTTTTCCTTTAAGCATGCTGGTGACCACAAAATCAGAAAAGCGCAAAGGCACCAGCGACGAGGCTTGCTGCGTTTCAAACAGATTCAGCTCACAGTTTTGAAGCGTAAAAGCGCGCCTGTTTTCAACAAGTGTCTTCATTGACTTTTGAGCGGAAACAGCAATTTGGTTTAACTTAAATCCTTGTGGCATAACAGCGGCAGTAAAGTATGAACTGGGTCAGGATGGCTTGGCTTTCACGTTGCGGTTGCGAAGCAGGCGCTAAAATAGTAACGCCTGAAAGCTTTATAAAGTTATGGATTATTTTATTTTTTTTGAGAATATTATCCTATTATTTGAATCAATAGTGCCAGTGTGCAACCGGGCTACCAGTTAAGTTTGTGCTATTAATTCACGAAACAAAATTGATAAGTCTATGGAAACCCTGGAAGTAGAAAAAAAATCAGAAGTGAGTTCAACCATTGCCAAAAGACCTGAATTCAAAGCCCAGTATGAAAATTTTATTGGTGGCAAGTTCGTGGCTCCGGTTAAAGGAGAATATTTTGAAAACATTTCGCCCATTGACGGAAAAGTATTTACCAAAGCAGCCCGATCAGGGAAAGATGACATCGAGCTTGCTTTGGATGCTGCGCATGAAGCTTTTAAAACCTGGGGCAAGACCTCGGCCACATACAGAAGTAATCTGATGCTTAAAATTGCCCAGGTCATTGAAGATAATTTAGAATATCTGGCAGTGGTAGAAGCAATCGATAACGGAAAAGCGATCCGTGAGACCAGGGCAGCTGATCTTCCGCTGTGCGTAGATCACTTCCGGTATTTTGCCGGGGTGATACGAGCCGAAGAAGGCGGAATTTCCGAACACGATGAAAATACGGTCTCAATTGTTTTGCACGAACCGCTTGGTGTGGTGGGCCAGATTATACCATGGAATTTTCCACTACTGATGGCGACCTGGAAAATCGCACCTGCACTGGCTTCGGGCTGCTGTGTGGTGGTAAAACCAGCTGAGCAGACGCCAACCTCGATCATGTGTCTGATGGAACTGATCGGCGACATTTTGCCGGCAGGTGTATTAAATATTGTTACCGGATTTGGAACAGAAGCTGGAAAACCGCTTGCCTCCTCGCCAAGAGTGGCCAAGGTATCTTTCACTGGGGAGACGACAACAGGGCGGCTTATCATGCAGTATGCTTCTGAAAACCTGATCCCTGTGACCATGGAGCTTGGCGGAAAGTCTCCAAATATTTTCTTTGCTTCTGTAGCTGACCAGGATGATGCTTTTTTTGACAAGGCTGTGGAAGGCGCCGTGATGTTCGCTCTGAATCAGGGAGAGGTATGCACCTGCCCGTCAAGAATCCTTGTGCAGGAAAGTATTTATGACAAATTCATGAGCCGCGTCATTGAGCGCACCAAAGCGATCCGGATGGGCCACCCGCTGGACAGCAATACGATGATGGGTGCCCAGGCCTCGAATGATCAGTATGAAAAGATCCTCTCGTATCTAAAAATCGGTAAGGAGGAGGGGGCCGAAGTATTAACAGGCGGTGAAGCGCAGACTTTTGAAAACGGGATTTCAGGTGGTTATTATATCAAACCGACGCTTTTTAAAGGGCATAACAAGATGCGCATCTTCCAGGAAGAAATCTTTGGCCCGGTGGCTTGCGTGACCACCTTTAAAACGGTGGAAGAAGCCATCCAGATTGCCAATGATACCATGTATGGTTTGGGAGCCGGCGTCTGGACCCGTGATGCGCATGAAATTTACCAGGTACCAAGGGCGATCCAGGCTGGCCGTGTGTGGGTCAATAACTATCATGCGTATCCGGCCCACGCGCCTTTTGGCGGCTATAAAAAATCTGGTTTTGGCCGTGAGAACCATAAAATGATGCTGGGCTACTACCGTCAGACAAAAAATATGCTGATCTCTTACGACCGTAACGCGCTGGGCTTTTTCTGATACTGATTTATAACGCTGCTCACGGCGGGCCAGAGGCGCCCGGTTGTGAGCAGCAGCTTTTGTTACATTAATTACCTAAAATCAACAGACATGAAAACGCCCCGTGTGCTTATAACCGCTGAAGCTGTGAAGGTTGTGGATCAATTAAAAGAGCGTTACGGAGAATTGATGTTCCATCAAAGCGGCGGGTGCTGTGACGGCTCTCAGCCGATGTGCTTTGAAAAGGGCGAATTTAAAACCGGGGAAAGTGATGTTTTGCTGGGAGAAATTGCAGGCTGCGAATTTTTTATGAGCCGTGATCAGTTTGAATACTGGAAACATACCCAGCTGACCATTGGTGTGACCCCGGGGCGCGGATCAAGTTTTTCCTTGGAAATCCCGATGGGCATCCGCTTTATTACGCATTCACGAATGTACACCGCAGCGGAAGAAGAGAATTTAAGTGAGCTCAGAAGTGGTGTTGCAGTTGAATGAGGTGTCAACGAGTATAGAAAGATAATTTGTTATTTAATTAACCAGTTGAGCCTGCCAAAGGGATGTTATTCTTTGGCAGGTTTATTTTTTAAAGCTACCGCTTTTTCTTATTGACCAATAGGTGCGAAAGGGCCGGATCACTTAGGATCTGACTCATCTTTTGATCATAAATATTCTGCACATCCTCTTTGATATTTTGGTAGTTTTGATTGACTATCGAGGAGTTCACCTGGCGTACCTTGGGAAGCGCAACATACTGATCAATCTCTTTTTTAAGCGCTTTATGATCATTTTGAATCTGGCTGTGAAAGGCTTTCAGATTGATTTTTTCCGTTGGATCATCTGCCACGATCCCGACAAACTCACCCGAGCTCAAAGTTGAGATCTTCGAAGCCGGAATAGCAAGTTCAAGCTGCTTGGACCTACTGACCGACGTGTCTGAGCGGTTGATCGAAAGGCTCGAACGGTCCTGCATGATCTTGCCAAAGCGCTCAGAGAGCTGCTTGGCCGTATCGCCTGTGACCTGGCCGCTAATGATATTTCCGGCAATATTCATGATCACATCGGCCTGCTCTCTTCCATAATCTTTTTTTAGCTGGCTAAAATCCTGAATCGCTAGCGTAGTGGCCACCTGGCTGGAGCGCGCTGTGGCCATAAGCGTATCGATGTTGCTCAGATATAAGGTGGGAAACTCATCAAAGATTAAACTGCTTTTAAGCTTTCCTTTCTGGTTGACAATTTTGATCAGCCGGTTCACATACAAAGACAGCACCGCACCATAGGTCATGATTTTCTGCGGGTTATTGCCCATGCAAATGATTTTTGGCTCCTTTGGGTTATTCAGATCAAGTTTGAAATCATTTCCTGAAAGTACGTAATAAAGGTTGGGTGAGGATAGTCTTGCCAGGGCGATCTTGGCAGATCCGATCTGACCTTCAAGCTGCTCCATGGCATCATTCAGATAAGCGGTCATAAAAGGATTAATCAAAACATCGATTTCCTTCTCAGTCAGAAGGATCGAAAAAAGACTGTCGTAATCAAGCTGCATCAGCTCTAAGACATGCGGAAGCGTGCAGAAGGCGCCATCCTGGTATTTTCTAAGAAACCAGATTACCGCGGTCATAAAGTTGATAGGGGATTCAACAAAAAAGTCCCCCTGTTTTTTGATCCATTCCCGGTTTAGACCCATTAGAATCGTACGGGCCGACTCTGCCGCATCGGTAATGTCAAGCATGGCTTCCGGGTCCAGCGGGTTACAGCGGTGCGAATAGCTCAGCTCATCAAAATCAATATAGAAAAAGGATGGGACGGTGGGGTAGCTGTCCTTCTTTTTGAGCCAGTGGTTATAGGCGATCAGGGTCAGATCCGGGTATTTGAAATCATAGACAAACATGGTGAAGTTCTTGGCAATGTGCTGGGTGATGCCGTGTCGAATGACAAAATAGGATTTTCCGGCGCCTGGCGAGCCCAGCACCAAAAGACCCCGGAACGGGTTAATGATATTGATCCAGCCTGAAAAGAATTTACTTTTCAGCTGAAACCGGGTAGGCAAATTAATGGAAAATTCGTTTTCAAGGCGCTTCTGCTGCTGGGGGAAAGTTTCGTTTTCACTGTTGAAAATATCTGATGAGAGCTTATCTGATATCACCCTTGAAATCAGTGTGCTGCCGCTAAGTGTGAGCGTGTAGCCGGCTATGGTCACAGCCATGTAAAGTACGCACAGCCCCACCGGCCTGATGCTTAGATGGAGCGCCAGGTTGCTGCCAAAGAAAAGGCACAGTCCGCCCAAAGCCAGAAGAAGGCCGTTTTTAATTTGCAGCTTCTCCATTTTTTTGCCTTTGACGCCCAGGAGTGAAATTAAAAGAAAGCCAAGGGCAAAATACTTGGCTTTGTTGAACCCTTCGAAAAGACGGGTCCTTACAATATTATCAAGAATTCTGTCAGAGAAGGGGCTGACAAGCTTCCAGATCTGAAAGACGCTGTAAAACTGGTAGTAGAAATGAAGTGATAACAGAAGAATACTGATTAGCCTTGTCATATCAAGAATCCTTCCCAGCGCCTGCTGATTTTCTGAGGTCTGCATTGGTTATATCGTTTTATGTGTGATGTTATAGCCTTCTTTGTTTTCTTTTTTTTGCCGGCTTTCTAAGCGCGTAGGGAACAGGGTCGTATCCGGCCGAAGCGGCCAATAAATCTTCAAGCATCATATTAACTCCGCCTTTTAAACCAACCTCCAAATAAGATGGAAAGTCCTTGGCCCGGCTTTGCCATTCAGCAGCGAGGTCAGCAGAATCGCCTGCCAGATTTCTCGCGGTAGCTGCGGTGAGCACTTTTTGATCATATCCTTTGCTTCTTGCGAAAAGCGCCTTCAAACTATAATTTTCGCCGAGCATTTCTGAGTCAAAGGCGCACTTTGAGCGGTTATCCAGATAGGTCAAAACAAGCTCGTCATCTTTATCCTGCCTGCTCACATGCATTTTTACGCCCTGCAAGGCAAGCTTTTCAGCGGTGGTATCAAGTGCAGCTCCCCTGTTTTCAATAAGCGCCAGATCAACCGTATTTTTTAGCCTGCTCATATTTTTAAGCTGGGCAGGCCTTAGAAAAAAATATTCAGCCTTAAGTGCTTTCAAGGTCGCGCGTGCATCTACATTACTGGCTTTGATCGCGCGGCAGCTTCGTTTACCGCGCTTATCGACGGTGTTGTAAAGAAGGCCTCCTAATTTAAATAGCCTCGAGCCTTCACTGCCGCGGAGAGCCGCTACGTTAAACTGTTTTAAAATGGCATTGTACTCTGAAAAGCTGCTAAAACTGTAATGCTGCAAAACTTCGTTGATAGCCGCTTTGATTTGTCTGATACGAAAACCTCCCTGATCTAAATTTGCTCCGGCAGAATTCATTTCTGGTTTTACCGCGTATGCATGGCTACTTGTTAGGTTAAAAGCTGCTTCGATAGTTCTTAATGACTTCACAAAATGTCCTATCGATAGCTTCTTATCGTCAAAGCGGATGCCATCAGCTCTGATCATGGTTGATATAATATGTATGTGCTGTTGGGCAGTATCAAAATGCTCATAGACCAGGTAGGGCTGCTTGTCAAGGCCCACTTCTTTTAAAAACAAAGAAGCAATTCGTCCTAGCTGCAAATCTGAGGGCCTGTCAGCCGGATTAAAGCTCAGTGAAAATGTAATCATATTCACTTTGCTTCTTTCATTGAGAAGGTTGCGATCGGTGAACCTTGCCAGTTTCTGCTGCAGGCTCAGGCGGACCGGATCTACCAGGTAAAAGCCTGCATCAACCAGCACCGCAGTTTTAGCCTCTACTTTTTTCTCATGGTAAAGCACGGTCTTTTTTAAATGCCTTGTCTTACTGATTCTTCCAATCATAACTGCTGAACTTTTCAAGATATGTACTGATCTTTTCGGCCTGTTTTAAAAGGTTTCGACGTTCAAGCTCAAAGCTGATCAACCAGTGGGCAGCATCTGTACTTCGCGGCATTTGATGAAGTTTCTGTGCAGCCATCTCAAAGCTGTAACAGGCCGTTTTTAGCTCTTCTTTCAACTGCGCAAGCTGCTCTGTACAATCATCCAAGGAGACGTTACGGTATTTTAAAGTAACTGCTCTATCAAGCAGCTTGTTTCTTATAAATTCACTTCTGCTTCTGGCGGTGCTTTGTTGTACTTCTTTCTCTAGCAGCTGTGAATCAACCTTGGAAAGAAAACAAATTATTTTCTGAGTCTTTTTTGCATTTTCTTCCATCAATATGCTGTTGCTTGTCATGGGTTGATCGGCGGTCATTATCTGGACAGCCCTTTTGCCTTGGTGCTCTTAGTTTCGTTCTGCTCATACCGCTGCGTTCTATCAGCGCTGTTTTTTTGCGTCTTATCATCCTGCTTAACCGCCTGCGATCTTTCCTCAGATACTGCAGGGGCTTGGGGTGATTGCCGCATGCGGTGATAAGAGCTGTCATACAGGATGATGGCTTTAAACTGAGGATTGGCCTCAATAAAGACCTTCTGACCATCCGAGGGCCCGGAAAGCGTCACCTGCTGGCGGTTACCCTTTTTTAAAGAGTCCAGAATTTTGACCCGGTCAGCCTGCACATGGATTTCCTGGATGGGAAGCTTTTTTAAAGACTCGAAAAGATCAAAACCATAATTTCTGCCAAACTGAAGCATTTTAAAATTTCCGTTGGGTAGCGTATTTTTAAAGTCCAGCTGCAGCCAGGCCTGGTAGAGTCTTCCCTGCCGCGTTGTCATATCCTTATGCACTGAGCGCCCGTCCAAAAGATTATAGGCCTCTTTCAGGGTAATATTGGAACCCTCTTTTCCAATGTAAAACCTCTGTGAAGGGCCGCCGCCTTGACCGCTTTTGGCTAATGATGCTTTATAACTGTTAAAAAAATAAAGCTCACTTTGCATCGATCTGCTGAATTGAAGAGCCGCGGTCAGCTCATCTTTTCCATACTGTGCTTTGTGGACCAGCACAAACCTGCTATTTTCTTTGGCCAGGTTTTCTTTAAGCTGGTCAGTGAGGTTTTCTCCAAAACCCGTGTATTTTAACTGGTTTTGTAGATAGTCTAAGTTTCGTTGGTTCATTGCGCAGACTGTTGGCGTGAAATATTAAAATGATAAAATGGCAGGGCCGGCTGGGTTTTAGGCCACGGTAATGTGTTTCGCGTCTTTAGGGCAGCCTGCCCGGATACTTAAAAAAAACGCAGGGGGAAATGGCCGGTTTCAGAGCAAAGCGCGTTTTCTTATTAGAGGCCTGCGGGGCTATATGCTGACCCCGTTCTTTTTGGATCTGTGACTGCTGAGCTGCTGCTTGGGCGCCAGCGCACGGATCTGTTCTTTTATAGCTTTCTCACCCAGGGCCTCACCAATGCTGATTTTTTTTGCATGCTCATCAAAGATGTTAACCGTTTTGAACTGTGGGTTGGCCTCAACAAAAAGTTTGACAGAGTCATTTCCGCGCGTGATGGTAAGGGGCTGTCTTTCGCCCCTTTGAAGAGCTTCAAGAAAGTTTTGTTTGTTTTCCTGTGAGATGTGTTGATTTTGAAGCAATCTTTCGGTGGCTTTTTCAAGCTCAAAACCGTAGCTATGTAAAAACTGTTTGATTTTGTGATTTCCTGACGGATCCTTGTCTGTGAAATCAAGCTGGATCCATTTGGGCTTAGGCGCTCCACTATGATCAAAACCTTCTCTCATAAGCGCCCTTCCTGCCAAAAGATGCTGGGCCTGCTCGGCGCGGATGGCATCCTTGGCATCGGTTTTAAAAACCTGAGAAACTACCTGCCTTGAATCTTTCGCACTTTGAAGCGATGCCTGGTAGTGATCAAAGCGGTAGGTGCCATCGTGCTGTTTACTGAAAGAAAGGTTATAATTGATCTTTTCGGATTCGCTTACAAAATGCGAGATGGGTATAGTAAAGCTTTTTTGCCCCTGGTTGACATGGGCAAAAAGCTTGTCTGGCGCCGGATCGAATCCGTGCTTTTTCATTAAATCCCCCAGCGCTCTAAGATTACCCTGCTGCTTCTGTGTTGCCTGCTGCTGGATTCTTTTCTCCTCGAAAGGCCTGGTGATAAAATGATAAAGCTTTCTTAGAAGGCTTGGATACAGCTGATCGCGCAGCTCCATGCGCTGGCCGGCCAGGATCCGTAGCGTGATTTTTTCCTCGTCGTTTGCACTTTGACCGTATTTGGCTTGCACATGATTGTAAAAGCTTAACTTCTCTCTTAAAAAGGCCGGGTCTTTTAAGATAGAAGGGGAGAATATTTTTTCAAAACGCTCTTCCCGGGCCTTCCACTCGTTAAGCTCAGTAGCCACCCGGTTGATATTAGTATCCATAGGTTCGTCTGTTTTGGTTGGTACAGTCCGGGCTCAAAGCCGTCTTTGAGCCCTGCTCTTTTGGGGCGCTTCGCTCAGGTCATCCGCGCCGCTGGACTGCTGCTGAGTCTGGTTTTCGGTCTGTTTGGGCCAGTCAAGTGTCAGCCTGTGCTGGTTTTGATCAAAAGCGGTAACGGATTTAAACTGTGGATTGGCTTGCACAAACACTTTTTGATCACCACTGCCGCCAGCGAGGGTGACCAACTGCAGATTCCCTTTCTGAAGTGATTCGATCAGCCGAGTCTTCTCATCCTTATCAGAAAGCTCGCGGATCGGAAACTTTTCAAGCGATTTTTCAAGGTCAAAACCATAACCCTGTGAAAAGTGCTTGAATTTGAAATTTCCATTCACAGCAGTCTCTTTGAAATCAAGCTGGATCCAGGCGGTAAATTTTTTTCCCTCCTTGCTAATGAGCATGTCCTTATTTACGGCTCTTCCGTCCAAAAGATTAAATGCCTCCTTCTGCGTGATGGTTGATGCCTGTTTATGCACATAAAAGGTCTGCTTGCGCTCAGGCGGCTGATTATGCTTTTTAAGCGAGGCGGTATAGCTGTTAAAAAAATACAAAACACCTTGGGCTGATTTTTTAAAATGCAGTGAAAAGCTCAGCTGATCTTGTCCGTATGCTGTGGTATGCTCCAGGCGGAACTCTTCTGAGCCCTGGGCCATGTTTTCTTTCAGCTGCCGGTTTAAATCCTTATCAAAGCCGGTGAATTTGAGCTGATCTGTAAGATATTCGAAATTTTTCTCGTTCATGATTTCTTATGATTGGTATATAGTGGCATTTTACCGGGGTCAAAGGATCGGTTTTGCATTGACGATCGTGCTGTTTTGAACGGCCAGGCGAAGATGACGGCCGCCGTTTTTTTCCATGAGCTCAATGGTGAGCTGCTTGGCATCAGAGGTTGTAAATTTGGGAAGGGCAAAAACAAGCTGGCTGGACTGCCTTGCCTGTATCTTACCGGTATGGTCATGCACATACAAGGGGATAATTTCAGTCTGCTGTGCGGCGGCTCTTTTTACCTGTTTTTTGTCACTGATAAAAAAGCGAAGGCTTTCAATCTCATAGCTGATATTGGAGCGGTTATCAATGCTGAGCCGGTAAAACAGTACATCATCTGCGGTGTATAATCCGCTTAAAACAAGCCGGGCTTTATGGGCAGAATCTTTGATATGGTAAAGATGGCTTTGCTCGATCGCAGCGCGGCTTGCAAGGTTTTTTAGAAACGCTTCATTTCTTTGATCCGATAGAAGCGCCCGCGTTTGAGAAGATCTTGAATCGGTTTGGATCAGCTCGATATTTAGTCTCAGCGGCTGCTGCTGGTAACTGACCACAAAAGAGTAAAGCTTGCCATCCGAGGTGATCGCTGTCAGGTTGGTCTGCTCAAAATCTTTTCGCGCCGCCTTAAGCTGGAGAATGTTTTCAACCCCCTTGGCTTTCTGGGCCAAAATATCACGGCTGCCCTTATCGACACTTTTTACAGCAAAAGGAAAAATAAGGTTGACCGTTTTATTGTAGGTGATCTCAATCGGAAAGGGCGCGATGCTAAAAAGTTGAACATCCTGGGCAGATGCAGCGCTGCTGATTGCCAGAAGACATAGGCCGGCGGCTTTTGCTAAACTGTTTTTCATAAGCATGGTTTTGTTTTGAGCTTGATGTATTTTCTTATATGGGTTTAGAATTTCCGTCTTTTAAAAGAATCTGGTAACCCGCTTTGACCGATACCTGCACAAGCTTTGCCTTCTTGCCAAGCAGCGTTTTAGCAGCCTGGATACCAGCGCTGGCCGCCTGCGCGCCAAACGAAGGATCAATTGAGCCCAAGGAAATTCCCTGAATGTCCTGGCTTACAGATTGTTTGGCCACACTGCGCGAGATAGAGCCGGGAATATAAATGCCTGGCTGCCCATCAAGATCATAGACTGAAAGTTTGACCGGGAAAAGCGAGATGTTCAGCCGTATGGAGGAAATCTCAACCAAAAGCCGCTCGCCGTTTACAGTAACGGTTCCGTAGATAAAAGTGTCTTTGGGAATCAGTGTGCCAGCCACGTAGATATCGGCAGTAAGCCTGAGCTTGATCACTGAGCCCGTTACCAGGGACTGCTCCTGGTGCACCACCGCTTTAATGGCATTGTTCTCGCTGGGACTGACTGACTCATCCAGGGAGAAAAATCCGTTGGCTAAAGTGCTGATCTGATCAGCCGTGCTGTTTAAAGAATCGGCGCTGATGCTCTCAAAGCCGCTGACCACCGTTTTCTCAGGGAAGCTTTTTACAGGATAAGAACCGCTTCTTTGATCTTCGCCGGCAGCGCGCAGTTTATCAGCAACCCGCTGTGGGTGCTGGATATCAAGGATCTTTTCAAGCATGCCGTTTAACTCGGCAAGCTCAGGATCTGCGGGCTCAGCCCGCTGCTGGCTGTCAAGGCTTGTAAGAAGATCATAAGGCTTTTCGGGCTCTGGCTGTGAAAGGGGTGCCAGGGTCTTCTTTGACCTTTCTTCTTTTAAGATTGGCGGCTCGAATTTAGGCCCATCTACCGATGCCAGCACAGAATCAAGTGTTTTAAGTTTTTGGATGATTTGGCTCTGCCGGCTGCCAGAGTAGGTCCTTCCTTTATAAGTGATGTATTTTTGGTCTTTCCCAGCGCCCTCAGGCGCGCCAAGTCCCTGCATGGTAAGTGCTTGAACTGCTTTGTCGGTCCGGGCCAGTTCCCCGCTTCTGTAGGGATCTTTTTTTAGCTGTTCACGGATTTTGGCTGAATCATCGGCCGCTTTTTTATAGTAGCTCAGTTTACTAAAGGAAGTCTCATCTTTGAGCTTCGGATCCGGAAGGCTTGTGTTAAGGCCCTGTGGGCCAGCCTTGGCCGACTGGTGTTTGTAGATCATTTTAATTCCCACAGCCCAGTAGATCAGTGTCACAAAAGGAAGCACTAAAAGGGGCAGAAAGGTGTAGAGCTTTCTGTTTTGAAGAAATGCTGCTGAATGTGTTTTGGCTTGCATCTTTATTTTTGGCTAGGGTTTATTTGATTCAAACTGTCTTTTATTAGTGCTTTTTCAAGGCTATCCAGGTAATGGTCCAGATGTGATCGGGCCCGAAGCTGAGCTTTGAGCCCGTATGGATCAAAGAGAAAGATCTGGCTTCTGCCAGATTCCAAAGGTTCATGCATGCTGTGAAACCCGTCGAAAAGAAGATAGATGCAGTAGCCGCTGCTCACAGCGATCACAGTCAAACAGAGCGCTTTGAGCCATCCAAAGGAGAGCTTTTGGGCTGCCTGAGCCATCACCCTGGTCCAGCGGCGCTGGAGAAAGGTAAGTTTTTGAAAGATCTGTGTGGCCAGGCCGCTTCTTTGATCTTGAAGGGGTCTTTGGCGGTGCGCATTAAATCTGTAAAACATAAGCAGTTATCTTTAAGTGGTTAAATGTATCTGACAGGCTCAGCGGTTTTGTACGCCGATATCTTTGTTTTCCAAGGTGATCCATTTTTCAATCAGAAAGCCGTGCGGGTTGTTATCGGATCTGGATACGGTGCGAAGCGTCCCTTCGGTGAGCAGTTTTCTGGTGACAATACTGGTGGGCCGGATGATGCGCTGCACAGCGCTGCACTGAAAACTGTAAGGGTAAGTGCTGGTCTTCACTGTGATGCTGTCGATCTGGATCTGCTGGCTGATGTTTCCTGAAATTATCCCGGTATAATATCCCGACTCGCGAAGATCATCATACTGCTTTTTGGCTGAGCCGTCGGCCAGATACAAAGCCTTGGCAAGAGCTGACTGAATGGACTTGTCATCAGGATCGAGCGTAAAAAAAAGCCTGTGGAAACTCGCGATGTGATCACGGGCTTCCACTTCAACATTCTCACCTCTGGGGGAGGCGTAGGCTTCAAGGATTTTTCCCGATTCTAAGATATAGACCCTGGACTGTGCTGCTTCAACGCTTTTAAGACTTTTGTAAAGCGTAAAGCAGCAGAAGAAAGCCGAGCTGATAAGGGCAACAAAAGTGAATGAGCGGATATGTTTGAATGCCGCATCGATATTTTTTGCTTTTTGAAACATGGTGTGCTATGATTAGTAGACAGCTTGTCTGTTTTAGAAACCGGCCTATTTCACCGAAGTTTTATCGGGCGCCGCCGGCAGCCGCCCGAAACCGCCTGCGGCCGGAAAAGCGTAGTTGCCCACGCTCAGGGCTGTATTGGCAAAAAGGGTTGTGACCTTGTGAAGCAGCGTGTTCTGGCCGCCGGCCTGAATGATGTAGCCTGCCACAGAAGGGACTGAGAAGTAGCCGACTATACCAATAATCAAAAGTAGGCTAAGCACCCGACGCCTTACCATTTTTCGATGGCAGGTTTTCAAATGCTCGCCCCCGAACCGGACGTACACCTCTCAGCGTATCCGGCTCTCCATTAAAGGATCGGTCTATCGAACCTGCGTGCGTTTTCAGATGACAACTCCTGCAGAGCGCAATGGTTTTTCTACGTCTAGCCATCATCATTTTGTCGGCAAATCCTTTGCCGTCCAAATCTTTGAGTTTTCTGACGTGGTGCATATCCAATGTCTCTGTTGCTCCACATATCTCACACTTTTGGGCTTTAAGTCTGTCAATGAGACTGGTTCTGCCTGAGTAGTAGACTGGTTTGGAGTTGTCCAAATTCACATCCGCAGAAGGTAGCTTTCTTTTATAGCCACCTTTGTAAAAAGATTGGTTACGTACGTCTCCCTTTTTATTGGTGTAGCTCACAGTGAACACGCCATTTTTTTCATATTGGCGAAGAATTTTACGGACACTACTCCTGTATTTGCAGGCAAATGTTCTATACATGCTGTATTCCATGATGTATCCGTAAGAATTCAATATAGCACTGTTGTTTGCTACAGAATAGTAATTATAGAACCCTCTTAGTGTGTAATTATACATTTTAAGGATCTCCAAATCATCGCTATTGAGCATTTTGGTATGTTCCCTGGGCTTCCACCACTCTTTTCCTTTCGGGGTCATTTTGACCTCAAGTATTCCGAAGTCGAGTAGTTTCTTCTTAATGGTTTCCATTGAGATGCTGAGCTGCAGCGTACCGTTCAGGAATCTGACTAGCCTATTTAATTTGTCCCTTTTTGCTGCATTGGATCTGCGTACCAGGATTTCATATCCAAGAAATTTGGCGGGTTTTTCCGTATGCGTTATGACGGTTTTTTCTTCGGACAGCTCCAGTTTCAATTCAGTTTCAAGAAAAATCCTGATGTCTTCTTTAATCCTTTTACTATCTTCTTTACTCCCGATAATTCCGATTAGGAAGTCATCCGCATATCTCACATATTTTATCCTTTTGTACCCATCGTCCATTTCATCGCAACTGGGAATGGTTAGTCTCTCTTTGTCAATAGCTTTGATTTGTTTTACTAATTCATCACGTTCGTTTTCATCTTCTACCTTTCTAAGTTTTCGCAATAGCCGCGCCTTATTGACTTCGAAAGTGGACCTCGTTGCATGAGGTTTTCGCTTTGTTCCCCTGTCAAAGTTCTTGGCATATTTAACCATGTACCTGTCCAGTCTGTCCAGATAGATGTTCGCCAAAATAGGACTGACAATACCTCCCTGCGGTGTTCCGCTATAGGAGTTGTGAAAAGTCCAGTCTTCAACATAGCCTGCTTTTAGGAACTTCCATATTAGGCGCAGGAATCTGTCGTCGGCGATACGTTCTTTGAGTATCCCAATCAATATTTGGTGGTTTATCTCATCAAAGAACCCTTTAATATCTCCTTCAACAAACCATTTAGCGCCTGTAAAGGTCTTTTGAATCTTAACCAGTGCAGTATGGCAACTTCTGTATGGCCTAAAACCATGAGAACAATCCAGAAACTGTCCTTCATAGATGGCTTCAAGCATCATACGCACCACCTCCTGTACCAATTTATCGTCAAAAGAAGGAATTCCAAGAGGGCGCATTTTTCCGTTTTTCTTTGGAATGTACACCCTCCTTGCAGGTTGGGGCTGATAGCTTTCTGTTCGAAGCAAGTCGATTAAATCAGAGATACGATTTAAGCTCATACCGTCTATTGTTTTTCCGTCGGAACCTTCTGTCATATTGCCCTCCTTTGCGTAAATGCGTTGGTAGGCAGTGTAGAACATTTCTTCGTTGAACAAATTCTTGTACAGCCTTTCATACCGGTAATCTAATTGCGGACTATGCTTTGATAGACCGTTTAATACTTTTTCAGAATTTCTCATAATGTCTCTCACATTGTTCTTTAATTGTATTAAACCTTTAACTGCTTCCCTTCGCCATGTGCACGGCTTTCCCTTGCTCGGACTACTACGGAAGCTCCGTTACCGTATCGGATATTCAGAGGCTCAACCTCATAGCCTTGCGGCGTTCCGACTTAGGTAATCCCCGTTTAGCTGTATAATAACTATGGCTCGATAGATTGTCGGATATGGTTTCCGTCCTTTACCATTTACCATGGTCGCGCTACGATTTATTCCTGCTCCTGCTACTAATTTTCGTTAGCGGAGTATCGTAATCTGACGAGTTTAGTTACCTTACGTCAGAGTCCCTACGCCGACCGCTCGGACTGCCATTCAATCAATTCGGACTTTATCCTCATATCTATCATTTCATCTTGCCATTCAGTCGCAGAATGATAACTTTCTGACTTATGGCTTTTCCAACATGCTACACTCCCTGTCCAGTTTCCCTTTCAGATAAGTTGGCTGATGATAGGCTATCGGAATACTTGCCTAGTGTCTTGCCAAAGACACATTTATTATACAACCTTTACGGGCGCACAGATCAGATACGCCATATCGTGCGCGTTAAAAAAGGTATCGCCATTTTCCTGCACCTGCCGGATGTCCAAGGCGATCATCTTCTCCTGGATCTTGCCAATGATCGCACCAAAGATGTTGGCAACCGGAAGCCAAAGGTAAATGTTGATATAGCGTGCGATCCACGCAGTCAGCGTATGCTGAAACCCGTCAAAGACAGCGATGCCAAAAGCGATTGGACCGATCACAGCCAAAACGATCAGATGAAAGGTGCGTATTGTGTTAATGCAAAGGGCCGCTGATTCGAAAACCACCCGCAGCACCTCGCTGAGCGCTGCCTTGACCGAGTTTCTGAAATTGTAGCTTTGTTTGGCCATGTAGAATTTGATGTCATTGGAGATCCCGTCTGTGAAGCCTTCTGAGTAGCTGTCCCCGTAGGTGTATTTGAGCCACTTCTCGCGGGACCCTTTCAGATCATCACCCACATACATCTCCCAGAACTTTGAAGATTTGACCGCATCCTCTTTCTTTTTCAGTAGCAGCGCAATGGCTTTGTCTGAATCCTGGACCATGCCTGCGGTGCCGCGCACTGTGGGGGAAAGCACCGCATTCATAAGCGCGATCACAGAAGGGAAAATAAAGATGGCAAAGCCCAGCACAAAGGGGCGGAAAAGCGGGTAAAAGTCGATGGGCTCAGCGTTGGCCAGATGCCGCCAGACCCGCGATGCGATGTAGAAGATGGCTGCAAAGCCTGCGATGCCGCGGCCGACGCTTATAAGCTTTGCGCAGAGCGGAAGCATCTCCGAATACAGCGTATCAAGGACCCCGTTCAGCCCGCGGACCTGCTCTGAGAATCCCTGTGCCTGGCTCAGGCTGGGCAAGAGCGCCGCTACGGTCACATAGCATGTGACCCTTAAAAACCTTATTTTCATTGGGTTTAGCTGTTTAGGGTTGAAGCTCGTAGAGCTCTTGTAGCATTTTTGTATCGGAAAGCTCGTTTTCTCTCTGCGCTGCCAGCACGGAGGCGCTTCCGTTAAAGTGTCTGAGAAAGGAAAGCTGATCTGTAATTTCTTCATAAAGCTTATCAATGATCCTAAGCCTTTCATCATCTGAGGCCCGCAGCTTTTTAGCGGTCACAACCGTGGTAAGTGCGTCTAGATTTTTCAGACTGGCGGCTGAGAGCTGATCATAGACTTTGCCGGCGTAATCAAGCTCATCTTTTGAAAACTGACCCGAAGAAAGTAAGCGCTGCCTTGCCTGGCCGGCTTCCTTGATGATCGCAAGCTGCGCCTGGACGATATCTTTAACGCGTGCATAGTTTTTAACAGCCGGGCTCACTTGTAAGAGCCCGTCCAGAAACGCTTCATGCAGCTTGAAATTTCCTTCGGAAAGATCCTTGATGGTGTTGTACCCGTTAAAAAGGATCTCATAACCCGCTTTAAGTTCTTTTAAGATTTTTCGAAGCTGGTTTAATTTTTCAATGTTCAGGATCAGCTGTGTGACCTCGGCAGTCTGCGCTTTTGCAGCCGGTGCAAGCGCAGACAAAAAGAAAAGAAGAATCAGTTTTTTCATTGTTTCCTACTTTAAACCGTGAATGCTTTTGTCCGTGTTGATCTGGGCCTGCTCGCTTTGGATCTGTAAAGCCAGAAGCCTTGTTCTTTGATCGAAGTTTTTTACAAAGCTGTAATTATTCTTCATCTGCCTGAGGCAGAGCTCAATGCGCGCTATGCGCTCATCATCTGTCATGGAAAGATTGCCATCACGGATCACAAGAAAAAGACTCGATAGCACCGACTGGCAGTCATCATAAACCAGTTTTAAAACGCTTTTGATATAATCCATCTGAGCTGCGTTAAAAGAAGGCGCAAGCTGGGCTGGCAGCAGCGCGCAGGTCTTATTGACCTGGCCATGAAGGTCAGTGATCTGCTTCAGCCGGCTGGATGATCCAATCCTTGGATTGACAACCAGAAGCGAATCGAAGTGGTTTTTATGAAGTTTGAATTCGTCGCTTTTGATCTCACCAATTGTAGTGAGCCCTTCCTTGGCAATCTTATAGCCTTTCTCTGTGAGCTCCAGATAAATTTTAAGCTGGGCGATCTGCTCGATCAGATACTCTTTCTGGGTTTTGCTTTGCTGAATCCATTCTTTTAGCTTCTGGCAAAAAGATAGGTTTGTCGTAAGCACCAGAATCAAAATGGTTAAGAAGGTCTTTTTCATCGCTTCTGCTTTTTTACTGGATTCCGTAAAGCTCCTTGACGAGCTTTGCGTCAAACTCGCTATTCGCACGCGAAAGGCTCAGAACTTTGTTTTCATGGTTAAAGCTGCTGAGCTCATCATACACTTTATCGACCTGGGTAGCTGCCCGGCCGATAATTTCCAGCCTTTTCGCATCGGACATCTGGGTGGAAAACGATTTGACTACCAGGTTGAGAAGATCTGCATTTTTAGAAGTTTCATCCAGCATCCCTTCATAGACCTTCTGCATGTAATAAAGCTCGGCGGCCGAAAAGTGCTTGTCTTTTTGAAACAGATTCCAGGCCTTCTGGTATTCATCCAGGATCAAAACCTGCTTTTGGGCGATCTCTTTAACCCTGAAATAGTAAGCGATTACCGCCTTTACTTTTTTAAGCTCGTCGTAATACTCCTTATATAGATCCCGCTGCTTTTTGACCCAGTCTGTGATCTGATCGAGCTTTAATTTAGCCATCGTATTTTCAAGTTCTTTCTGGGCATTCTGGAGTTTAATGACCGCATTTTGTCTTCTTTGAATCAGAAGATCAACCGCTTTAACGACCCTTTTGATCGCTTCTTTAATAATCTGTGCCCAGGGAATAGCGGCCTGTGCGCTGCCTGCCGGGGCGATGGTGGCAAAAGAGACCATCAGCAGCAATAGGATTTTTTTTAACATGGTTGAAAATTTTTATTGGCGTGCCGCGGCCAGCATTTCCTGAGCCAGCACCTGAATGCCTTTTTTTATGCTCCCGTATTTTCTGGCATACTGGTTAACCTTGACTTTTTCTGTCTGCTCTGTGGTGTAGGATAAATACTCCTCAGGGCTCACCTCAGTGCGGTATACTTTGGAAAGAACACCGCCCAGACTGATGAAAACTTCCTTATACTTTCTTAGCGGATCGTTGGCCTTATTGACGGAAAGCACCTGGGCCTTTTCCTTCTCAGTCAGCCCTAATAGGTCCTGGATCTGGTCAAACTTGTTTTGGTACTTGGACTGGTCCAAAAGAATCTTGCAGTCTGAGTTGTTGATAATCGCCTGTTTGACCACAGGGGAGGAGATAATATCTTCAATCTCCTGGGTAACCACGATGGCCTCTCCAAAATATTTTCTTACCGTTTTAAAGATGTATTTTATGTATTCGTCCATTCCTTCTTTAGCGATTGCTTTCCAGGCTTCTTCGATCAGAAGGACCTTTCTTGTCCCTTCGAGCTTTCTCATCTTGCTGATAAAAAGCTCCATGATGATGATGGTGACGATGGGAAAAAGGATGGGGTGCTCCTTCACATTATCGAGCTCAAAGACAATAAAGCGCTGGTGCAGAAGATCCAGATTCCTTTTCGCGTTCAAAAGGTAGTCAAACTCTCCGCCACGGTAATAGGGCATCAAAACGTACAGAAAGTTGTGGATGTCAAAGTCCTTTTCTTTTACATTATCAGCCTGGATGATGCGGGTAAAATCCAATTTTAAAAATTCATAGAAACTGTTAAAACAGGCAAAGATGTCCGGGTTTTGATCCAGGTGTGAAAAATACAGGGTCAGTGCATTGGAAAGAGCCACATACTCACTGCGCGTAAAGGTCTCATCGTCTTTTTTCCAAAGAGACAAAAGAAGGGTTTTGATACTTTCTTTTTTTTCGGTGTCAAGCTGCTCTCCCTTCGGCACGTAGAACGGATTAAACTCGATGGGGCTTTTTTCTTCATAGGTAAAATAGTAACCGCCCACCATATCACAAAGTCCCTTGTAGCTGTGACCCACATCGACCAGCACGATATGGGCGCCTGTCTCAAAGTAGCTTCTGACCATATGGTTGGTAAAAAAGCTTTTGCCAGAGCCGGATGGTCCTAAAATAAACTTGTTTCTATTCGTGCAGATCCCCATCTGGATCGGTTCATCGGAAATATCCACGTGCATGGGCCTTCCGCTCAGCCGGTCACCAAGCCTGATGCCGACCGGGCTCAGAGAAGAGCGGTAGCTGGTTTCCAGATTCAGAAAACAGGCGGCCTGTTCTGTGAAGGTATCAAAGGTCTCGTTCATGGGAAAATCAGCCTGGTTGCCAGGCATCGCACCCCAGAAGATCTGGGCAGCTCCGGTGATCTCCTGCCGGGCGGCAGCATCAATCTGGGCAAGGGCCGATGTGGTCATGTTTTTGATTTCCTTCATCTGTGAAAGATCATCGCTCCATACCATCAGATTAAAATGTGCTTTCACCGGCATTCGCTGCTCTTTGATCGCTTCATTTAAAAATTCATTGGTCGCATCAAGTGCCAGGTGGTTCTCGCGCGCGTGCAGCGACAGTGATTGCAGCCGAAGCCTTTTGCTTTCCAGCCGCTTTAAGGCTTTATCAGGATCCTCGATAAAAATGAACTGGTTATAAATGTGGTTGCAGGATAAGAGCTGGCCAAGACTGCTTGCAAATCCGGTGCTAAACTTGGTGCGCTCACTGGAATATTTCTCGTAAGGGATCGAAGCGCTGCAAACCCCGGGTAGATCCGCCGCGTCAGCCAGCGTAAATAGCTGACAGTACTGGTCCCCGATCCTGATACCTTTATCAAAATGAATGTCGCGCATCAGCTTAGATCCGCTGTTCTCGGATAAATAAAGGTACTGTTCCAAAAGCCCCTGTTTGGCCGCTGTGCTTAAAAGCTCCTGATCTTCCAGCGGACGCATCTTGACAAACCCTGAATCCTCCATGATCCTTTTGAACTGGCCGGCGCTGCCGCGAAATTCCTGCAGGGCCTGCTCATCGAGGCTTTCTTTGGGAAAAAGGCTTGGCCGTAAAAGATTTGAGAGAATTGAACTGGAAGGTTTTCTGTCAGTGGGCTTTTTGGTGATAAATACATAGCAGCGGTGATCAAGAAAGGGCCGCTCGTTAAAGAATCGCTCGGAGCAATGGGTCAGAAAACTGGTGTCGTCCCTACTGAAATCAGCCTTGTAGGTGCTTTTTAAAAAGTAGTCCTGTTTGTGAAACACACTTCCGACCGGAAGCATTTTTAGGGCCTTTACCCAGCTTTGATGAAAGGCTTCATACTGCTGCTCTGAGAGGGTGAAAATCTCGGGCAGCTGAAGCTGAAATCCAAGGGTTACATCACCCTGCTTGGAAAGCAGGCATCCACCGGATACTTCCAGGATCGGCAGCAAATCTTCGAGTAGCTTTTCCATTTTGTTATTGGACTTAGGATTCAGACAGGTTCCTTGCGCGGTCTTGTTACCTGAATATTCTTCTGGAAAATGACCGGATTATTTTTGGTGTTTTTCTTTTAGCAAGGGTCTTGCTCAGCCCATGCTCGCCGTATGTGGCATTCAGATGATAGACGATAGCGGTAATTAAAGCGCCCAGTGTGACTGTCAGAAGCAGCGTAGTGTAGGTATTGACCCTAAGCATATAAAGCACAGCGTAAAAAAGAAGATCAATTAAAAGCCCAAGCCCCATGTAGCCAATGTATTGTGCCCTAAGACCTTTAAAGACAAGGCTTTTGTTGATTCCCTTGTTGATTGAATATTGTTTACTGGCCATCAGGTGTGTTTGTTTTAGGGTTTCTGTATTATCAGCTGAAACGCGCTGCGGCGCTTTCAACTGATAGAGCATGCCGGCTGAATCCTCCAGCAGCTCGCTTTTGAAATAATCTACTGTCCGTGCTGGCGCGGGGGGGCCTTCTACCGGGCAAGGTAGGGCCACGGCCGCAGCCGGGGACACTTCTTTGAGAACTGGCCGGATAATTAAAGCATCCGTTTTAAAAAGCCCGCTTTTTACGACAGCTGGCTCCACTTGAAAAGCGTTTGCATCTGAGGCAGCAACTAAACCCCGAGCGGCTGGTTTATTCATTTCAGCGGATAGCAGCTCACGATCCGATTCTTCCCTTTTTCTTTTTAGATAATGGCCGATAAAGTTTGTAACTGTCATGTAGATGCTGTGCTGCTCAGCGGTGCGGGCACTAAACCTAAGAAGGGTGAACATAGGCTCACAGCCGCTTACAACATCGAGCACCTGATCTTTCAGTGCATTGGCCTTGACCCATCCTAAAAAAGTTTTTGGAAACTCGCTGGCTATGACCGCGCAAACATAGCCAAAGCGTGAAGGCCTGAGTTCGGCTGTGATCAGCTCGACGCTCTGATCGATAACCTCATCTGATGAGAGGCCCGAAGCGATCATTTTCCTGATTCTTCCACAGGCTTTTTTTACTTTGTTATTCAAACTGCCAGGCCGGTAGAAGACCTGTGAATCCTTTAAAAGTATTTCCGGATTATCAAGGTAAAGGTAAGGATGGCAATCTGCCACTAGTAGCTCTTCCATAGTCTTTAATTTAGAATGTACTGCGGTGTGTGGGTTTAAATTACAGCCGGCAGGATTAAGCCTGTTGCCGGCTGCATTATAAAAGTGTTGCTGCGGCCATTGATGGTTTGCTTTGGCCATAGTAGCCATTAAAGCTGTTTCTTACAAGCCTTTTGATCTTCTGCATCCACTAAGCGCAGCTCAGACCCGTATGGATTTTAAAAACGGCGGATAGGCGGATCTACACGCCGAAAAAAGATTGAAGCACAGTGGCAACCACAACCAGAAAGATGCAGCTTCCAAACCATGCTGCGGCGACCTTATTTGTATCCTGATCACCCGCATTCCACTTTTGAAATACCTTGACAGCGCCCACAAGGCCCAAAACAGCACCGATCGCATACATCAGGTTGGTTCCCGGCTCAAAGTAAGACCTAACCTGACTGTCGGCTTCAGAAATCCCGGCAGCTCCATCCTGCGCCTTTGAAATGATTGCGCCAAGCATAATGCTCCCGGTAAGCAGCCACTGTCTGCTTTTAAATATACTCCTGATTCTCATCTCCTCTATCTGTTTAAGTTGAACATGAAATGCTATTTCACAAGAGCCCTAAGAGAGCTTCCCGCATGGCGCGGGAAGCAAGTCTTGAGCAACTGCTCCATCAGTCCGCCTGATTCCAAATCCTCATCCTGTCTTCACTGTCCAGGTGGATGGAGCCGTATTTTTCCAGTTCCGCTTCAATTAAATGGTTAATCGAAAGCTGGAACGGTGTGCCATATATGGCGGGATATTCTTTTAATGTCATCTGGGTAAGAAGTATGAATTCCTCCTTGTCATAATCTTTTTCATAAACTTCCCGGATCGTTTGTTTTAAATGAAGCGAGAGCTCTTCGAGCTGAAGCATCATCGGTTCGTTTTCCCATGAAGCCTCCAAAGGGTAATCATCTTCCTGTTGATATTCGTTCAGACCAGTCAGTTCACTTTCCGGCTGCTGGCTGCGCTTTTGGCTGTGATCCTCGGCCTGTCCGGCTTGTGTAAATTCGCTGACTGAGACTGGCGGGCTTCGCCAGCTATGGACTCTGGCTTTCAGACTGTGCCGGTAAAAAATTATCCCGATTAAAAGGTAGTAGCCGGCAAGCAGCGGGCCGGCTACTGAAATGTAGGTTACCCATGGATTTGTAGTGAACATAATACATCTGGTTTACTGGATGGTCTGACCTGCCTGCGCCGCTGGTTTCCTTTCTTAGGTCAAGGCAATTGGCCCGGAAAGCGGCGCGGCTTGTTGTAATGATGTCACAAAGTAAATAGGCAGATAGGGTAGCAATAAAGTCCAACTTATGTTGTACCCTTCCAGAATCTTGGCTTACGGCCTGAGGGAAAATGTAAAATTGGGACGCCGGCAGCAGCACTACGGGTGGTTAGAATAGTCCGAAACAGACCTAAGGTAGCAAAAGGGTACAACTTCTTAAATACCTTTTTGCTACCTTAGTATTTTTAAATAAGTTATTCGTTATCAGTATTATACCATTGACTTTTTATCAAAAAAAGCCCTGAACGTTACCGCCAAGGCTTCCTTTTTTAAGTTTTGTATCTATAACGTTAAACTTTTGTAAGACCTGCTTCTTTAACCAGCTTTACAAACTCTTCGGAAGGTTTAAAATGAGGAATTATTTGCGCGGGTACAGTCATCGAAGTATTCTTTGAAATATTTCTTGCCGTTTTTTGGGCTCTTTTTTTATTGGTAAAACTTCCAAAGCCGCGGAAATAGATATTTTCGCCGCCTGTCATTGAGTCTTTAATCGTTACAAAAAACGATTCCAATATTTTTTCAACAGCCTCTTTTTCGATACCTGTTTTTTCTGTAATTTTTTGAACGGTGTCTGCCTTTGTCATAATTTAAATTGGTTATCAGCCCGCAAAATTATAACAGAGTTTGGATAAGTGAAATAGAAACGGTTTAAAGTAAAGAAGGCAGTAGGCTACCGGGCATCTATATAGGTTTCACCTGCACCTTTTGGCACACTACACCATCTATATTTACATCGGCAATCCTGGGGTTTTCACAGCTTTATATGACCGACAGGTTTTCTGCGGGCTCATTGTTATGAAAGGTAAGTTCTAATCGCTTGCCGAAGGGCTCATCCTTTGCCAGATTGACTTGTGAAGGTTTGATGGAAAGCGCAAGAACTTTTGAAGGAATTGGCAGCTCTTCTTCTTTTTTACAGGATAGAAAGAATACAAAAAACATTACTATATAAGCAACGCAGATTTTTCAATTTCATATGTACTGAATACTAAATTGATATTATCATCAATCTTACAATCATTCTTTTCAGTAAAGTTTCCATAGTTACAAAGCATTTATTTGCCTTAAAAATTCTCTGGTAATTGTCTTACGACATTCTCCAAAGCCAGGGTTTGGTACCGATCGTTGTTTGGTAATCCGGGTAGCAAAAAAATATACATTTCCTTTTGATTCCAGATAACCAACCCACCAGCCAATATCATTTCCTTCCACCCGGGTCCATCCTGTTTTAGACCTGAGCGTATGGTCGGTCGTTTTCTCTGTAACCATCACTTTTTTTAAAATAGCGATATTCTGTTTTGAAAAAATAGTCTTATTGTCATATACACTGATCAAAAACTCGATCTGGTTGCGAGGTGATACATGGAAATTTCCAAAATTCCAGAAATCATCACCTTTTTCTGAGAGGTCTCCATTCCCATAGTTTGATCTTTGTAGATATGTTTTATATTTTTTACGGCCCACTTGTTTAGCCAGCTCAATGAAGGCCCATCCGGCGGATAATTCAAATGCTTCCTTTACAGAAATGTCCCGGTAAATATCCGGACGATAGCCATATAAGGTGGTATCCGTTGTGCCGGGCCACTTGATGATGGCGTTTTCATCTTTAATTATACCTGTTTCGAGCGCAATTAATAGATTGATTATTTTAAAAGTGGAAGCCGGCTGACTACCTCGATGCGAATCAACTTCATCCGTGACAGTCCATTTATGGCTGTTATAATCGTAAATGGTAGTGCTTCCATTGACATGGCATGTTTGAAAAGGAGTTTCCAGATTTTGTGCCGGAGCATCCATTGCAAAGACGCAGCATATGATAAGCAATCGAATGTTCATGGCTGATAAATAATTAGAAAGTAGAATAAAAACTTAGTCACTTTCATATTGTAAATGTATTTGTCAAACAGATGTATATGATAATTTATTTCTGCAACTGATATTATTTACCAAATCTTCAACTCGCAATATTAAGTTTCGATATTGAAGTCCTTATTATATTTGGTTTAATCTGTGGGGCGGTAAACTTTTTCATACTGGCATAACCAATAATGTAGTTTTTGAAATAATTAGAATAAGTGCCACATTAGCTGACAGGAAATAATAGGATTGGTCAATAAATTTCAAGTTATATACTCGTCAACTTTTTATGACGCCCCCCCCAATCTTCCAACTCCTTGATGACCGGTTTTAAGGCGTATCCAATTTCTGTAAGCTCATACTCTACCCGCGGTGGTACTTCTGCATAAACAGTCCTTATGATTATTTTATTCTCTTCGAGCTTACGCAGCTGCAAGGTCAACATCCTTTCGGTAATACCAGGTAATTTTTTCTTTAGTTCTCCAAATCTTAGTTTCCCACTTAACAGCCACGAACATATTACCAATGTCCATTGTCCGCCGATGATATTTGATGCATATGCTTCCGAACATTCATCGCTCAGCGCAAGCTTGTTTGAGAAGTTGGTTGATGTTTGTTTGATCTCGCCCATTACTTACATTATTTATAGTACCTAACAATTAGCGGGCAATATACAAAAGTTTATGTGCAGCCTTACCTTTGTCCTAAAGACAAGAGTTGACTGGGGCACGTCTGAAAGCAAAATCGCTCTTGGTGTAAGATTGCAAAATAGAAGTTACATAATTTAAAAATTTTAATATGGAATCACAGGAAAAACGAATCTTAATTGTGGGCGGTTATGGAATGGTTGGAAGTAACATCGCACGACTAATCAGACAAGCTGATAAGAATATTGAACTTGTTCTTGCAGGTAGAAATCCACAGAACGGAATACCTTTGGCTAAGGAATTAAATCATTCAGAAACTGCTTATGTCAATCTCGAAGAAGGCTTCGAACTAAGTGATTTTAAGAAAATTGACCTGATTATATCAGCGGTGGATGATCACAGTAATATATTGAGAGAAACTGCTATCTTAAATGGTATTGCATGTATTGCGGTAAGCGAATTAGCGGATCAAATCTCGCCCACAGCATTTTTGGGCCTTCACAAAACGATTGTTGCACCTGTTGTATACGCAGGTCATTGGCAAGCGGGAATATTAACCCTTATGGTCAGACAACAAGCGAATAAATTCAGTAAAATAGAAACTATCGAACTTGCAGGATTATATGACCCAAAGGATAGCGTAGGGCCGCTGGTTGCAAACGAAGTTAGTGGTTTTGTTGGTGAGGCGCTCATTCGCAAGGGGGGAAATTGGCTATCACTACAGGCAAAAGAAAACCCGAGAACTATTGATTTGTACAATCATTCATCAGCAATAGGTTACCCACTCAGCACGCTGGATGTTCCGAGTATAGCCGCTTTTACGGGTGCGAAAAATATTCGGTTCGACTTTATTACAGGGGAATCTATAGGGACCAGTAAGGGACTGGAAGCTTCCCATGACTTATACATTACTATTATTGGCACCCTACCATCCGGCGAAAAAAGAAAACTCAGCACGATCGTATCCGGCACAAAAGGAAATTCCCATCTCACAGCTGTGGGCGTATATTTAATCACAGAAAAGATATTGGGCCTGAATGGACAATCTGAACAAAAGATCGGCGGTTTGTATCTTCCGGAAACGATTGTCACAACTGATCATATCAGCAAACGATTAAAAGAATTTGACATCGAAATAATTGAAGAAACGCTGGAAAGTTTGTAGAACTTAATCATTAAAATAATAACGTGAAAAAACTAACATTAGCAACTTCCATCTTACTGTCAGTTGGTAGCGAAATCATGGCACACCCGATAAGTTACCTTCCTAATCTAAACACATTTCAGCCTGTTCTAAATTCTCAAAAGATGAGAAAATGGGACGGCAATATACCACCCATTGATCGTTATAACTCCGGTGCTGAGAAGGTAATTTATAACGAAGAGCGCTTACCGATAGAATCATATGGAAGCACACCGGATGCAAGCACTACTAAATCGATTCAGATCAAAAAACGAACAAAAATGGAAAACGCAACGATATTACACAAAGCCAACGAATTCGTTAAAAAGGGAAACTATGAAAGTTTTCTAGCCTATTGTACACAGAATACCAAATGGTTTTTTGTAGGCGAACGTATCCTTGAGGGTAAAGATAAAGTACGAGCGTATATGCAGGAATTCTATTTCGAACCGCCCGTATTTACCGTCGAAATGACCATTGAGGAAGGTGATTATGTAACCGTGACGGGGGAAATTACCTTGAAGGCTGCAAATGGAACCTATAACCACTATGATTATTGCGACATCTGGCGCTTCGAAAATGGAAAGATTGCAGAATTGAAAGCTTTTGTCATAGAAAAGAAATCCTAAACTTTTTCTTTGTTCTATGCTGCTATATAAGATAGCAATGGGCAAAGTTTTTCCTCGTATTCGGTGAGGGCATACTCTATCTGAGGGGGAAAATCATCGAACTGTTTCGTACTAATTAACCCATCAGCTTCAAGTTCTCTTAGTTCTTCAGTTAATACTTTTCTCGAGATAGAGGGCACCCGGACATTAATTTCCCCAAAACGCCTGCATGCTTGGAAAGCACTTGCAAAATAAGCACTGTCCACCGTTCTCCGAACATAGCTATCGTTTCTATAGCAGGGCATTGAGCATGATCTAAATTATTTTTCATTGTTACTTTCAGGATACCACTTTTTAGTTCGTTAACAACCGGATAAGGTATTTTACAGTATCGTTTTCAGTTTCTTTGCCGGATTAATAACTGTTCGGTTACACTTAACTAAACAGTTATTAACCATGTTTTGCTATTAATTAAGATTCCACGATGTCTGAGATATTTGTACAACGTCATTTTCGAGATTTCCAGATCAGCGGCGATTTCATGCACACCCAACTTGCGTTCATTGTACAACGTTTGTGCTAACGTAGCTTTTTTCTCAGCCTCTTTTGAAAGCCCACGGCTACTTTCACCTTTTCGGCCACACGTGCACGGGCTGCTTCTAGTCTCGATTTAGTCCGCTCCCTGATCAGTTCTCTTTCAAATTCAGTGAGGGATGCAAAAATTAAAGATGAGCCTACCTTGGGCAGTTGTTGTATCGATATGATCATTTATGGAAACAAGGCCGATTCCCCGCTTTTCAAAATCAGAGGTCATTTCCAAAAGATGTTTTAAGGAGCGTCCCTAACGGTCTAGCTTATAAATATAAATCACATCGCCTTTGCGAAGAATTTGTCGCATAGCAGCAAGTTGTGGTCTATCGGATTTTATACCAGAAGCCCTTTCTTGAAATACTTTTTAACACCCGGCTTTTTGCAAAGCATCTAGCTGCATTTTCAAATTTTGATCCTGGGTAGATACCCGTGCATATCCGATTTTCAATTTTGTATACTTTAACCCCGCTGCGACCGGTGAAGACCCCTTCATTGATCCAGACTTCCTGCATCAGCGTTTCTCTCGGGATCAGTTCACCAAAATTTTTATGGAGCAATTCTAGATGTTTGTGTCAAAACTTCAAAAGAAATTAAGCCGGGATCCAGAGCTGAGAAAAACGAATATTCATGGTAAGGGGTATTAGCTGGAAATACCTGGAAGACAGATTATTTAAAAACATATGTCTTATCCACCCTGGCATATCCTAATTTTAATTTTGTACATGTTAAGCCATATAGGAATTCAAATTTAAGCGACGCATTGCTTAAAATTTAAGAGAGATGCAAAATTTGATTGATGAGCTTGGATTAAAAAAAGATATTTTAGAATAAATAAAATAATTGTAATAAGTATAATTCAGTCACTTTCTCATTATAGAACTAAATTAGGTCTCATGTAAAATAAGTTCTACTAAAACGATGTACTTTATGAAAAAATTCTATTGCCTAGTGCTATTAGCAGCCCTCTTTCTTATAAAAATATCAAATGCGAATGCAGCCCTTTCTCAGGGTGATCTTGCGGTTATCGGAATGAACGGTGATTTTGATGACCCTACATCTACAAAACGGAGTTTCGCAGTGGTTGCATTAAGCAGCATTGCTAAAGATGAGGTAATATATTTTACTGACCGCGGATGGGTGAATGCATTTGGCTCAACTTCGGCTCATTTCGTAGGTTCGCTCGCTAATCCACCATTAGCAGGAACTTACACCAACGAAGGGACCTTTCAATGGAAACCTTCTGCAATTATACCTGCGGGTACGGTAATCACATTTAAAATTGACCTCGCAGCAAGGGTCGTATCGGGGGTAAAAGGTGATGGTATTGCACTTCCCTCAGCAGAACTGTCCATACTGCCGAGCACATGGACTAATATCAATCTTACTGCTAATCCATGGCCAGCAGGGACTGGCGATCAAATATTAATATACCAGGGCACACAAAGCAATCCAACATTTATCTATGCCTTTAATAACCTAAGATGGTCCTCTTCTACAAATGTGGCAAATGGCTGGTTTACAAATCCTGACAGTATTGAACCAACGAACTTTTTTCCAGCATATTGTGAATTACCCACAAGTTTAAATACCAATTGTTCACTTGGGTTTTTGACCAACCCAAATAACAATACTCGTTATACCAATACTATCTATAACCCTACTTTAACAAGCGGGACAAAAGAAGTTTGGCTAGACGATATTACAAATCCGGCAAAATGGAATAATACAACTTCTGGCAATACACCATATAACTTCACCCAGGGGTTTGGTTCAGGAGAGATAACCTTTTTTAACATGGGGGCCTTGCCGGTTTCATTGGCACGTTATTTTGCAAAGGTAGAAGGGGGAGCTGTTAAGCTGGAATGGTCAACTGCAACCGAAACAGACAACAGCCATTTTGAGATAGAGCATTCAACCGATGCAAAAAACTTTAAAATGATCGGATTTATTGAAGCAAACGGATCTTCATCGGTGAGGCGAGATTATACCTGGTACGATAATCGGCCATTAAACGGTACAAACTATTATAGACTTGTCCAGATTGATTACGATGGAAAAACTACAAAATATGGTATCAAGTCCCTAAGGTTCGGGCCTCCTACAGAATTAAGTCCCTATCTTTACCCAAATCCTGCGGTGGAAACAGTAACCATTCCTTTATCTGGAAAAACCAGCAGGGTGGATTTGTTAGACGCAAATGGTACACTCTTACGTCAGCTTGCCATCCGGGAAAACGAAATTAATGTTATTGTCCCTGTAAATAACTTATTGATGGGGACTTATTTTATCCGCCTGCATACCGAAGTTGGTATTATATCCAGTAAATTTGTCAAGTTTTAATCATTATTATTCTGAAAGGCCTAAGAGATAATTATTAGGCCTTTCAGAATACTATGGATTTTTTTTAACCGTCCTCATTATACTAAATGACGAAAGACAGAATTATGGAGTGGTTGAAATTTTCTTTAATTTATTTGGATAGTGTATTTCGAACTCGTCAGTATAAAAACTGCACTTAACAGACATAATAGTCCAAAATAAAATAAGCACTCATTTCTTGATTTCAATAATGTTAAAAAATCGATCATAAAGTAATTGATAATTTATAATTAATTGAAAGACGCCCGGAACTCAACCGGAGTAAGATCGGTTTTGCTTTTAAATAATTTGCTGAAAGACTGTGGGTACTCGAATCCTAGCTCAAAAGCAATTTCGCCTATAGTAAGCGTAGTCGTCGAAAGTTTTTCTTTTGCTTTTTCAATGAGCTTTTCATGAATGTGCTGCTGGGTATTCTGACCGGTAAGGGTTTTCAAAACTCCACTCAAATAGTTTGGAGAACAATTGAGAAGTCCCGCAATGTACTGTACCGTAGGCAATCCTTTATTGATAATGGCTTCATTATTAAAATAGTCGTCAAGAATTTTTTCCAGTTTATCCAGTATCTGATTTCCCGATATTTTACGCGTGAGAAACTGACGCATATAAAACCGATTTGAATAATTGAGGAGTGATTCAATTTGAGAAATGATAATCGACTCACTAAATTTATCTATGTGTGCATGATATTCCTGCTCAATATTTTTGATAAAACTGTTCAATATAAGCTCTTCTTTTTCGGACACAAAAAGAGCTTCGTTTATCGCATAATTGAAGAAATCAAATTTTTTGATGGTTTTAGCTAATGTATTTCCCCATAGGAAATCCGGATGAATGAGCAACATACTTCCTGCACTCTTAAAATCATTATCCGCTTTAAATGAAAATATCTGATTAGGTGCTATAAAGAACAAAATGCCTTCATCGAAATCATACTGTTGCTGGCCGTAACCATACTGTACATCTCCGACCTTCACCTTTTTGAGTGAGATGATATAAAAATCAAAGATCACCTTGATACTTTCCTCACTTTTATAAGGTGTTAATTCAGCTAGATCTATAACACTAATCATAGGATTTACAGGATTGCTTACACCTAGTATTTTATGATATTCTTTAATGGTTTTTATTCTATAGGGCTGCTGCAGGTTCATTCCGATTAGTTTAAAAGATCTAAAAATAAGATTATTCCACATCAACTCTTTCCAAAGTAAGTCCGGGATTTAATCCGAAGAAAGAAAGTCCCCAAAAGCCTTTGATATTTAGGTCGCCATTTTTGGTGACGGTAAGATAAGAATCATAGGTATTTCCCTTTTTCCCATCATAATCATAAAGCTTTCCCTTCCAGCTGTTCTTCTTATCATTAAATATAATTTCTGTTAACAAAAAGATTCCTACCAATGGCATTTTCCGCTTTTCTTTGTCAGGATTATTTACATCTAAAACGGGTTTTCCATCATTATCGACAGAATGTTTTAAATAGATTAGTTTGCCGTAATAGTTTTTACCGCTCTTAAATATCTGCACACTGCCCTCTTTTACAGGGCTATACCATACACCAACGATATCATCGGCTTTTGATTGTGAAAATAACATTGTTGAAAAATTAAAGAATAGAATTGATAGAAATAGATGTCTCATTGCTCTTTGTATTTTAAGGCGAATTCTTTCGCAAAATCTTTAATTTTCACCCTGCCAAAAATGGCTGGTCTGCTTTTGAAGTAATCCTCAAACAAACTGCCATCATGCATCGCAACATTCATTTCTGTAAATTCTTTGGCGATTTTTTCTGATGCCCCTATTTTTTTGAATGCGTCGCTCATTTGTTTGTCGCTAATAAGCACCCATTTTAAGTACGGCTTTCCGATGGCGTTACCCAAAACAGAGGCTATTTCCTGACATGTGAGTTCTTCACTGGCAACATACCTCACTTTTCTCCCTTTTTGTTGAGTGTTAATTTCCTCTGCAATGGTGGTTGCAATATCATTGGGAGACACCCAAGCGATTTTGTCGGTTGCTCCATAATTCGACAATATAATTCCGGAATATCCTTTCACAAGACCTTTGAGACCATAATGTTTAAGGTAGAACAATTTCCCGATAATACCTTCCAAAAAACCTTTGCCCTTAACCATATCCATAAAGGCATACAAATTATAATCGAAAGATCCTGGCCGAAGATGAGTAACAGATATGTCTGGAGAAAGTCGTTTAAAAACACTTTCTGCAATATAGTGAAAAACCAATACCCCGACCCCAGTCTGTTTTTCTGCACCTACACTGCTCAGATGAATTACTTTTTTTATACCAGCTTTTTGAATTGCCTGAAGATAATTTGTACTAATATTTAATGCCTGTTCTCGATAATCAAGATTCTGATCTCCGAAAAAGTTAAAGGGTGGGATCATACAGTAGGCAGCATCATGACCTTCAAAAGTTTTAGTTAGAAAAATATCATCCTCTACCTCGCCAATGGCAGCCCATGCTCCCAACTGCTCTATTTCTGCTTTCCTTGCGGGCGAACTGCTGATTACAGTAACGTGATGTCCTTGTTTTATCAATTGCACCACAAGCGGCTTACTGATATTCCCTAATGAACCTGTCACAACTATTTTCATATTATTTTACCATTTAGTTTTGACGCAAAGTTCAGTCAACTAAATGCCTCTTACGTGTTCAAATCCACTTTTCTTGTGTTCAAAAACATGCTATTATACTTCGTTTATAAATCGATTAAATAACGATGTCATGATTTTGTGAATGAGAGGACTAATAAGGCCTGTATAGAAATTATGCAATATAAAAAAGGTAAAATGAAAAAGTATTGTATGAGATTGACATAGCAAGTAAGAGGGTTTTGTCTCAAAAAACGAAGAATTTTAACTAATGCTGAATTACTATTTCCAATTTGTGTGAATCTAACGGCTCCGGAAATCAGGAACCACTATGCTGAGCAGAAAAAATGACACTACATGATACGGTTCTGAGACCACTTCTCGATAAGTCAGAAATTGCATATGTGTACGGCCTGGATATTTCGGAGAAGTTGGGTTCTTCGTCAATTTTGGTGAATTAATTTGCGAGTACCATTGTCTTTAAAAGGTCAAATCCAGCCCTACCGTAAATTTCTCTTTTAATGGTTTTAAGTTTATTTACTTGTCCTTCAACTTGACCGTTACTGATACTCGATATGACGGCCTGATTCACAGCTTCATAATCCAGGAGTATTCCTTTTGCAAACGTTTTCAGGCTTGAATCTGACTTTATCGCTCGTTCAATCCATTTTTGTAGACTTCCGGGTTCTTTTGCATGAAATAACTTTTTGAATTGACTTTCAAGTTCTGATGCTTCACTTATGATACTGGATGAGCTGTATAAAAAATCAAGAAATTCTTTGTCTGTGACGTTTAGTTTATGCACGTTAGAAAGAGCCATAAAGGACAATTTTGTAATTGACCAAATTTTAATGTCAGGCAGTGGAATTGCAATAATAATGAGGACAAAATGTTAAGCCGCAATTTTCTGCATTTTTTAAGTTCTTCAAATTCGTTGGGTGACATATATCCCAAGGCAGAATGAAGCCTTTTTTATTGTACCGCAGCGGCCGCCGCCAGGTTTCAATATATTCAAATACTATCACTGCCGCTTGCTGCTAATTGACAAACTTATTTTAATAACACATTCTACTCTTAAAGTTTGGAATCGGCCGATGCGAAAGCTCTCTGCAACAACATTATCCCAACAATTTCCTTTACGACGCCAGGTGGCCCTGTCGTGCTTCTAATTACAAGTGGATTTTTATCAAGTAAACTTTTGAATTCATTGCATGAATACTGAATCCCCTGGTCAGTGCGATGGAAAATTAACTCAGATGTTATAGTTCTATTTTTCTGAGCCATTTTTCACGCACGTATCACAGTAGCAATAGCTTTCATTGTTGAACTTAGTGACCATCCAATTACTTTCCTGTCAGCCAAATCTAGTACTGTAGTGAGATATAGCCAGCCTTGGGTTGTGTTAATGTAGGTGATGTCAGATACCCACGCAGTCGCTATTTTATCCACTTTGAATTGCCTGTTGAGCTTATTTCCGCATCCAGATACTTATGCTCAGAATTTGTTGTGATACGGAATTTCCTTTTAACGATACTCCTTATTTTTGCTTTCCTCATCAGTCTGGCAACCCTTAGACAAGAAACTTTTACATCCAATTTGTACAATTCCTGTGTGATCCTGGGACTTCCGTATGTTTACTTACTTATACCATGAATAACCCTGATTTTCTCAGTAAGAATCTGGTTTTCAATGGCTGTATTCGATAACTCGTTGCTCAACCAAATATAAAGCCTACTCCTGCTTACCTCAAATACCGTGCACCTTTTCGCAATCGAAAATAATTTTCTGTTATTCTTTATGTACCCGAATATTTGCCATCGCTCCTGGAGAAAATGCCGGGAATCGCATGCCGACAGCCTTTTTTTGTACAACCGGATTTAAAGCATTGAAAAAGAATGTTTTACAATTAATTTTTCCAGTTCCTCTTTCGTCAATTGAAGAGCATGTAATCTTTTATCAAGATGTTTCAACTTGATCGTTCTTTGCTTTTCAATATTTTTTTCAACCTCAGTCTTTCTATATGGTTCGGCCTTGATAATCATGTTCCAAATTATGACTGCAAGCTTTCTCGCAGTAGCCGTAATAGCTGCAAGTCAGCCTTTTTTGAAAGCAACGCGTTTGAAGAATGGCGTTAGTTCGTGATCTTTCTGATTGCCGATTGAATTGGCTGCTTATCCCAATGCTTTGGCAATATAATTTTTTCCGGAAGGCATTCAGTTACCAATCAATTTGCCCACGCTGATTTTATATTTGTTACAAGACCAAGCCAGCATGAGAAGCTTTTGGCCGTCGGAAACTTGTGTATGTCGTGACCCATATTTGTCAAAATACACAAAACCGCATTGTAGCTAATTCAGATATAGCGAACAAGTCAGTTTGGAAGTACTGATAGGAAAGATGTGACAAGTTGAAAGATGGGGCATGGTTATTTGCCCTTTCTTACTGCTTTTCAACTGCTTCTGCTCTTCCATGGATATTTCAACGGAAGGAGCATATTTAATAAGAAAAGTTTCGATCACCTGATCGCACTCTTTAAGTTTGAGTTCATATAGTTGATAAAAATCCAGACAGGCCCTTAATTCAAAGAGTAATTCCTCTCGCCACCAACCATGCAATGCATCAGCAATTTCTTGACGGGATTTCTTTACACGGACACTAATCTGGGCAGCTAAGTATTCGGGCTCTCGATTTCCAGCCAATATTGCATCAATAACAGCCATCCCGGATTGTCCTGTAATATCATTAAGTACAACGTCCAGCCGGATATTCATCAACCGAAGACATTTCTGCATCTTGTTGCTGTAAAGGGCTGACTGCTGAACCAGATGAAGACGATGGTAATAATAGCTGCGTAGCTGCTGAAATGTATCACTCAAAAGTAAACTACCTTACAAAAGTCCCAGCGCATGCAGTTTTGGAATCCACTTGCAGTCGATCACATCGGTCTTACGACCCTTCACATTTTTGGTTTGGTTACCGCCAACCAACAATACCTCAAAACCGGCTTTCTGTAAAGCATTGAACAAAGTTTGCCAATAGTCGGATAGGTCAGGAGCATCACTGCTCCTTTCCCTCCTCAGAACCGGACTTGTGCATTACTACACATCCGGCTCAAGCAAATGACTAACTACGTTGGCTTTAACTCGTTGCTGCTGGCAGTGTGATGTTTCGAGTGAATTTGTTGGTGGCAATTGACATGCAACAATCTCAGATTACTGTACGCGTCAGTTCCTCCGAGGCTTTTTGGTTTCACATGGTGTACATGCAGTTGTTCTTCGTTAAAAAGCGATGTTTTGCAAACCGGACACAGATAGTTCTGACTTTTTGCAATCCTTTGCTTGCTTGGCACCAGTTCGGTGAAGGCTTTCGCTTTCTGACGATCCCTCCAATAGATTGTCATGCCTGGATCATCCGGACATGCAAAGCCTTGCACTAATCTATGTCGTTCAATTTTAAACCAGGAGAACTTTAACAAGTGCATTCCTGTCTTTTTATCTCCGAACACCCAATAGTCCTGGCGGTCAAGATTTAATCTGCCCCAGTATTTTGCTTGTTTCCATGCATAGTTCTTCTCTGGATGCATTCTTCTGACATACCGCACCTGTCGCGTGAACATCCACATGTCCAATTTTCCAAATATTTCTTTGGACACTCCGGTGCGAAAGTAATTAGCCCATCCCCTGATAATCGGGTTAAGTTTTCTTATGATTATTTCCATGCCTTGTGATTTCATGGACATCCATTCTTCCTTTAAACGGTCCCTGATTTTAAGGATGGATTTTCTGCTGGGTTTGATCAGGGTTTTAAATCCTGTTCGTGAGTTCTTGACTGGGTAAATACATATATTAAACCCAAGAAAATCAAATCCTTCCGTCAGATGTCTGATGCGTGTTTTTTCCTGCGAAAGCTCAAGCCCTCTTTCTTTTAACCATTGTTGTAATAAGACTACTGTCTGCAGAGCGTCTTTCTCTGTTGCACAAAAGACAACAAAGTCATCAGCATATCTGACAACTTTGCGCTCCCCATAGGTCCGTGTTCCTTCCCGGTTATATTTCATACCTATAACTTCTTCCATTCCATGCAGGGCAATATTGGCCAGCAATGGTGAGCAGCATCCTCCTTGTGGAGTACCTTTTTCTGTTGAGAAGAAAACGTTCCCTTCCATGTATCCTGCCTTCAACCATTGTTTGATCAATGCTTTGCCAGGAAAGTTTATGATCCTTTCTATCAGAAAGTTATGATCAATGTTATCGAAAGCACCCTTGATGTCGGCATCAATTACCCATTGTTTTAGGGAATTCGGCCGTGCATAACGGTAAATTCTTTCAATTGCGTCGTGACAACCTCTGCCAGGCCGGAAGCCGTAGCTGCTGGATTCAAATTTTGATTCCCATTCCGGCTCCAGTGCATTGACTATCATGGTCTGAAGGCATCTTTCTTTGATCACAGGAATACCTAAGGGCCTGTATTTCCCATTGGCTTTAGGGATGTAGATTCGCCGTGCAGGCTTAGCTTTCCAAGGCTGATGTGATAACAGGTCATCTACCATTTTTCCACGTTCAATAGCAGTTTTTACAATAGCCTTATCAACTCCGGGAGTGTTCTTGCCAACATTCACTTGTGTCACTTTGCGGACGCTCACTACGATATTAGCATAGCTGCGAAGCATTAATTTTTGCAATGAGCGCAACTTTTTATAGTTGCCTTCCTTAGCAGCCCTAAAGATGCGGCCTCTTAAATTTTTAAGCACACGAAATACGCTGCGCCAATTTATGGCATGCCATTGTGTTGCTCCATTGTGTCCGTTTACCAGGTTTTCGCCTTGCATCTAACTTGTCACTTCGTTCAAATTTAATTACTCATTCTTTGGGTCATTCACCAGACCCGCGTCTGCACCTTTTCAGGTTGAGTATTGCCCTATCCGGCAGGTTATTGATTCCCTTTGCCTTTCGGCGTACCGGCTTTCGCTTTTCGGGTCTTCCTGTTCCCACTGAGGAATTCCGTCTTTCCTCACGGTAAGACCTACCATAATTATGGACCTCATTGGGGTTACCACGTTCCACACGTTTGAGATGCGACTGGTTAGGGTGCCTCTTTTACCACGGGGATTAGGGTGCTTGCCATCCGTCGGAACCACCGAATGTTCCTATATATCCCATCATTACCGTATCAATCCTTGTTTTCGGTAACCAGAGCATGACGCGGCCTCATCAGAGGTTCATTTTCATTCACCCTTCCAGTCTTCCCCTTGCCCGGTTCGACTAAAGGATTTAGCCTTGCCTTAGGCTTTATCCTCATGCAACAGACCCCATCGTTACCAATGACGCCCCTTTGGATTGGAGATAGGTTTGAGCACTAACCCAATGGATTTTATCCATACTCAATACGTGCAACTTCGTGTCGCACACTTCCGGTGCTCTCCATAGCGATAGTAGTAATACCATGGGTGCGCAGATGGGTGATTAAGTTCTGATGGTCTGTGGTGTAAACGCCAAATTCACGAACATTATCTTTGTTTTGGTCAATAGCCACCAAGTGACTCCGTGAACCAACATCAATTCCCGCAGCGTGGGGATAAATGATTTTGAATGGTATTTCCTGTGATCCCATAAACAGTTTTTGGTTAATGACTTCTGGGAGCGTACGCGGTTCGTTAAGATTTTTCTGTACGGGATTCTATAAAGATCACCAGGCTATTCAACAAATACCCTTGAAAGGGCAAGGTACGCTCCGGCCCAGATTTTAGGAAGGACTCAAAGTACCAGTAAAGGCGGGAGGCTTGGTTCAGAAAAATACATTAAGGTATTTATTCGAGCCGAACTTAAGTTGTTCTGGCTATTCAACAGCCAATATGCTGTACACGGATTTTAGGATATCGCGTTCGAGTTGGGTTTCGCGAAGTTTTTCCTTAAACGAGCTAATTATTGTTCCTTGTCGCTCAAAATTACCTTTCCATTGCAGGGAAAACTGCCATTCTGTTTTGCGGAGAACTCTCTAAGCCACCGGTATAGCATCGCTGGTGGAATGTCCAATTCTTTTGCCAATGCACCAAGATCTGTGCGGCTATTGCTCAGTTCAACACTCATCAGTTTGAACTCCTTATCAAATACTCTTCTTTCTCCAGGCATAATGTTAAGTTATAAAAGTTTCACTTAACTTCCTGTCCATATAAAGGTAGCATGCGCAAAACTTCAAATACTTAGCCCGGAATTTGTCTGAATTTTCTATTGAGTAAATGCTGCTAACGAAGACTTTCATTCGTTTTATTTAAATCCCTTTGTATTAGGTGAAAGAAATATTGACGATTCCCTTTATCGCACTTTAAATCATACTAACCCCGGTACCTGTCGTTTTCTTAACAGAACCGGGGTTGTGAACTTATTATTCCCAAGTAGTTACAGGGGCAGCTTTGTCGGAAAGAATCATTGCTTTTCAAGAACTCCGGATACTGGAACACCGGTGAACAAAGATGGATCTCGCAAAAAAGCGGGAATCCAGATCAATGTCAAAGGAACTGCAGGATTGAGCATGGATCCATGATGGGACAATTCAGTCGCCATCGCCCCTGCGAAATATCTACACAGAAGAATAAAGCCTAAGCGCAGTGTCTTTGGGAAAACAAACAATAAGATGAAGCTCATTTCCATCAATCCCAGTACTGTTGCCGATTTGGGTAAGTTAAATTTGACCAGACCGTCAACCGACCATGGCAGGTGTATGGCCTTCATAAGGCCGCTCAGACCGACCATCACGGTAGTTAGCACCGTAAGTGAAACGGTGAGGATTTTTTTAGCTTTCCTGGCGTATTTTTATCTGGGATTATTAACTATTAAACGGCCTGGCTTCTACGATCGTAAAGTGAGCAGTACGCTGCTTAATCAGCCATTTTTCACCTTGGAAGACATACTGGTCATCGTATCTGACACTGTAGTCGGTAATGTTATCTTTTCCGTCAGCTTCCCGGACCATCTTGATCTGTGTGAAGGAAATACCCGTAGCGGTACGTCCGTCTATCTGGACAGTATGCTGCCCATTTAAAGTGAAGTAGGTTTTTACCTGAGTAGAATGTTCATCAAAATCTCTCTCCATGTTTTCTCTGCCTTCAACATCGACCACCAAGGCATTTCCCATATATACTTTGTATTGAAGATCATCAGTGAACAGATCCATTAGCTGAGAGATCTTTTTTTCATCACCTAAATAAGCATAGGCATCGATTAGATTGCGTAATTCTTCCTTGTCTTTTAAAATTTGCTGTGACATGACCTTTTTGTTTAGTAGGACAATTGATAATTAAATAATGTGCGCAGGCCATTGTAGAGGTATCTTTTTTCAAGTACTTACAATATTGGCTTAGCTTCAAAAACCTGGTAAGCCTGCAGATTCCGGTAAGTGAGTCCATAATGAGTATCCCATTGATCCAAGTCTGTTTCAATGAGCGTGAGCTTGACGTTCTTTTGCCCGGCAAGTTGCCCAAGTATTCCAATGCCAAAGGCTGTAATCTGCTCTGTCCAGGCGGCAAGGGCTGTGAAGTCCGGATATTTAAGCCGGTAAGCTTCAAGAAAGGCTTCCCGATT